>NZ_SMKO01000114.1 GCF_004348685.1 Nonomuraea deserti | reverse complement strand
GTGTATAAGAGACAGCCCCAAGGGTGGTGCCCGCCCCAAGGGTGATATCCGGCCTAGAGGCAGTGTCCGGCCCCGGGGTGATATCCGGCCCGCAGGTGGTGTCCGGCCTAAACTTGGCGTCCGCGCCGGAGGGGGTGGCCGACCCAGACCTGACGCCCGCGCCGGAGGCGGTGCGCGAGCCGGAGGCAGCGTCAGACCCAGAACGCCCGGAGGTGGTGTCCGGTGCAGAGGTGGTGTCCGAGCCGGTGCCTGGCAGGCCCGGGCGGGGCGGTGGGGCGGGGGTCCAGGCGCTCCGGGCGAAGGCGGCTTCTAGGGCGACGCGCCGCCCGGCGAGCGGCCCAGCCTGCCCGGCCTGCCCGGCCTGGCCGGCAGACGGCCCGGCAGACGGCCCGGCAGACGGCCCGGCAGACGGCCCGGCAGACAACCTGGCAGGCGGCCCGGCGGACGGGTACGCGGGCCGGGCGGGGAGCGGCGCGACCGGGCGGCCGCGGGCCTGGGTGACGGCCAGTTCGTTCACCAGCAGGACAGCCAGCTCCACCCACCGTCCGACATAACTGTCTATTTGTGATTGACCAGTGATGCGCCATACCTCTATCGTCACCGTCATACCTTATCTAGACAGTGAGGATGCGTCATGAGCGTCTTGTCCAGGCTGGCCCGCCGCATGTGGCACCAGCTCGAGCCGGTCCACGCGGCCGTGTACTTCTCCCCCCAAGCGTCCGAGGCGGCCGCGGCCCTCGGATACGACACGGAATCGCGCTGGCCGAGCTACTTCGCCTACCGCTCGGCCCCGCTCGGGCGGGCCGGGGCGGGGCTGGCCACGGCGGCGTGCTACAGCTTCAGTCCGCGGACGGTGGCCGAGCACGTGCCGGCCGTGTGGGAGGTGGCCACGCCCGGGCAGGTGCTGGCGGCCCGGCTGGCGGCGGTCGACAGGACGTACCGCGACCTGATGGGCGGCAAGGCGGTCGGACCCGAGGCGGCCGAGGCGGCGGAGCTGGCCAAGCGGGCGGCCGAGAGCGTGACGGTGGCGGGGCGCCCGCTCGCCGCGGCCAACCTCGATCTGCCCTGGCCCGAGGAGCCGCACCTGGTGCTGTGGCAGGCCGCCACCGTACTGCGCGAGCACCGGGGTGACGGGCATCTGGCGGCGCTGCAGGCCGCGGAGCTGGACCCGTGCGAGTCGCTGGTGTCGTTCGCGGCGATCGGCGCCGCCCCCGTGGCGAACTTCGCCGGGCGCGGATGGAGCGAGCAGGAGTGGGCCGCCGCGCGGGACCGGCTGGCCGGGCGCGGCCTGGTCGGCCCCGGCGGCGAGGCCACCGAGCAGGGCCGGGCGCTGCGCGAGCGGGTCGAGCTGATGACGGACGAGCTGGCGGCGCAGCCGTGGCGGCTGCTCGGCGAGGAGCGCGCCGAGCGGCTGGCCGGGCTCGTCGCGCCGTTCCTTGGCGCGGTGTTCGAGGCGGGGCTGCTGCCCATGACGAGCACGCTGGGCATCACCACCGTCGCGACCCCAGACTGACGGCCGAGGCGAGCCCGGCCGTCCAGGCGATCAGCCGGCCACCCCGCCGAAGCCGGGGGCGGGCTGCCACAGGCTGATCTGGGTGCCCTGGTCGTCGGTGCAGGAACAACCGCGCCCCGACCGGCCGGCGAACACCTCCCCGGTGCTGCCGCCCAGCTTGCGCACCTGCTCGACCGCCGCGTCGATGTCGGCCACGTGGTAGTAGAGGTTCGGCTGCGCGCTGGGCTCGCCGGCGACGAAGCCCATCGGCACGGCGGTGTTCGTGACATGCAGGTACGTGTCGCGCTCGCGCCTGAACTCCCAGCCCAGCAGCGGCCCGTAGAAGGCGGCTGCCCTGTCGATGTCCCGGACGGACAGGGTGTAGTAACCGAGATCGGCGGCCATGAGCGTACCTCCGCAATAATTGTCGCTATCGTTAAGGAGAGAGCCTAACGAAGGCGGCAAACATTAACAACAACGTTAACGATCTGGACGGCACGCTCGCGGCGCTCGCCGACCCCACCAGGCGCAAGGTCATCGACCTGCTCCGCGACGGGCCACGCCCGGCCGGCGAGCTCGCGCAGGCCGTGGAGATGAGCGCGCCCGCCCTCAGCAGGCACCTGCGGGTGCTGCGGGCGGGCGGTCTCGTGCAGGCCGAAGCCGGCGGAGACGACGCCCGCCTGCGCCTCTACACCCTGCGCCAGGAGCCGTTCGCGGCGCTGCAGGCCTGGCTCGACCAGGTGCAGGCGTTCTGGGCCGAACAGCTCGGCTCGTTCAAGGACCACGTGGAGCGCGGCGGATGAGCACCGTGCAGGCCAGCGTCACCGTGCCCGTCGAGCCCGCGGACGCGTTCCGCGTCTTCACCGACGAGATCGACAGCTGGTGGGTGCGCGGCCGCCACAGCTGGGTCGATCCCGCCCGCGCGGTCGGCATCCGCTTCGAGGACGGCTATCTGCGCGAGCTGTGGTCCGACGGCGGCCACGTCGACACCGGCAGGGTCCTCACCTGGGATCCGCCGCACCGCCTGGTGTGGGCCGACCTGATCAACAAGACCGGGCGGATGGAGATCGAGGTCTCCTTCACCCCCGTCGCGGGCGGCACCGAGGTCCTGCTGGAACACCGGGGCCTGGACACGCTGCCGCCCGACGTGGCCGGGCGCATCCGGCGCGGCTACTCCTGGCAGATCGCACTGCGCTGGTTCGCCGGCCGTTGGGAGAGCTAGCGGCGGCCGTACTTCTTGTGCACGGCCTGCTTGCTCACGCCGACCGCCTCGGCGATCTGCGCCCAGGCCAGCCCCGCCACCCTGGCCCGCCGCACCTGGACCGCCTCCAGACGTTCGATCTCCCGGCGCAGCGCGGTCGTGGCGTGCAGGGCGCGCAGCGGATCGTCGTCCTGCGCCTGCCTCATGAGGGTCGCCAGGTCGTTCGTCATGCACCAAAGGTAATCCAGCGGCAGCGCGCTGATCTCCTCAGGACGTTCGAGGGCCGGCAGGTGACCGGCCCACTCCAGCTCCACCAGCCGCGCCCGGGGCAGCTCGGCGGCCAGGTGGCGGGCGGAGTCCACGAAGTACGGCAGGTCGTGCCCGCCGGCCACCACCAGCGCCGGCACGTCGATCGCCGGTGGGCCACGTCACCGCTGTCGCTGTACAGCCCGTCGGCGCGGTAGGGGCGGCGCCCGTACCCACGGAAATCCACTTTGATCACCCGGAATCGCTCGGACAGCGCCTCCCACCGCGCGTCCCCCATGCCGGAGTCGGCCGCCGCCAAAGTGCAGCAGCACCAGGGGCTCACCCGTCCCCCGCTCGCGCACTAGATCGTCATCGTGACTCCACCGCCAGCCGTACGCCCAGCCCGATCAGCACCACGCCGGAGACCTGCTCAAGCCGCCGCCGCACGGCGGGCCGGCCCAGCCACGCCTTCGCCCGCGCGACGGCCCAGATGATCAGCGTGTACCAGAGCAGGTCGACCAGCACCCACACGAGGGCGAGCGTGACGAGCGTGAGCGGCACGTTCCGCCCCGCCGGCACGAACTGCGGCAGGAACGACATCGCGAACACCGCCGCCTTCGGATTGGCCAGGCACGTCCCGAGCCCGGCCAGGTAGGGCCCGCGCAGGCCGGGAACCACTTCGCCCTCGGCGGGTGGCACCCCCTTGCGGGCCTGCCACAGCGCCTGCGCGCCCATGACGACCAGCACCACCGCGCCCACGACCCGCATGACGTCGTAGGCCAGCTGCGAGGCCACCAGCAGCGCCGACAGGCCGGAGGCCGCGCCCAGCCCCCACAGCAGGATGCCGGTCTCGTTGCCGAGCGTGGCGGCCAGGCCCGAGGCGCGGCCCGCGCGCAGCGTCTGGCGCATGATGACGGCCGTGCTCACCCCTGGCGCCATGGCCACCAGGACGCACGCGCCGGCGAAAGCGAGAAGATACATGCCGGAATGCTGGCAGAACCGGACCCGGATCTCGCCTCATTATTCGTACAGCTTGCCGAGCTCGGCGACCGCCTCACGCATGAGGGCCCGCAGCTCCGGCGGCTCCAGCACCTCGACGTCGGCGCCCATGCGCAGCAGCAGCCAGCGGGCGTGCGTGACGGACTCGACCGGCACGGTGAGCGTGAGCCACCCTTCGGGGTCGGGCTCCCCCGCCGCGGCCAGCGCCGCGCCGACGACGTCGCCGCCCATCGTGTACGCCAGCAGGTCGCCTCTGCCGGGAGCCAGCCTGATGACGGCCTCGGCGGTGTACATGCGCTCGCGGAACTCCCTGGCGTAGGCACGCCAGAACCCGCCCAGCTCGAACCCCTCCGGACGGCTGAACCGCCCCGGCAGCGTCTCCACCGTCAGGATGCGCGCCACCCGGTACGTACGGGGATCGCCGCCGGGCGGGCCGTCCGACAGCGCGGCGACCATGTACCAGGAACCGCCCTTCAGCACCAGCCCGTACGGATGGATCACCCGCTCGACATCGCGAGGACCCCAGCGGCGGTAGGTCATGCGCAGCGGCCGCTGCTCCCAGACCGCCTCGGCCACCTCGCTCAGATGCGGCACGTCGTCGCTCGTGCGGTACCAGCCGGGCACGTCCAGCAGGAACCGCTCGCGCATCCGGGAGGCGTGCGAGCGCGGCTCGGGCGGCAGCGCGGCCAGCACTTTCAGCTCGGCGTTGGCGGCCACCTCCGCCAGCCCCAGCTCGGCGGCCGGGCCGGGCAGCCCCGCCAGGAACAGCGAGGAGGCCTCCTCGGAGGTCAGCCCGTTGAGCCGGGTGCGGTAGCCGTCGAGCAGCTGGTAGCCGCCCGCGGGGCCGCGGTCGGCGTAGACCGGCACGCCGGCCGCCGACAGCGCCTCGACGTCGCGGTAGATCGTGCGCACCGACACCTCCAGCTCGGCCGCCAGCTCGGGCGCGGTCATGCGGCCGCGCGACTGCAGGAGCAGGAGCAGCGAGAGCAGGCGGCTGGCACGCATGCCCGACATTGTATTGCGCACATAGGTCATGTTTGTATGAACACATGGATCGTTTGCGCGCCATCATGAACGCCCTGCGCACCAACGACAGCGTCTCCGTCGCCGAGCTGGCCGCCGAACACGGCGTGTCGGAGATGACGATCAGGCGCGACCTGGACGAGCTGGCCCAGCAGGGGGTGGTGCGCCGGGTCAGGGGCGGCGCGCTGTCGCTGCTGCTGCGCGGCGAGGAGCCACCGTTCGGTGTGCGCGAGCGGGAGGCGGTGGAGGCCAAGGAACACATCGGCGCGGAGGTGGCCTCCCTGATCGCCGACGGCGAGGCGGTGGTGCTCGACGGCGGCACGACCGTGCTGGAGGTGGCCCGCGCCCTCAGCGGCCGCCGCCTGACCGTGCTGCCGCTGGCGCTGCAGGCGGTGTCGCTGCTGGCCACCGCGCCGCGCGTGCGCCTGGTGCTGCCCGGCGGCGAGGTACGCCAGGGCGAGCTGAACTTCATGGGCCCCCTCACCGAGAGCTCCATCAAGGCGCTGCGCTTCGACACGGCCGTGATCGGCTGCTGCGGCCTGTCGGCCGAGCACGGGCTGACCGCGCACGACCTGCCCGAGGTCGCCGTCAAGCAGGCGGCCATCGCCTCGGCGCGGCGGGTGATCGTGGCCTGCGACTCGGGCAAGTTCGCCCGTACGGCCTTCGGCGCGGTCTGCCCGATCTCCCGGCTCGACGTCGTGGTGACCGATCCCGGCATCCCTCCCGAGGAGCGCGAGGCCCTCTCGGCGGCCGGCGTGACGGTCAGGCAGGCCGGGTGAGACGTGAACGAACGGCCGTCCACCTGCTGTTCTTCCTGTGCGGCGCGGCCATCGGCACGTGGACGGCGCGCATCCCCGCCATCAAGCACGACCTCGGGCTCAGCGACGGCCGGCTCAGCCTCGCCCTGCTGGCCATCGCGGCCGGCGCCGTCGCCGGCATGACGGTGGTGGGCCGCCTGGTGGACCGGTACGGCAGCGCCCGCGTCATGATCCCGGCCGCGCTGGCGCAGGGCGTGGTGCTGGTGCCGCCCGCCTGCGCGCGGAACCTGGGCGTGCTGGCCGGCACGCTGCTGGTGTTCGGGCTGGTGCACGGGGTGCTCGACGTGTCCATGAACGCCAACGCCGTGCAGGTCGAGCGGGCCTCCGGCCGGCCGGTCATGTCGTCGTTCCACGCGGTCTTCAGCATCGGCGGGTTCGCGGGGGCGGCGGCGGGCGGCGTGTTCGCGCACCTGTCGCTGACGCCCGCGACCACGTTCGTGTCGGTGGGTGTGGTGATCGTCCTGCTGGCGGTGTGGGCGGCGCGCTGGGCGCTGCGGCCGGCCCCTTCGGCCCGCGCGGGCGCCGGCGGCCGGCCGCCCAAGGGGATCGTGTTCCTGGGCGTGCTGGCGTTCTGCTGCCTGGTGGGCGAGGGCGCCGCGGCCGACTGGAGCTCGGTCTACCTGCACGAGGACCTGGGCGCCTCGGCCGGGTTCGCCGCCGCGGGATACGCCGCGTTCTCCGCCACGATGACCGCGGGACGGCTGGCGGGCGACCGGCTGGCCGCCAGGCTGGGGGCGGTGGCGCTGGTGCGCGGCTGCGGGCTGCTGGCGGCCTCGGGGCTGGGCGTGGCGCTGCTCGGCGGGCATCCGGTGGCGGGCGTGATCGGGTTCGCCTGCTTCGGGGCCGGGCTGTCGTGCATCGTGCCGCAGGTGTTCTCGGCCGCCGGCCACCGCGACCCCGCGTACGCGGGGCGGGCCCTGGCCCGGACGGCGGCCATCGGCTATCTGGGATTCCTGTCGGGACCGGTGCTGATCGGGGCCGCCGCCGAGCTGGGCGGCCTGCCGCGGGCGCTGGCCATCCCGGCGCTGCTGGCCGCGTTCGTGGCCCTGGCCGCCACGGCGTTGCGCGCTCGCGCCGGTGAGCCCGCCGCCTGACCCACGCCGCCCCGGCGCCTCTCCTGGTCAGCCGAACTGCTGCCAGCCCAGCCTGACCACCATGACCGCCACCACGCACAGCAGGATGACCCGTACGAAGCCGGCGCCCCGCCTGAGCGCCATGCGCGCGCCGAGCTGGGCGCCGGCCACGTTGCACACCGCCATGCCCAGCCCCAGAGCCCACTGCACGTGCCCCTGCGCCCCGAACACCAGCAGCGCCCCCACGTTCGTCCCGATGTTGATGATCTTCGCCGACGCGGAGGCCGAGACGAAGTCCAGGCCGAGGATGGCGGTGAAGGCGATGATGAGGAACGTTCCCGTGCCGGGGCCCAGGATGCCGTCGTAGAAGGCGATGCCCACCCCGGCCGTCGCCACGGCCGCGGCAACCCGGCCCCGGGTGTGCAGGTGGGGCTCCGGCACGGCGCCCATGGCCGGTCGCAGCGTCACGAAAGCCGCCACCGCCAGCAGCACCACCATGACGGCCGGCCGCAGCACCTCGGCCGAGATCGACGCCGCCGCCCACGCGCCGAGCCCGGCGCTGAGCACCGCCAGCGCGGCGCCCGGCAGCGCCACCTGCCGGTCGGCCTTGGTGGAGCGCGCGTAGGCCACGGCTGCCGACGCGGTGCCGAAGACGGAGGAGAACTTGTTGGTGGCCATCGCCTCGATCGTCGGCATGCCGGTCATCATGATCGCGGGCAGCTGCAGCAGCCCGCCGCCGCCCACGACTGCGTCGACCCACCCCGCTCCAGCGGCCGCGCACAGCAACACCAGGACCTGCTCCAGCGGCACGCCACTCCCCCGATTTCCCCCAAGAAACCTCAAGAGTGTACAAGTCACGCGTCAGCCGCTGGTGAGGGGACCCGGGCGATCAGCGGGCCCCGGCCGGCGTGCGCTTCCTGGAGGCGTAGATGTCGTCCACCAGCCCGTAGGAGCGGGCCTGCTCGGCCGTGAAGATGCGGTCGCGCTCGATGTCCTTCCTGATCTCCAGCGTGCCCCGCCCGGTGTGCCGCGACAGGATCTCCTCCTGCTGGTCGCGCATGCGCAGGATCTCCCTGGCATGGATCTCCAGGTCGCTGGACTGCCCGCGACCGCCCTCCGTGGCCGGCTGGTGCAGCAGGACGCGCGCGTGCGGCAGCGCCGCCCGCTTGCCCGGCGAACCGGCCGCCAGCAGCACCGCCGCCGCCGAGGACGCCTCGCCGATGCAGACCGTGTGG
Source organism: Nonomuraea deserti (assembly GCF_004348685.1). Classification (GTDB taxonomy): domain Bacteria; phylum Actinomycetota; class Actinomycetes; order Streptosporangiales; family Streptosporangiaceae; genus Nonomuraea; species Nonomuraea deserti. The sequence continues at coordinate 21,688 of NZ_SMKO01000114.1, read as the reverse complement.
ATCTCCGGCCGGACGAACTGCATCGTGTCGTAGATGGCCGCCATCGCCGTGAACGACCCGCCGGGCGAGTTGATGTAGATGTTGATGTCCTGGTCGGGATCGAGCGACTCCAGCGTGAGCAGCTGCGCCATCACGTCGTTGGCCACGGTGTCGTCGATCGGCGCGCCCATGAAGATGACCCGGTCCTCGAACAGCTTGGTGTAGGGGGTCATCTCCTTCATGCCGTAGGAGGTGCGTTCGGTGAACGAGGGCAGCACGTAACGGCCGGTCATCGGACTTTCCTTTCGCCGGCCCTCTGGCTCAAGCCCTGGGGAGGAAGCGGACCGCCGTGTGGCGGTGCGTGGATCGACGGTTCGCCGTCCGGGCGAGACGTCGTGTGCGGAACGCGGCGGCGCGCCTGTGCGCGAGCCGCCGCTGACGCCCGCGGGGAGGTCCGGCCCGTGCGTATGGGGATCTCCCGGATTCATCCCTGGGGAGGACGTCAAATCAGTTCATCCCTTCTGCGATGTGGTCGACGAAGCCGTAGTCGAGCGCCTCCTGGGCGGTGAACCAGTGGTCGCGGTCGGAGTCGGCCTGGATGCGCTCCAAGGGCTGGCCGGTGTGGTGGGCGATGATCTCCGCCAGCCTGCGCTTGGTGTAGAGCATGTTCTCGGCCTGGATCGCGATGTCGCTGGCCGAGCCGCCGATGCCGCCGAGCGGCTGGTGCATGACGACACGGGCGTTGGGCAGGGCGTAGCGCTTGCCCTTGGCCCCCGCCGACAGCAGCACCTGGCCCATCGACGCGGCGAACCCCATCGCCACCGTCGCCACGTCGCACGGCACGAACTGCATCATGTCGTAGAGCGCCAGCCCCGCGTGCACGGAACCGCCCGGAGAATTGATGTAAAGGGTGATGTCGCGCGCGGGATCCTCGGCCGCCAGCAAAAGCAGCTCGCCGCAGAGCCGGTTGCAGATCTCGTCGTCGACCTCCTGGCCGAGAACGACGATGCGCTCCTTCAGCAGGCGCTGGCTGAGCTGGTCAGGCCACTGTGCGCGCTGAGTCTCTGTCATGATCGTCACCTTCCTGTGCGGGTATTTCCGCGAAAAACGCTAGTGCGGGAAGGCGCCAATTAAGGATTCTTTTCGCTGGCGGCGCATTTCTCTAAGGGCGCATTATTCTGTGAGCGAATAAACGTCGACATATAATCGCCGGTGTGAGAAGGAACCTGCCGCGCCGGTGGGCGTGCCTCATCCTGGGCGGCGCGCTGCTGATGCCGTACATGATGGTCGGCGTCCTGGCCGCGGCCATCTGGCAGGGCGAGAACGCCAACGTCCTGCTGCCCACCCAGGTCGCCGTGTTCGTGGCGATGCTGCCCGTGGTGGCGGTGACCGGGCTGTTCCTGCCGGTGCGGGCGCTGGAGGTGAACGCGGCGCAGGGCCTGCTCGGGGCGCACGTCGAGACGCCGCCGCGGCAGGCGGGCCGCTCCTGGCAGGAGCGCCGCCGCACCGCCGCCTGGTTCACGCTGCACCTGGCGATCGGCGGCGTGGTCAGTGGCTGCACGCTGGCGATCGTGCCGTTCACGGTGTTCACGCTCCTGATGCCCTTCGTCGGGATTCCGACGCCGGTGTTCGGCGCCGTCATCACGCCGGGGTGGAACGCGGTGTTGTGGGCGCTGGGCGGGCTCGCGACGCTGGCGGCGCTGGTCGTCGTGGCCGCGGGGGCGGGCGCGCTGCTGGCCGGGCTGGCGCCCGCCCCGCTCGGCCCCACCCCGGCCGAGCGCCTGGCCGCCGCCGAGGAGCAGGCCCGCACGCTGGCCGAGCGCAACCGGCTGGCCCGCGAGCTGCACGACTCGGTCGGCCACGCGCTGAGCGTCGTCACCCTGCAGGCCGCGGCCGCCGGCCGGGTGCTCGACCGCGACCCCGACACGGCCAAGACCGCGCTGGCCGCCATCGAGCAGTCCGCCCGCGCCGCGCTCGACGACCTCGACCACGTGCTGGGAGTGCTGCGCGACGGCCGCAGCGGCGCCCACGACGGCACCCAAGACGGCCCGCACGACGGCCCGCACGACGGCGACGGCGGCGTGCCCGGCAGGCGCCCGCAGGCCACGCTCGCCGATCTCGGCGACCTCGTCGCCGCCTCGGGCGCGCAGGTGCGGCAGGACGTCGGCGACCTGTCCGGCGTGCCCGCCGTCGTCTCCCGGGAGGGTTACCGCATCCTGCAGGAGGCGCTCACCAACGCCATCAAGCACGGCCGGGGCCCGGTGCGCCTGTCGGCCGGCGTCCAGGACGGCGAGCTGCGGCTCGAGGTCACCAACGCCGCCGGAGGCGACGGCGCCCGCCCTTCGGGGGGCAGGGGCGTGGCGGGCATGCGCGAGCGCGTGCGCCTGCTCAACGGCGACCTCGACGCCGGCCCCACGCAGGCCGGGTGGACGGTCTCCGCGCGCCTGCCGCTACGGTCGAGTCCATGACTCTCACTGTCGTCATCGCCGATGACGAGGACCTCATCAGGGCCGGCCTGCGCATCATCATCGACGCCGAGCCCGGCCTGAGCGTGGTCGGCGAGGCCGCCGACGGCGCCGCGGTCCTGCCCGTCGTCCGCCGCGAGCGCCCCGACCTCGTGCTGATGGACGTGCGCATGCCCGCACTCGACGGCATCCAGGCCACCGAGCGGCTCATGGCGCTGGACGACCCGCCCAAGGTGCTGGTGGTGACGACCTTCGAGAACGACGACTACGTCTACGACGCGCTGCGCGCCGGGGCCAGCGGCTTCCTGCTCAAACGCGCCAGGCCCGACGAGCTGGTGCAGGCCGTCAAGCTGGTCGCGGCCGGCGAGTCGCTGCTGTTCCCCGCCGCGATCCGCACCCTCGCCGGACGCCGCCAGGAGGCCACCGTCTCACCCGCCAGGGTGCCGGGCATCGACCGGCTGACCGGGCGCGAGGGCGACGTGCTGCGCCTGATGACCAGGGGCCTGTCCAACCATGAGATCGCCGCCGAACTGGTCGTCAGCCAGGAGACCGTCAAGACGCACGTCGGCAACGTGCTGGCCAAGCTGGGGGCCCGTGACCGCACGCAGGCGGTGATCGCCGCCTACGAGTCCGGCTTCGTCTCCCCCCGCTGACACCCCCCGCTGACTCCCGTTGACTCCCGCTGACTACCCGCGCAGGCCCGCGCGCCTCATCAGCTCGGCGGCGGGCAGCACGGTGGCCTCGCTCGCCGTCAGCCCGGTGGCCGCCAGGATCTGGTCGACGAGCCGCAGCCCCACCGCATATCCCGCCATGTCGGGAATGCCGCGCGGCTCCTGCCCGAAGTTGCGCGTCGCGCTGTCGCCCAGCACGTACGCCGGCGTGTTCTGCATCCCGGCGAGGTCGAAGGCCGCCATGATCTTCTCGTACGCCATGTCGTACCTCTCCCCGGTCACCATCGACGACCACGGCCCCATCGCCTGCGCCCCCGACAGCTCCCGCACGAACGCCTCGGACAGCCCTTCGGCCAGCACGTGCTCGCCGACGGTCACGGTGGCCGGGTTCCACTCGACGTTGGTGTAGCGCACGCCGTGGTGGAACTCGTGCACCGCGAGATGCGCGATCTTGCCGATCACCTCGTCGGACGGCCAGGCCAGCAGGTAGATCATGCCGGGCGCGCCGCCCATGCCGTAGTAGCCGCCGGCCGTCGTCATGAGGTGCTCGTTGTCGGGGTTGCCCATGACGAACCACACGTCCAACGTGTCGCCCTGCTTGGCCCCGGACAGCCGTTCGGAGGCGCGGGTCAGCTCACGCCGCACCTGGCCCAGCACGTCCGCCTCGATCATGCGCTCGACGGCGGGCAGGTAGCGCGGGTCGTCGGCGTCGACCCGGAAGCCGCCGCCGTTGTGGTGGATGTCGACGATGTCGCCCGGCATCGGGATCGCGTCGCGCAGCGGCGCGATCAGCTCCCGCAGCGCGTCCGCCCGCCGGTCGAGCGGCTCGCGCAGCATCCCCGCCATCGGCGTCAACGTGTCATGAATGATGAACTCCATGGCGCAGGACCCTAAAGTCTCCCGTTACGTGAGAGTCAACCGGATTACCAGCCCCGACGCGTCAGAGCTCCGGCTCCTCGCCGCTCTCGTCGCCCGGCGACTCGCCCGGGGTGCCCGGCCCGGTCCGGCTGGGCTCGGGCGACTGCGACGGCGAGGGCTGCGGCTCGGGGGTCTCCGGCGTCGGCGGCGGCGTCGGCACGAACACCGTCGGCGGCAGCTGCCTGGGCTGCGGCTCGCTGTCCTGCCGGCCGAGCACCAGCAGCAGGAGGATGGCCGTCACCAGGAGCAGCAGCAGCACCAGGGCCAGCGCGGCCGTCAGCACCCGCTTGCGCGTCTCGGTCAGCGGCCTGCGCCGCCTGGTCAGCCGGGGCAGCGCGGGCGCACGGTCGGTCAGCCAGTACGGCACGAAGTCGGGCCCGTGAGCCTCCCCGATGAGCGTCCCGCCCACCATCACCGGCTCCAGGAACCGCTCCGCCCCCGGCCGGCCCGGCACGTACGGCACCGCGACCCACGGCGCCCGCCCGCCGTCCATGTCGAGCACCTCGGGGGCGCCCTCCAGCACCGCGGCCCGCGGCCGGCCCGCCCGCCCGAGCCAGCCGCGCATCCCGGACGACCGGCTCTCGCCGGCCTCCTTGACGGCCGTCACGAACCGGTCGCGCGCGGCGGCGTCGAGCGCGGCGCCTCTGGTGAGCACCGCCAGCGACACGGCGCGCCCGTCGGGCGCCTGGCCCAGGTACACGAATCCGGCCGGCGCCGTCTGCAGGCGGGCCCGCACCATGTAGGGCCCCAGCCGGGGCGGATCGCCGAACTGCAGGGGACTTGCCACGTTTGCCATGAAAGCACAGACGTGGCGTCGTGCGAGTTTGCGGCACGTTTGGTGGAATGGGGCTCATGAGCGTCGCCGAAGAGTTGCCGGGCGGAAACGACGCGGCACTGCTGCGTCAGAGTCTCGACGAGGTCCGGCGTGTCATCGTCGGACAGGACCACATGGTCGAAAGACTCATCGTGGCCCTGCTGGCCCGCGGGCACTGCCTGCTGGAAGGAGTCCCCGGCGTCGCCAAGACCCTCGCCGCGTCCACGCTGGCCACCGTCGTGGGCGGCACGTTCGCCCGCATCCAGTTCACCCCCGACCTCGTGCCGAGCGACATCATCGGCACCCGCGTCTTCCACCCCTCCAACGAGAAGTTCGATGTCGAGCTCGGCCCCGTGTTCGTCAACTTCCTGCTGGCCGACGAGATCAACCGCGCCCCCGCCAAGGTCCAGTCCGCGCTGCTGGAGGTCATGGCCGAGCGCCAGGTCACCCTGGCCGGCGTCACCCACCCGCTGCCCAAGCCGTTCATCGTGCTGGCCACCCAGAACCCCATCGAGTCCGAGGGCGTCTATCCCCTGCCCGAGGTGCAGCGCGACCGGTTCCTCTTCCGGGTGCGGGTGCCCCACCCCACCGCCCACGAGGAGCTGGAGATCCTGCACCGGATGAGCGTCACCCCGCCCGTCCCCGACCGGGTGCTCGACCCCGCCAAGCTGCTGACGCTGCAGAAGGCCGCCGAGGACGTCTCGGTCCACCAGCTCGTCGCCGACTACGTGGTGCGCCTGGTCATGTCCACCCGCTCCCCCGGCGAATACGGCCTGGACGAGCTGGCCGACACCATCGAGATCGGCGTCAGCCCCCGCGCCACGCTGGGCCTGGTCTCCGCCGGGAGGGCGCTGGCCCTGCTGCGGGGCCGCGACTACCTGCTGCCCGACGACGTGCGCGACGTGGCCGTGGACGTCATGTCGCACCGGCTGATGCTCACCTTCGACGCCCTGGCGGACGGCGTCGACCCCGAGCAGGTCGTCCGGCAGATCCTGCACGCCGTGCCCCCGCCCGTCGTCGTCTGGAATCAGAACCGGTGACCCGATGAACACCGCCGAGCAGGCGCTGCGCCGGCTGGAGCTGACCGTCACCCGGCGGCTCGACGGGCTGCTGCACGGCGCCCACCAGGGCCTGCTGCCCGGCACCGGCAGCGAGGCCGGCGACAGCCGCGTCTACGTGCCCGGCGAGGACGACGTGCGCCGCATGGACTGGGCCGTCACCGCCCGCACCACCATCCCCCACGTTCGCGACCTGATCGCCGACCGCGAGCTGGAGACGTGGGCGCTGGCCGACCTGTCGCCCAGCATGGACTTCGGCACCGCCGACACCGACAAGCGCGACCTGGTGGTGGCGGCCATCGGCGCGATCGGCTTCCTGTCCAGCAGGATGGGCGACCGGTTCGGCGCGCTGGTGATACACGACGAGTACATCCACCGCATGCCCGCCCGTACCGGCCGCCCCGCCCTGTACGGGCTGCTCCACTCCCTCATGGACGCCCCCCGCGGCCAGGTCGTCCCCGACCCGCCCGACCTTGCCGAGGGCATCGAGGTGCTGTCGGCCAGCCGCAGGCGGCGCGGCATGCGGCTGATCGTCTCCGACTTCCTCGACGCCCACCCCGACCTCGACCCCGACGCCGAACGCCCGTGGGAGCGCCCCATCAGGCGCCTGGCGGCCCGCCACCAGGTGCTGGCCGTCGAGGTGATCGACCCGCGCGAGCTGGAGTTGCCCGACGTGGGCCGGGTCGCGTTCGCCGACCCCGAGACCGGGAACGTACGCGAAGTGCAACTTTCCCCCAAAGTCCGGCAAGCGTATGCCGAAGCGGCCGCCCAGCAACGCGAGGGCACCCGCCGGGCCCTGCGCCGCGCCGGCATCGCCCACCTCGTGCTGCGCACCGACCGCGACTGGGTGTTCGACGTGGCGCAGTTCGTCCTGCGCCAGCGCCGCATGAGCCACCTGGCCCACCGGAGACCCGTGTGAGCGAGCGAAACGAGGAGACCATCACCGACGCTATCGTGGTCACAAGGCCCGGGAAGGAGGCCTGGTGACCTTTCTCGCCCCCGCCTGGCTGTGGCTGTTCGTGCTGGTGCTGCTGCTGGTGGCCGGCTATGTCGTGGCGCAGCTCGCCCGCCGCCGCTACACCGTGCGCTTCACCAACCTGGCGCTGCTCAACCTCGTCGCCCCCGCCGGGCCAGGCTGGCGCCGCCACGTGGCGCCCGCGCTGTTCCTGGTGATGATGTCGCTCCTGGTCGTCGGAGCCGCCAAACCCGCCGGCGAGGTACGCGTGCCACGCGACCGCGCCACCATCATGATCGCGCTCGACGTGTCGCTGTCGATGGACGCCGACGACGTCGACCCCGACAGGATCAGCGCCGCCAAGGCGGCCGCGCAGGCGTTCGCCAAGGAGCTGCCCGACCGCTTCAACGTCGGCGTGGTCTCCTTCGCCCGCTCCGCCAACGTGGTCATCTCCCCCACCACCGACCACCAGGCCGTGATCACCGCCATCGGCAACCTCACCACCCGGCCGGGCACCGCGATCGGCGAGGCCGTCTTCAACGCGCTCGAGTCGGTGCGCTCGTTCGACCAGCAGGCCGTCACCGACCCGCCGCCGGCCGCCGTCGTGCTGCTGTCCGACGGCGACAACACCTCCGGCCGGTCGGTCAACGAGGCCATCGAGGCGGCCCAGCAGGCCGGCGTGCCGGTCTCGACGATCGCGTACGGCACCCAGGAGGGCACCGTCAACATCGACGGCCGGCCGGTGAACGTGCCGGTCAACAAGCAGACCCTGCAGTCGTTGTCCGACGGCACCAGCGGCCGCGCCTACACCGCCGAGTCCGGCACGGAGCTGCGTGAGGTCTACGAGCAGATCGGCACCTCGCTCGGCTACAAGCTGGTCAACCAGGAGATCACCCAGTGGTTCATCGTGGCCGCGCTCATGGCCGGGCTGCTGGTGGCGGGAGCGGCCGTGCTGTTCGGCACCAGGATCCCGTAACGTTCTGCCCCGTGGCCCACTACTTCTCCGAGCAGCCGAAGACCGCGAGCAGGCCGGGCTCGGTCGACCTCGTCCTGCCCGACCTGCACCTGCGGCTGGAGACCGACAGCGGCGTGTTCTCCCCCGAGCGGGTCGACCTCGGCACGCGCGTGCTGCTGGAGAGCGTCCCGCCGCCGCCGCAGGAGGGCGACCTGCTCGACCTGGGCTGCGGCTACGGCCCCGTCGCGCTGACCATGGCGTCGCGCGCGCCGGAGGCGACGGTGTGGGCCGTCGATGTGAACCGGCGGAGCCTGGAGCTGACCGCGCGCAATGCCGAGGGCGCCCGCCTTTACACAGTAAGGTCGGTGCACGTGGACGACGTGCCGGACGACGTGAGGTTCCGCGCCATCTGGTCCAATCCCGCGATCCGCATCGGCAAGCAGGCCCTGCACGACATGCTCACCAGGTGGCTGACCCGACTGACGCCCGACGGCGTGGCCCACCTGGTCGTCCAGAAACACCTCGGCTCCGACTCCCTGCAGCGCTGGCTCGGCGAGCAGGGCTGGCAGGCCTCCCGCGAGGCCAGCCGAGCCGCCTACCGCATCCTGAAGGTGACCCGATGAGAAGGCAGCTGCGCCCCACCGACGTCAAGCGGCTCAACCGCACCTGGCGCAGGAACACCCACAACCGCCTCGGCCTGATCATCGAGTCGGTCACCGGCCCGTTCAACATCGGCTCGATCTTCCGCAGCGCCGCCGCCTTCGGCGTCGACGAGATCTGGCTCGCCGGCAACGCGACCCCGCCGACCAACCCCAAGGCGGGCAAGACCGCGCTGGGCACCGAGCGGCTCGTCACCTGGCACGAGGCGATGCCGGCCACCGAGGCGGTCAAGGCCGCGCGCGAGGAGGGCTACACGGTGCTGGCCGTCGAACTGACCGCCGAGGCCGTGCCCCTGCACCGGGCGCAGCTCGGCCGCGACGTGTGCCTGGTGGTCGGCAGCGAGGACCACGGCTGCTCCCCCGCCCTGCTCGACGCCGCCGACGGCGTCTGCTACATCCCCCAGGTCGGCCGGGTGGGCTCGTTCAACGTCGCCGTGGCGACGGCCATCGCCCTGGCCGAGGCTCGCCGCCAGGAATGGGAGAATCTCCCCGAATCGTAATCCGCACCGTTCACCCGGAAGGGCATACTTCAGGACGTGCTCAGCCGTCGTTTCGCCTTTCTCGACCACCCCGGCCCGCTGGCCTTCGCCCACCGCGGCGGAGCGGCGGAGAACGCGGAGAACTCCGCCGCCGCGTTCGAGCGGGCGGTCGGCCTCGGATACACCCATCTGGAGACCGACGCCCACGCGACCGCCGACGGCGTGCTGCTCGCCTTCCACGACCACACGCTCGACCGCGTGACCGACCGGCGGGGCCGCATCTCCGAGCTCCCCTACCGGGAGGTCAAGCGGGCCCGCATCGCCGGCGTGCACGAGATCCCGCTGCTGGAGGACCTGCTGGGCACCTGGCCGGAGATCCGTTTCAACATCGACGTCAAGGAGTCGGCCGCCATCGCCCCGCTCGCCGCGGCGGTCCGGCGCACCAACGCCTACGACCGGATCTGCCTGACCTCCTTCTCCGACGAGCGCCTGGCCCTGGCCAGGGCGGCGCTGGGCAGGGAGGTGTGCTCGGCGCTCGGCCCGCGTGGCGTCGCCGCGCTGCGCGCCGCCGCCGCGACCTCCGGCTACGGCCGGCTGCTGGCCCGCCTGTCCCGCGCCAGGGTGCCGTGCGCGCAGGTGCCGGCGGGCTTCCGCGGCCTGCGTGTCACGACCCGGGCGCTGGTCCGCACGGCGCACGCCATCGGCATGCAGGTGCACGTGTGGACCATCAACGACACCGCCCGCATGGAGCGCCTGCTCAACCTCGGCGTCGACGGCATCATGACCGACAACGTCACCGGCCTGCGCGACGTCCTCCGGCGTCGCGGCCAGTGGCACCCCGGCCGGCTGGCCGCCTGAGAGCGACGCACCACCCGCCCTGCCCTCATAGGAGCGACACGACACCATGCCCGCACCCGCACCCCCCGGGGCCCTCGACGACTCCCCCGCAGCCCGCCGGCGCGAGCAGCGCGGCTGGTACCTCTACGACTGGGCCAACTCCGCCTTCTACACCACGATCATCTCGGTCTTCCTCGGCCCTTACCTCATCCCGGTCGCCAAGACCGCCGCCTGCGCCCAGGACTTCCCCGGCATGGCCTCCGACCAGTGCGTGGCCGCCTTCGACAAGCTGGTGATCGCCAACCCCGGGCTGGGGTACGTCGACGTGCTCGGCGCCGACATCAGGCCGGCCGCGTTCTTCGGCCTGATCATGACGGTCGCGGTGCTGCTGCAGATCGTGTTCCTGCCCATCGTGGGCGCGCTGGCCGACCATATCGGGCGCAAGCGGGAGATGCTCGGCGGCTTCGCCTACGTCGGCGCGCTGGCCACCATGGGCCTGTACTTCGTCGAGGGCGACCGCTACATGCTCGGCGGCGTGCTGTTCGTCCTGGCCAACCTGGCCTACGGCTCCTCGGTCGTGGTCTACGACTCGTTCCTGCCACAGATCTCCACCCCGGCCGAACGCGACACGGTCTCCTCGCGCGGCTGGGCCATCGGCTATCTCGGCGGCGGCCTGCTGCTGGCCCTCAACCTGGTGCTCTACCTGCAGCACGAGAGCCTCGGGCTGGCCGAGGGCATGGCGGTGCGCATCAGCATGATGTCGGCAGGGCTGTGGTGGGCCGTCTTCACCATCGTCCCGCTGCTGCGCCTGCGCAACCGGCCGGTGCCCGCGCACGAGACGACGGCGCTGCGCTCGGCCGGGGGCAGCTTCCGCCAGCTCGGCCGCACGCTGGCCGAGCTGCGCCGCTACCCGCTGACGCTGCTGTTCCTGGTCGCCTACCTCGTCTACAACGACGGCGTGCAGACGGTCATCGGCAACAGCGCGGCCTTCGCCTCCGAGGCCCTCAAGCTGGACAAAACCGTACAGATCAGTGCGATCCTGATGGTGCAGTTCGTGGCGTTCTTCGGCGCCCTGCTGCTCGGGCGGCTGGCGGGCAGCTTCGGCACCAAGCGCACGGTGCTGGCCAGCCTGGTGGTGTGGACCGCGATCGTGGTGGTGGCCATGTTCGTCGGCGAGCGACAGGCCCTGCAGTTCTACCTGATGGCGTTCGCGATCGCGATCGTGCTCGGCGGCACGCAGGCGCTGTCGCGCTCGCTGTTCTCGCAGGTGATCCCGAAGGGGCGCGAGGCCGAATACTTCAGCCTGCTGCAGATCAGCGACAAGGGCTCGGCGTTCATCGGCTCGCTGACGGTGACGGTGGCGCTGCAGCTCACCAACAGTTACCGCATCGCCATCGTCTCCATGATCATCTTTTTCGTGCTCGGTTTCGTGCTCCTGGCCCTGACCAACCTGCCCAAGGCCATCCGCGCCGCGGGCAACGAGGTCCCCGAGCGGATCTGAGCGCTCAGCCGGCTCCCTTGCCGACCTGAGTCCCGACGAGCATCGTGCCCGGCCCCTGGGCCGCTCCAGGGCCGGGCACGGCCGTCACCGTGCCGGCCGTGACCTCGCCGCCGCAGTGCGGGCAGGTGACCACGGGGGTGAAACGCTCGCCGCAGGAGTGCACCAGCAGCGCGGGCGGTCCGCCCGGCGGGGTGGACCAGCGATCGCCCCACGCCATCAGGGTCGTCAGGGCGGGCACGATGTCACGGCCCGCCTCCGTGAGGACGTACTCGTGACGCACCGGCCGCTCCTGGTACGGCCGTTTCTCCACCACCCCCGCCGCCACCAGGCGCTCCAGGCGGCCGGCCAGGAGATTGCGGGAGATGCCCAGGTCCTCCGCCAGATCGTCGAACCTGTGCAGCCCGAGGAACAGGTCGCGCAGGATCAGCGGCGTCCATGGCTCGCCGACCACTCCGACGGCCTGGGCGATGGAGCAGTGCATCTCACCGAACCTGTTCATGCACCCAGGATAGTGGGTTGCTAAAGTGAACCCATGACAGTTCATATTCAGGACTCACCAGCCGCGGCCTACCGCCGGGCCGGCGAGGCGCACGACCTCGACGCGCTCATGACCACGCTCGCCGCCGACGTGACCCTGCACTCCCCGCTCAGCGCCGAGGTCACCTTCGAGGGCAAGGACCAGGTGGGCGAGCTGTTCTCCGTCGTGCTGAGCGTCCTGTCCGGCATGCGCTACCACAGCGACATCGGTGACGACCGGACCCGCGCGCTGACCGCCACCGCCCGGCTGGGCGACCTCGAGATCCACGAGGCCGCCGTCGTCGAGGTGGACGACGGCGGGCTGGTCAGGGACATCACCCTGTTCATCCGGCCGCTGCCCGCGCTGACCGCGCTGATGGGCGCGCTGGGCCCCGGCATGGCCCGCGCGTCCGGCAGGCCGGGCCTGGCGCTGCTGGTCGGCGCCGCCGTCAAGCCGCTGGCGGCGATGACCCGGCTGGGCGACAGGACACTGGTGCCGCTGGTGACCCGCCCAGACAGGAGGTAGCCGATCTGAATCGAGAGCAGTGCTCTTGACATGGGCGCCGCATATGGAGAGCATTGCTCTCACACAAGAGCGGCGCACATTTCAAGGAGCACCGATGTCCCCCAAACCGGTCGCCGCGGCGTTCGCCGCAGCCGGAATCCTCTTCTTCGTCTATCCCGCGATCCGCCCCTCGGGGGACGATGCCACGGCCATGGCCTCCTCCGCCTGGCTGGCCGGGCACTCCGCCGCGATGGTCGGGTTCGTCCTGCTCGGCCTGGCGGTGCTCGGGCTGCACCAGGTGCTCGGCGACCGGCTGTCGCTGCGGGCCGCGGCGGTGACCTGGGCAGGCGCGGGCCTGACACTCCCCTACTACGGCGCGGAGACCTTCGGGCTGACCGTGATCGCCCGGCGCTCCCTGCGCGACCAGGCGCCCGCGCCGATGGAGCTGGCGGCGGAGTTCAGGTTCGGGGCCGTCCCCGTCACCATGTTCGCGGCCGGGCTCCTCCTGCTCGCCGCCGGCACGGTGATGGCCGCGGTGTCCGTCTGGCGGTCGGGAACGCTGCCCAGGTGGAGCGGGACGGTGACGGCGCTGGGATTCGTGCTGTTCATCCCGCAGTTCTTCGGGCCCTATCCGCTGCGCATCGCGCACGGCGCCCTCGTCATGGCCGGCGGGCTGTGGCTCGCGGCGGCGATTCTGAACGGGCGTCGCGGGAAACCGGCCACGGGCCGAACAACCGGCTGAAACCGCCGTGTGTACGCGCTGAGCTGGCCAGGAACCCCCGAACCCCCCGGCCAGGAGACCCGCGGCCGGGCCTCGCGGCAAGAACCGAGGCCCCAACCGCGATTGGATCACCTCGCGGGTGGGAATCCCATCACGGTACCAAGCGTTAGACACCGTGGGAGACAGACCCCCCACGCATGGGGGCCCTGTAGGAGGCATTTAAACATGGGCGAGCGCGCGCTTCGTGGCACCCGGCTCGGGGCAACCAGCTATGAGAACGACCGTAACACGGATCTGGCCCCACGCCAGGAGGTGTCCTACACCTGTCCCAAGGGGCATCGCTTCGAGGTTCCGCTTGCCGCAGAGGCCGAGATCCCCGCGACGTGGGAGTGCCGCATGTGCGGTGCGACCGCCGTCCGCGTGGACGGCGAGCAGCCGGAATCGAAGAAGACCAAGCCGCCGCGGACACACTGGGACATGCTCCTGGAGCGGCGATCCATCGAAGATCTTGAGGAGGTGCTCAACGAGCGGCTCGCCGTACTGCGAGCCCAGCGTCGTAAGAGCGCCTGACCTCCTCTCACGGTGAAACCCCCGGGCGATGCGCCCGGGGGTTTTCTCGTGCGGTGACGTCAGGGTTCGCGGTCTTCGCGGATCACTTCGCCGTGCACCACCCGGGCGCCCTTCGGCGCGCCCTCATCGGGAGAGGCGGTGCCGGGGAAGTCACCGCCCGGCGGGAACATGCCGGCGTACGGGGAGGCCTCGGCCATGCGCTTCACCCTGCGTTCGAAGAACGACGAGCCCAGGCGGCGCATCAGCGGCCGCGTCACCGGCAGGACGCACGCCAGCCCGAGGACGTCGGTGACGAAGCCCGGCACCAGCAGCAACCCGCCGCCCACCAGGATCAGGCCGCTGTCGGCCAGCTCGCGCTCGGGCATGCGCCCGGTCTGCATCGACTCCTGAAGGACCCGCCAGGCCCTGCGCCCCTCGCGGCGCATCAGCCAGCCCCCCAGCAGGCTGCCGGCGATGAGCAGGGCCACGGTCGCCGGCCCGCCGATCGCGGCCCCGACCTGGAACATCAGCCAGATCTCCAGGACGGGGAAGAGCAGGAAGGCCAGGAAGAGCAGCAGCCGCATCGTTTCCTCGATTCCACACGCGCGTACAGCAGGAACAACGCCCGGCGCCGCCGAACCGTTCCGCCCGGCGGCGGATCGGAGACGAGCGGCGAGAACTTCCAGGCGCGGTCCCGCGGCGAACCACGCGCGAACCGTGCGGCGGGCACCCGGAGCGCGTCGTGCGGCATGGCGCCGCCCCCGTGTCCCGAGCGTCCCGAGCGTCCCGAGCGTCCCGAGAACGGTCTAGTCGCGGCCGCGCCTGCCACGCAGGCGCCTGGGCAGGCCCGTGACACCCCACAGCCCGATCCGCCACAGCGCCTCGGACATGACCTTGCCGCTCATCTTGCTCTTGCCGACCGTACGCTCCACGAATGTGATCGGCACCTCGACCACCCGCAGCCCGTGCCGTGACGTGCGCAGCGTCAGGTCGACCTGGAAGCAGTAGCCCTGCGACTCCACCCCCGCCAGCCCCACCTTGTCCAGCGTGGCCGAGCGGTAGGCGCGGAACCCCGCGGTCGCGTCGCGCACGGCCAGGCCGAGCATGACCCGCGTGTAGATGTTGGCGCCCTTGGACAACATCTCGCGCCGGTGCGGCCAGTTGACCACCTTGCCGCCGGGCACGTAGCGGGAGCCGATCGCCAGGTCGGCCCCGTCGGCCAGCGCCTCCAGCAGCTTGGGCAGCTCCTCCGGCTGGTGCGAGCCGTCGGCGTCCATCTCGACCAGCACGTCGTAGCCTTCGTCCAGGCCCCAGCGGAACCCGGCGATGTACGCGGCGCCGAGGCCCTGCTTGCCGGGCCGGTGCAGGACGTGCACGTGGTCGTCGCCGGCGGCCAGCCCGTCGGCGATCTCGCCGGTGCCGTCGGGGCTGTTGTCGTCGGCCACGAGCACGTGGGCCGCCGGCACGGCGGCCCGCAGCCGCTCGACGATCACGGGAAGGTTGTCGCGCTCGTTGTATGTCGGCACGACGACGAGCACCCGGCCGAGAGTCTCCATGTCAGTCGTTCCTCATCCGGTCTTCTCGCCGCCTGCCACGCCACACGGCGACTCCGGCCGCCGCCGCTCCCATCACCATCATTGCCCACTCAGGAAACGCCCCCACCCTGGTTGCAAGCGTTTTCTCAGTGCGTACGGGCACCTTGACCACGTTCATGTCCGCGACCAGCTCGCGGGTCTGCCAGGAGACCTTACCGTCAGGCGTGACAAACGCGGAGATCCCTGTCGTGGCCGCCGTCACGACGGCCCTGTTGTGCTCCACCGCGCGCAGCCTGGACATCGCCAGCTGCTGCGGCGGCAGATTGGACAGGGCGTAGCTGGCGTTGTTGGTCTGCACCACGAGGGGAGTGCCCCCGGCACGCACGGTCTCGCGCACGGTGCCGTCGTAGGCCACCTCGTAACAGTTGACCGCGCCGATCGTCACCGGCCCCATCTTCAGGTCGCCCGGCTCGTCGCCCGGCACCGACTGCCGGCCCACCAGGCCGGCCCGCTCCCACAGGGCCAGCACGATCTCCTTGAGCGGCGTGAACTCCCCGAACGGCACCAGGTGCTGCTTGTCGTAATAGTCGCCCGCTCCGGTCACCGGGTCCCACACGAGGCTGCGGGTGGCGCGGTGCTCGTCGCCGATCGCCACGACCGCGCCGACGAGCGTGGGAACCCCGACGTCCCGCACGGAGTCGTGGATGATCTCACGGGCGAACTGGTCGCGGTAGGGGTCGATGTCGGTGGAGTTCTCCGGCAGGACGACCAGGTCGGGCTTGGGGAGCCTGCCCTCGCGTACGGCCTGGGCCAGGCGCTTGGTCTCGTTCGCGTGGTTGCGCAGGACGACGGCCGGCTCGTCGCCGAGAACGTTCATGCCCCGGCCGGGGACGTTGCCCTGCACGATGCCGATGTTGACGGTACGGCCCTCGTCGCCCGGCCGCGGCACGGCCAGGCTCAGCACGGGCACGGCCAGGGCCAGCGCCACGGGAGCCGCCCTGCGCCAGGGCACGTGCCCGCCGCGCGACAGGAAGGGGTGGGCCAGCAGGGCGCCGCACAACACGACGGCGAACGACACCAGTGGCACGCCGCCCAGGGCCGCGTAGGTCGTGAACAGCGACTCACCCTGGCTGAAGGCCACCCGCGCCCACGGGAACCCGCCGAAGGGCACCAGGCCGCGCAGCCACTCCATGGCCACCCACAGGCCACCGAACCACATCGGCCAGCCGGGCAGGCGGAACACGAGCGCCGCCGCGGCGGCCATGGCGGCGTAGAAGAGGCTCTCCGCGCCGACGAGCATGAGCCAGACGTCGTCGCCGATCGTGCGCACCCACGCCACGCCGGGGAACAGGAACGCCGCGGCGCCGACGTAGCCGAGCCAGGCGGCCCTTCTGGGGCGGGTGCCGTGAAGGGAGGCGACGATCAGGGCGATGCCCAGCGGGGCCAGCCACCACCAGTCGAGCGGCGGGAAGGCGGCGAACAGCGCCAGCCCTCCGGCCACGGCCGCCGCGACCCTGGCCGTCAGCACGCGCCGGGGCTCGCGTCCCGGCGCGCCTGCGCCGGCCTGGGGACCGCCCTTCGCCGGCACCCCGTCACCCGTCGCGGTCGCGGTCTCGTCCGCGCCACCCGCCCCGCGCGCCTCGTCACCATCGCTCGCGCCGCCGCCCCGCGCGCCCTGCCCCACCTCGGACACCGGCACGGACTCGAGCTTGGACTCGGACTCGGGCCCGTCCTGGGACTCCGGCTCGGGCCCGGGCTCACACTCGGGCTCGGGCGGGGACTCGGGCTTCGTCGTGGCGGCGGCCGGAGCGATGTCCTGCGCCAGAGCGGTGTCCGTGCCGGGAGCGGCACCGGCCTCCGGGAGCGTACGCGCGCCGTCGGGCGCCGTCACCCCGGTCGTGCCGGGCAGGGCGGATGCGGCCGCGGCGGTCGCGTCAGATGGCGCCGTCGCGGCGGCCTGGGGCGACGCGGCGGCAGGGGCGTGACCACCGCCAGGGGTCGAGTCGCGCCCGGGTGTGGGCGGTAGGCTCGCTCTGTCCTGAACCACTCCGGGGTCTCCTCCGCCGTCACTCGCACGCCTGCTTGCGAAAACGCTACCGTCCCACGGCCCCACTTCATGCAGCGCGGCGCGGGGAGATCGTAAAAAGGGCGGGCGGTCGCGGCAGGGTGATCCCGCGGGTGACGGGACCACCCGGCGCACGGCGGTCCTGCGCACGAGAACGGGAAGAGGGCCCGGAAACCCTTCGGACCGGACCCGTCTCGTCGGCGGCGAGCGCGGAATTCCGTTGTCTACTGGGCTCCCGGGCCCGTCCCGGGTCCAACCCCCCGCCCGGTTGGGGTGCCCCGACTCGACGGACCGACGGCCCTGCACCTGGCTGTGTGGACGAAGTCACACTCCGTCACGGACGCAGGATCCGGCGATGTCAGAGACGGCCAACCGGCCAAGTCCCGTGCTGGACTGCGCAGCAAACTACCGACTCCACCTCAGATGTCAACCGTGTCCCGATCAGCAGAAACATCAAGTTTTCGCAGGTGGTACATGATCGGCCGCCCGCGGTAAAGCGGATCAAAGCCCATTTGCGGGCGTCTGCGAGCGGCCGGGCAAGCCTCTCAGCGCCTCGGAGAGCGGCCGCTCGTGCACGACGCCGAGCCGTTGCGTGGCACGGGTGAGAGCAACATACAGGTCGCTCGGCCCTCGTGGCGACTGGGCGGCGATGAGGTCGGGCTCGGCCACGATCACCGAGTCGAACTCCAGCCCTTTCGCGTCGGTCACCCCCATCACGGCCACCGGCGCGTCGAGCGCCTCCGCGCCCTTCGCCCGGCCGGCCCCGGGCGTCACCACCACGGTGCCGGCCACGGCCGCTGTGACCTCGGCGCCGAGCGTGGCGAGCAGCCTGTCGGGCACCACCACGGCGACCTTGCCGCCCTCGCCCACCTCCAGCTCGACCACCTCGGCCAGCTCGGAAAGCGGCGCCGACCAGGGCTGCACGCCCAGCTCGCGGACGGACGCCGGGGCCTCGAGGGCGGGGTCGACGGTGGCCAGGACGCGCGCCGCGACCGCCATCAGCTCCACCGGCGTGCGGTAGTTGACGGTCAGCCGCTCCTGGCGCCAGCGCCCGGCCACGTACGGGTCGAGGACCTCCGCCCACGAGCGCGCGCCGGCCGCCGAGCCGGTCTGCGCGATGTCACCGACGATCGTCATCGAACGCGTGGGGCACCGCCGCATGACCGCCCGCCAGGCCATCGGCGACAGCTCCTGGGCCTCGTCCACGATCACGTGCCCGTAGGCCCAGGTGCGGTCGGCGGCGGCGCGCTCGGCGGTGGTGAGGTGGGGACCGTCGCCACGCTGGCGTTCGGCGAGGCGCTCGGCCTCCATGACGTCGGACAGGCCCGTCAGCTCCAGGACCTCGCGGGCGTAGGCGAGCTCGGCCTCGCGCTCGCTCTCCTCGGCCTGCCTGGCGGCGGCCAGTTCCTCCTCCGCCTGCATGGCGCTGGCGCGCAGCACCTGCTCGTCGATGTCGCCGAGCAGGTCGGCCGCCTCGTCGAGCAGCGGCACGTCGGACTCGGTCCACGCGCCGCCGTCCCGGCGCAGCAGCGCACGCTCGCCGGGGGTGAGGGACGAGGCCGCGTAGTCCAGGCGCTCGGGCGAGCCGTACAGGCCGAGCAGGAGGCGCTGCGGCGTGAGGTACGGCCACAGCCGGTTCAGCGCGGACTTGACGACCGGCTCGGTACGCAACTCCTCGCGCATGTCGGCCAGGTCGTCCTCGTCGATGAGCCCCTTGCCGATCTTGCGGGCCTGCTGCCGGGCCAGCGCGTTGAGCAGCGACCTGACGAACACGGCGCGGGCCTGGTTGTGCGGGCGGCGAGAGCGGGTCGCCTTGTTCCTGGCCGCGTCGAGCATGGCGCGGTCGATGGAGAGGGTGAGGCGGCCGAGGGTGAGTTCGACGGGCTTGCGCGGCACCCGCTGCCGGTCGCGTACGGCCTTGGCGATCACCGCAGCCATCCGCGCGTCCCCCTTCACCGCCGCCACCTCGGGCCGCTCGCGGGCGGTGGCGGTGACGCCGGGATAGAGCTCGCCGACCGTGGACAGCAGCACGTCGTTCTCGCCGAGCGAGGGCAGGACCTGCTCGATGTAGCGCAGGAACGTGAGGTTGGGCCCGAGGATGAGCACGCCCCTGCGCTCCAGCCGCTCCCTGTGCGTGTAGAGCAGGTACGCGGCGCGGTGCAGGGCCACGACGGTCTTGCCGGTGCCGGGGCCGCCCTGAACGACCAGGACGCCGTTCAGGTCGCCGCGGATGACGCGGTCCTGCTCGGACTGGATGGTGGCCACGATGTCGCGCATGCGGCCCGTGCGCCGCTCGTCCAGCGCGGCCAGCAGGGCCGCCTCGCCGTTGAGCGTGGCGCGGTCGTCGTCGGTGAGCGAGTCGAGGTCCAGCAGGTCGTCGTCGACGCCGACCACCGTGCGGCCCTTGGTCTGCAGGTGGCGCCGCCTGGTCACGCCCATCGGGGCGGCGGGTGTGGCGCGGTAGAACGGCTGCGCGACCGGCGCCCGCCAGTCGATCAGCAGGCGCTGCTGCTCGTCGTCGGTGAGGCCGAGCTTGCCGATGTAGAGGCGGCCCTCCTCGACGTGGTCGAGCCGGCCGAAGACCAGGCCGCGCTCGACCGCCCAGAGCCGGGCGAGCCTCAAGGCGTACATCTCGGCGAACGTGTCGCGCTCCGACCTGTTCTGCATCGTGCCGACGGCGCCGCTGGCCAGCACCTCCTTCAGCTGTCGCTGGGTGCGCTCGCGCAACGCGTCGAGACGGTCATAGAGGCGGGTGACGTACGCCTGCTCTCTTGCGCGTTCCGTTTGACGCGTTACCGTCTGACCATTAATGTGGTTAATGGGACACTCCGGGCCATTCTGCTTGTTGTTACGACAAACGATGACATTAGCACGCCTGATGCGGCACTCCCATCACTTCGTCGCGTTCACTGCGATTCTCGGATTATCAGCGATCCGCCCGTAGCGGGTGTCCAGTTCGCCGGGGATGACAAGATCTTCCGCGGCGTCCACGCGGATTGGGCGCGTGAACGACCAGCGCCACGATCCCCTCCTCCCCGGTCATGCATAGCAAGCGCGGCGCGCGCGATCACCGCCCGACACACTCGGCGGAAGCCTGGTGTGCCCGGGCGCCCGCTACGGGCGGCCCGGCCTTGGCCGGGCGGCGTCCACCGGGGCCGTCGTGCCTGACCCGCGGAGAACGGCGCCCGCCAGGACCGCCGCCCCGGCGGCGGCGTAGGCGTACGTGCCCGCCGCCGGGGCGAGGTACGCCACCGCGCCCGCCAGGGGCACGCCGAGCCATTCCCCGCGGCCGTCGAGGGCCACCAGGGCGACGACCAGCAGCGCGTACCACGGATATCCGGGGGTCAGCAGCAGGAACGCCGTGCCGGTGACCACCAGCGCGCCCCGCCACGGCCGGTCCGGGTCGCCGCGCCTGAGGACGTGGAACGTCACGGCCGCCATGACGAGGAGGACGGCGGGCACGGCCCAGGAGTCGGGCAGCACCAGCCGTAGCAGCCCGTAGCGGTCACGCGCCCCGGCCTCGTCGTAACCCTCCTCGGCCACGTACCCGGACAGGTAGCCCAGCACCGAACCCCGCGACACCAGGACGTAGGGCAGGTAGGCGACGGCCACGACGAGAACGGCGAGCGCCGTCGCCCACACGGCCCGCCGCGCCGCCCGGCCGCTCGACAGCGCCCCGGACAGGGCCCCGGGCAGCACCACGGCGGGCACCAGTTTGACCGCGATCGCCCCGCCGAGCAGCACTCCCCGCCAGGCGGGCGCCGCCCGCCCGGCGGCGCCGAGGGCGAGCACCACGGCGGCGACGGCGAGCATGTCGACGTGGGCGTTGTTCACCGCCTCCATGGGAACGGCCGGGCACCATGCCCAGTACGCGGCCCGCCGGGCGCCGCCCCAGCGCAGCAGGACCAGCAGCGTGCCCGCGGCCAGCAGCGCACCCGCGACCTGGAGCGGCTTGTGCCGGGCGTCGCCGGGCGACAGCCGGTCCACCACCATGAAGTACGCCTCCGCCAGCGGCGGGTAGATCGTGTGCGCGGACGGCCTGTTGATCCTCGTGCACGCGCCCCCTTCGATCGGGTAGAAGTGCCCCTCCGAGCAGCGGGGGAACAACCACGGGTCCCGGAGCGAGGCGAGCGCGGGGTCGGCCGGGGCGTGGTCGTAGGGCGAGATGCCGGCCGACTGGACGCGGCCGTCCCAGACGTAGCGGAAGGAGTCGGTGCTGGTCGCCGGAGGGCCGAGCAGCCCGGTGGCGATCACGGCCAGGCCGCCCGCCAGCACCAGCCTCCCCGCCGCCGGTCCCGGCACGCCGCGCGACGCCCACGCCGCGGCCGCGAACAACACCCACGTGATCGCGTACCACCCCAGCAGGGTGCTGCCGGGGGGCGCGCGGAAGATCGCGGCCAGCACCGCCACCTGGACGGCGAGCAGCGCGGCGACGGCCGAGCCCCGCCGCTTCCCGTCGCCCGGCCGGCCACCACGCCACCTCCGGTCACCCGGCCGGGCGACGGG
>NZ_SMKO01000113.1 GCF_004348685.1 Nonomuraea deserti | reverse complement strand
CCGCCTGCACTCAGCCATCGGCCACCTCCCGCCCGAGGAGTTCGAGGCGATCTACTACGCTCAGCACCATCCCAACGAAGCCCTAGCAATCAACCGCTGAGGTCTCCATCAAAGCCGGGGCGATTCACTTCCCTGTCATGCGACGCAGGCTTGGGAGTGTTGATCAGATACGCGAGATACGGCGTCGCACGCCAGCTCTCGATCGTCTTGAGCTGGGTGGGATCTCCCTGCTGGATCCGGCATCCTTGCGTGGCGAGATCGAATTCGATCTGGACATCGTTCAGATCATCGTCCAGCTCGGTGCGCCTCACTCCTCTGTTCCAGACACCGAAGTCCGTCAGCTTCACCCAGAACTTGATGTTCTGCGGCTTCAGGCCGGCCTGGTCAGCACTGCCCTTGTAAATGGCGTTACCGGTGTGATCGCCGATGTAGGTGTGCGCCACCCAGGTCGCCCGGAAGGTGAACACATCGTCGTCGGTCACCTTGTCCAGCACCTGCGCCGGAATTCTCAACGGCCCCGGGAACAGTTTCACCCACCAGGCCGTCTTGTTCCTGCGCTTCTTGACGCCGTTGTCGTCGTACTCCTCCCATCCGCCGTGTCCGATCCAGGAGGTCCAGCATGCCGAGTGCGGGCGCTCCTGCATCCGCGAGTACGCGTCGGTGAACCTGGGCGCCCGGGTGGTGGCGTAGCAGTCCTCCAACGACGGGTGTTTGTAGCCGAAGTTGGCAGCTACGGCTGGGGCCTGGAGGGCGTTGGCTGATGCGGGCGGCTGCTCATCCGACCGGACATCGCCGACCTTGAACGTCTGCCATTCCGACCAGACACCGGATGCGCCAGGAGCCGTCGCGCGGGCCCGCCACCGCATCCATTGGCCCTTCTTGAGCTTGCCGGACGGCACCTGCAGCGTGTGCCGCGACGAGTCAGCTTCGCCGGTCACCGTGCCCGACCAGGTCAGCTCCTTGGTCCCCGACCATCCGGCCTTCGGCGACCTGGGCTTCGATGACTTGTCCGGCTCCGGAGCGACCTCCACTTGCACCGTCGCCGGACGTCCCTGCGGGTCCGTCACCCAGGCGGTGAACGTCGGAGTGGCGCCCCTTGTCGTCGGAGACCTCCAGTTTCTCAATGGCCGGGATGGCGCTGGTGGACGCCGCGCGCCGTGCCACCGGAACAGCGCCGATGGGGGTGTTCATGTCAGTCTGGATCTCAGCCGCGCTCTGGGCGCGGTTGTAGACGCGCACCTCGTCGATCACACCACTGTAGAACTCGTCCCAGAAGGCGTTGCCGCCGATCCGCAGCGCTCCCCCATCGTCGAGGACGTCGCCGGCCCATGACGCCTGCTCGACCTGGGTGCCGTTGACGTACAGGCGGCCCGTGCCGTCGGAGTAGGTGAACGCCAGATGGCTCCACTGATTCAGTGGCAGAGGACTGCTGCCGCCGACTCCGCCCGCCTCTTCGGTGGTCTCCAACCAGCCCGCCGGGGCACTGAACTCGGTGGAGGCGTACAGGCCGTAGGCGCCGCCCGTGTCGAGCTCCTTCATGAGCACGGTGCGGTAGAGATTCCCTAGCGCCGATGGCCGCACCCAGGCCGAGAGCGTCAGACTGTCCGCCAGGCGCAGTGACGCAGTGTGCTCGACCGTGACCCAACTGGAGAAGCCGTTGAACGACAGCGCCGTACCGTGCCTGCCCGCGACCCAGGTGGTGTCCCGGGCGGCTCCGGTGTTGTCGCGGCCGGAGGAGTCGCCCACGGTGGTCCCGACCCCTCGTCCATGCCGTAGGCCGCCACGAGTCCCCCCGGTGGCGCCACGCCCGTGGTGAACGACCAGATGTACGGCCCGGCCATGGCATTGCCCGCGCCGTCTCTTGCTCCGGACATCTGGCCGGTGTATATGGTGGCCTCGGCCAGTGGCTGGGCGGGGGTGAACGTGAGCACCCGCTGGGTGGCATCCATCACCGTCGTGCCGGCAACCGCCACGCCGGCCGGACTCTTGAGCGTGAACTGGGCGTCGGTGACCGCCTCGCTGAACGTCGCGGTGACCGGGGTGGTTAGGGGAACGTCCGTGGCCTGACCCGCCGGAGTGACCGCGGAGACCGTCGGTGGCGTCGTGTCGGGGTTGGGGGTGCCGGAGCCAACGGAAGTGTTCATGTCGGCCTGGATCTCAGCCGCGCTCTGGGCGCGACTGTAGACGCGCACCTCGTCGATCAGGCCACTGAAGTACTCGCTCCAGACCTCGTTACCGCCGATCCGCAGCGGGCTGCCGTCGTCGTACAGGCTGCCGGTCAGTGCCCTTTCGTCGACCTGCTGGCCGTTGACGAACAACCGCAGCACGGAGCCGTCGTAGGTCAACGCCAGGTGGCTCCAGGTTCGACCGACAATGGCACCGTACCGTCAACGTACGAGGAATCGTCGGGAGAGGTTTGCACCCATCCGCCCGGAGCCGATTGGTCGGTGGCGGCATACAGCGTGTATGAGAGGCCGGTCCCGCTCAGTTCCTTGCCGACCACGCTGCTCCAGTCAGCCACTGTGGCAGGGTTGACCCAGGCTGAGAGTGTCATCCCGGTTGTCAGACGCAGCGACGCGGCGTCCTCGACGGTGACCCAACTGGAGGAGCCGTTAAACGACAGCGCCTTGCCATACTTGCCGTTCTGCCACGACGTGGCGGAGGCTGTCCCGGTGTTGTCGTGGCCGGAGGAGTCGCCCACGCTCGTCCCGGCCCCCTCGTCCATGCCGTAGGCAGCCACGAGCCCGGTTGGCGGTTTCGCGCCGGTCGTGAACGACCAGGTGTACGGCCCTGCCATGGGGTTGCCCGCGACGTCCTCGGCCGCGGACACCTCGGCGGTGTACGCGGTGGTCTCGGCCAAGGGCTGGGCCGGGGTGAAGGTGAGCACCCTCTGACCGGCATCCATGGCTGTCGTCCCGGCGACCTCCGTACCGGCCGGGTTCTTCAGCGTGAACTCGGCGTCGGTGACTACTTCGCTGAACGTCGCGGTGACCGGGGCTGTGACCAGAACATCCGTCGCGCCGGTGGTGGGGTTCGTCGCCGTCACCGTCGGCGCCATCGTGTCTGGACCGCCGGCGGTGAACGACCACGTGTAGGGAGACATCGAGTTCTCCCATACGTCGGTCGCATCTGAAACCACTGCCGTGTATGCGGCTCCGGGATCCAGTGGCCGCTCGGGAGTGAACGTAGCCACTGTCCCGGTGCTGTCGTAGTCCACTGTCGCGGACACTTCGGCGCCGCTCGCATCCTTGAGCAGAGCGGTGGCCTCGCCGACCGGCTCGGAGAACGTGACTTTCAGCTTGGTGCCGAGGGGTACGTCGACGGCGCCATTCGCGGGTTCGACAGCGACCACTTGCGGCGCGCGTGTGTCTTCACCCGTTCCGTCTTCGCCGTCGCTTCCCTCGGGGGAAACATCGAGCTCGTCCGCCACCACCTCGAATGGCTCCCCGTCGCGTTGTCCCGCGATCTGGCCGGAGAAGGTGTTGTCGATTGTGGTCTGTTCGCTGCCCGTGGGCTCATAGATCGACCTGGCGCGGGCTTCCTCGAACGTCGGGAGGCTCGTGATGGGGTCGGGTGACGTGAAGGTGAAGCCATCGACGACCGGCGGCGGAGGCGGTTCGAAGTCTACGGTGAGGATGGGCGGGTGGAGGGTGCCCAGGCAGTCTTGCCGCGGGGCCGTGGTGCAGCCGCCGGCCTCGTTGGTCCGGTAGCGTCGCCAGTTTCTAAGGTCTGACTCGTTGCCGGCGGTGAGTTGGAAGCCGTAGTTCGGCTCGCCGTCCGCCCATGTCTGCACAATGTCGTCGACGGAGTGGATCAGGTCCCACGGATAGTTCATGGCGCCGGTGCAGTTCTCGCCCGCGTAGCCGGCGTATTCGGTGTCTGCTCCTGTGGGGGTGACGCGGGGCTGATTTGCCCATGTCAAGGTGGAGACGTCCCAGCGTTCTGTCACCTGGTAGGCGGTGACACCGGATCCGACGAACTCGCCGCAGTCGCTGGATAGGTGGTTCCAGAGGACCAGGTCTGCGTTCTGGACCCTTGCTCCCCGGATCGGGTGGTCGGGCGGGAACTCGTCGAAACGAATGTAGCTGCGCCAGCGGACAGCGCCGCCATTGGACTTGCCGACGAGGATCCGGTCCAGGCCGCTGTTGGCGTAGCCGTCTGGGTAGTCGGCGTTGTTGACGAAGGTGTCGTTGCCCACGTCGGGCTCCCACCAGTCGCTGTCGAACGCGGACAGCGTGACCGGGTAGGCGACGGCGGGGTCTGCGAGGTAAGCGGGGTCGGGCGTGTAGACCAGCGCCGAGGCACCCTCGTCCAGTGTGACGGCGGCTTTGCCGACCTTGCCCGCGTCGATGTCGCTGTTGAGGTCGGTCGCGACGGAGTCGAGAAGCAGCGCCGGAGGCAGGTCGGCGAGCTTCTTGCTCTGGGAGAGCAGCGCCGGTTTGCCTGCGGTGTCCTTGTCAAGGGTCAGGTTCTTCGGCACCGTCGTAGGGATGCGGAAGCTGACCGGTTCGGTGATCCGCTCACGCAGGACGATCTCCTGCTTGAAGCCTGTCGCCGTGGCGGTGACGACCAGGTCTATCCCGTCGCCGTAGACCGAGGCGTAGGTGGCGGTGCTGCCGTCGATCGTGGGCTTGGGGAGTTCGCCGGGGCTACCGATGGTGGCCGATCCCTCGATGCCCTTGCTCTTCAGCACGAATGCGTCGTCGCCAGCCGAAAGAGTCAGATCACCCTTGACGACTTTCGGCTTGATGACACCGCCGCTCTTGACCAGCGTGGTGTCAACGGGGGTGAAGCCGTCGCCCTTGGCATTCTTGACCCGGATGGGCTGTTCGTGCTGCTCCATGCGCAGGGTCTTGCCGTCGGGGTTGGTGTAGTACGTGGCGTTCTCCGAGCGCAGCGACTCGATCTCGACGCGGCGGTTGTCCTTCTTGGCCTGCGCCAGCGCCTTACTGGTGGGCGTGGCCGGGGTGCTGCGCGCCGTCGTGGAGGTGGGGGTAGGAGTGGTCGAGGGTGGCGTGGGGCCCTGGGCGATCGCGGGTGCGCTCATCAGCGAGAGCGGCAGTGTCAGGACCGCGATCAGGGCAGCGCGGCGGCGCGTCCGGCTGGATAAGCCAGACGCTGTTCGTGATGTCCACTCGATCCTTTCGAACAGATGTGGCAAAACCAAGTGATCATCACATGTTCGCTGCATATAGTAAAGATCCTTTTCTGTAAACGGGAAAGCCAGGCTCCGTTAGCACCAGTCGTGTCAAAGCAGGCAGGCGCACCCGAAGCCCCCTACAACCCAGTTCCGCAAGATCCACTCCGCGAGATTCCCGACACGACCCGGATGGCCGGGTACCACACCGCACCGCCACCAAGCCAGCGCGAGGGACACCGACGCTGACCACCATCAAGCACCCGCACCTGAAAGCGGGAACACCTTGCAGAACACTCGCGGCGAATGTCGTTCTGACCAGGTAAAACAGAAGTCGAGTGATAGGTGGCGGGAGATCATTGTCGAGTAACCGCGACACATTCAGCGGCAGCCACATATCACCCATCAGTAGACATAGCGACCTCCGAACAGCTCGAGCTCTCCTAAGACCGTGACTCATTTGGGTGTTGATCGTTGATTCGGTCGTGGATGCGTTCCTTCGACGGCTGGTGCCTGATGAGTTGTGGGAGTTGTTCCAGCGGGTGGTCCCGCCGGCGCCGACGCGACCGCAAGGTGGCGGGCGACGGCGGGTGGACGACCGGACGATTCTGGCGGCGATCGTGTACGTGGCGACCACCGGGTGCGCCTGGCGGCAGTTGCCGCCGGTCTTCGGCGCCTCCTGGCAGACCGTGCACCGCCGCTTCACCGAGTGGAGTACCGCGCGGGCGTGGGCCAAGCTGTACCGGATCCTGCTCGACGAGCTCGGCGCCCGCGGGGAGCTGGACTGGTCGCGGTGCGCGATCGACTCGGTCAGCGTCCGGGCGGTCAAAGGGGGGAGCTGACAGGCCCGAATCCTGTCGATCGCGGCAAGAAAGGGTCGAAGATCCACCTCATCACCGAACGGACCGGTCTGCCGCTGGCTGTCGCGATCAGTGCCGCCAACGTTCACAACAGCCTGGCGCTGGAGCCGCTGGTGCGGTCGATTCCGCCCATCCGTTCCCGTCGCGGACCCCGGCGGCGGCGACCCGGCAAGCTCCACGGCGACAAGGGCTACGACTACCCGCACGTGCGGACCTTCCTGCGCGGCCGGGGCATCATCCCCCGCATCGCCCGTCGCGGAATCGAGTCCAGCCAGCGCCTGGGACGCCACCGCTGGGTGGTGGAGCGCACAGTCTCCTGGCTGGCCGGCTGCCGCCGCTTACACCGGCGCTACGAACGCCGGGCCGACCACTACGCAGCCTTCGTCGCCATCGCCGCAGCCCTCATTTGCTACCGCCGACTCACCAAATGAGTCACTGTCTTAAGGGCCCACGTCGAGGGCGTCGTTCAGCAAACTCACTCTCACGGTCTTGTGCCTGGAGGGAGAAGGATTGCCGCTGGCTCAGCCCGGACCACGTCCATGACGCGTTCAGTAGCCTGATGGCTTGTCGGGGTTCGAGTCGTGACGCTCGTCGCCGCGCAACGGCGGGTTGAACACGCAGATCAGTCTCATGCCCGTTTCACTCAGCAGACGGTGCTCCTCGCCTAGTTCAGCCGAGTAGAGGGTGCCTGGCCGCAGGTCCCATCCTCCCTCCGTCGTCTCCACGCGGCCATTGCCCTCGATGCAGTAGCAGGCTTCGAGATGACGGTCGAAGCGCAGCAAGGTCTGCGTGCCGGGGCGGACGTAGGTGTCGGTGATGGCGTAGCCCCGCTCGTCAGCGGCGACCACCAACCTGCGACTAGTGCCGTTGCCCCAGTCGACATCGCGTGATGTGCCGAGGACGTCTTCCAGGGTCCTGACAAGCATGGCCTTCTCCCTACATCTTGCAGCTGGTCTTCCGGTGGGCGAGGTGGTGTGGATGGCCCATCGTCACGGGCGCGCGGACTCCGCGATGCGGGCCAGGGCGCTGAACGTGCGATCGATGTCCTCGAGGGTGTGGTAGTGAACGAATCCGGCTCTGACGACCCCCTCGGTGAGCGGCAGCCCCAGAGCGCGGACGGTCTCGACCGCGTAGTTGTGGCCTGACGACACGAAAATGCCTTCCGCGGCGAGCCTGCGGGCGACGACGTGGGGCGAGATCCCTTCGACGTTCAGTGCGAAGGTCGTTTCCCTGCCTTGGGTATCGTCGCGGCCGTGCAGGCGCACCGACCGGATACTGCGTATCGCGTCGAGCGCATGGCTGAGAAGTGCCTGCTCGGAGCCTCTGATCGTGGTGAAGCCGACCTCACGAATGTACTGGATGGCGGCGCGAAGTCCCGCGATCGACGCCAGTGGCGGCATCCCGGTCTCCCAGCGGCGCGGACCGGCCAGCGGCGCAGCTCGTACGTGGTCGGGAGAGAGGCGGTCCAGCAGGCGGGGGGAGGCGGACAGCACGCCCATGTGCGGACCGAAGAACTTGTACGGCGAGCAGACCTGGACATCGATGCCCCAGTAAGACTGGCGCAACGGGAAGTGCGCGGCGGCTGCGACTCCGTCGGCGTAGGTGATGGCGCCCGTAGCCTTCGCCGCCTCGACGAAGGGCTCAGGGGACACCGTCGTCCCGATCAGATTGGACGAACGGGTGAAGGCGATGAGCCGCGTGCGCTTGTCGGCGGCGCTTTCCAAGCTGCGCAGATCCAGTTCGAAGGTGGTGGGGTCGAGGCGAACGAAACGCACCTCCGCCCCGGTGCGCTGGGCGATGTCCAGCCAGGGGGCGACGTTGGCGTCATGGTCGAGCTGGGTGCAGACGATAACGTCCCCGGGTTTGAGGGTCTGCTGAAACGCCCGAGCGAAGTGCCAGGTCAGTGTGGTGGTGTTGGCGCCGAAGACGATGCCTTCCGGGTCGCCGCCCGCGAAGCGGGCGAAGGCGGCGCGTGTGTCCTGGAGCATGCCGGCCGTTTCGAGCGAGGTCGCGAAGACCCGATGTGGATTGGCGTTGCTCTCGCGCTGGAAGTTCGCCATCGCCTCGATGACCGAATCGGTGACGTGGGTGCCGCCGGGAGCGTCGGCGTGGACGAACGGACGCTTGTCGCCTCCCAGACGTCGCAGGCCGGGAAACCTCTCGACAGAGGGGAATGGCGCATTCGCTGTCATGCGGCTATGGTGTCCCAACACCATTAAGTGTGTCCAATACATAGTTATGCTTGCTTTGATATTGTTTCCATATGGAACTGCGGCAGATTCGCTATTTCGAGGCAGTGGCGAGGCTGCTGCACTTCACCCGGGCCGCCGATGAGCTCCGGGTGGCACAGCCGGCGCTGTCACTGCAGATCCGCCAGCTCGAGACGGAGCTCGGCGTACAGCTGTTCGACCGGACCACCCGCCGGGTCGGGCTAACGGACGCTGGGGAGACGCTGCTGCCGTCGGCGCGGCGGATCATCGCCGAAGCAGACGAGGCCCGCGCCCGGCTGCGCGACATGACAGGCCTGGAGGCCGGGAGGGTGACGATCGGCGCGCAGCAGTCACTGATCGCCAGCGGTGTGCTGCTCGACGTGCTCGTCGAGTTCCGTGATCGGCGCCCGGGCGTGGACGTCGTGGTGCGGGAGGAAGCGGCGGAGGGGTCGTTGGCCATGCTGGTGGAGGGACTCGTCGATCTCGTACTGGCGATGGTCGACGACGTGGCCGATGACTCGGCGTTTCTGGTCGAATCTCTCTTTCAGGAAGAGGTCGTGTTCGTGGTGGGCCACGGCCACCGGCTGGTCGGCGCGGCCGTCGAACTGCCGGGCCTGTTGGCAGAGCCCTTCATCGCCTTCAACGAGGGGGCCGGGCTGCGGCGCATGTTGCTTCGAGCGTGCGTCGACGCGGGTTTCCAGCCGCGTATCGCCTACGAGAGCGGCGCGCTCGGCAGCATCAGGGCCATGGCAGCGGCAGGCCTGGGCGTCGCGCTGCTGCCGCTGCCCGTTCTGCGGGTGCCGGGACCACCGGTGAAGGTCCTGGACACGGGAGTTCGGTTGCGGCGCACGATCTCGCTGGTACGCCCGGCGGAGCGGTATCACACCGCGGCCGCCAAGGCGCTCACCACCTTGTTGCGTGCCCGGCTGAAGCAGATCCACTCATCGCCCGGACCGGCGTGACGATCACTCCTGCGCGGTGCTGAAGCGGGCGCCGAACGCCAGGATCTGGGGCTCACTGCCGGGACGGCCGAGGATCTGCAGCGCTCCGCCGTCCGCTGGTACGGCCAGCGCGGGCCAGCCGAGGGCGTTGGCGACAGGCGTGCAGGACAGCAGGCGCTCCGACGTCGTCAGCGTGTTGTCCTCGTAATCCCGCAGCACCTCGGTCACCGTGGGGGGTTCTCCCGGGAAGACCGGCATGACGAGGAGGTCGAAACCGGCGAACGCCCGCTCGAACCTCTGGCGCCAGCGCCGCATCTCCTGTTTCGCGCCGACTGCGTCGCCCAGCGGGCCCGACATCTTCACGTGCAAGTCGGCGCCGTATTCCTCGGGCTGTTCCGCGGATCGGGTCTTGTGCAGCGCGTAGCTCTGCTCACGGAAGACCGTCCAGTGCTCGTCGAACGGCATGGGTGGCAGGTCGATGTCGCCCCAGTAGGCGGTGCGGAGCTGGGATGCCGAGGGCAGGCGCGGGATCCGCAGCACGCGCTGGATCACCTGCAGGTCTCTGGCGAGGTAGCCGATCGAGTCGTGGCTGGGGGAGAGGGGATGCACGCCCGTCATCGGCACGCTTCCATGTGCGCACTTGAACCCGTACACCCCACAGCAGGCCGCGGGGATGCGCACCGATCCGCCCGTGTCGGTGCCGATGGCCAGGTCGCACACGCCTGCGGCGACCGCGATGGCCGACCCGCCGCTCGAGCCACCGGGCGTGATGTCGGGGCGGCCGGGGACGCGCATCAGGCCATAGTGCGGGTTGTAGCCGCTGACGCCGTAGGCGTACTCGTTGAGGTTGGTCTTTCCGAGCACGATGGCGCCCTCGTGCTCGAACCGCGACACCACCGGAGCCGACGCCTTCGGGACGTGGTAGCGGTAGCGCGGCGAGCCGTATGTGGTGCGCAGTGCAGCCGTGTCGATGAGGTCCTTGACGGCCACCGTCATCCCGCGCAGCCGTCCTCCCGGATCGGCGTCGGCCCGGCGTAGTGCGGCGTCCGGATCGACGGTGATGAAGGCGCCGAGGCCGGGATCGATGCGGTCGAGGGCGGCGAGTACCTTCGCCCGGACGGATGTGATCGTCATGTGGTCACCCCTGGCCGATCGCGGCGAGAAAACGCTGGGTGCGCTGATGCGCCGGTGCGGAGAAAATCTGATCGGGCGCACCGTCCTCGATGATGCGGCCGGCGTCCATGAAGACCACTCGGTCAGCGACCAGCCGGGCGAAGTCCATCTCATGACTGACGATGACCATCGTCATGCCCTCGTCGGCCAGCGAGGCGATGACGCTGAGTACCTCGTTGACGAGTTCGGGGTCGAGCGCGGACGTGGGCTCGTCCAGCAGGATGACCTCGGGTTCGACGGCGAGCGTCCGCGCAATGGCGACCCGCTGCTGCTGGCCTCCCGACAACTGGTGAGGGTATTTGTCCGCGTGCTGTTCCAGGCCGACCCTGCGCAGCAGGGCGAGGCCGTACTCCCGCGCGCCGGCGCGCGGAACCAGGCCGAAGTGCCGCGGTGCAAGGACGACATTCTCGAGTGCGGTGTAGTGCGGGAACAGCTCGAAACGCTGGAACACCATGCCGACCCGACGGCGTCGCTCGGCGAGGTGACGTTCCGGCTCAGGGCGAATGGCCGAGCCGGACGGGCGGTATCCGAAGGGCTGGTCGTCGAGCAGGATGGTCCCTTGATCCGCGATCAGCAACCGGTTCAGACAGCGCAGCAGCGTCGATTTACCCGACCCCGACGGGCCGATGATCACGCACACGTCGCCGCGGCGGATCTCGAGGTCGACGCCGGCGAG
The DNA here is from genome assembly GCF_004348685.1 of Nonomuraea deserti. Taxonomy (GTDB): domain Bacteria; phylum Actinomycetota; class Actinomycetes; order Streptosporangiales; family Streptosporangiaceae; genus Nonomuraea; species Nonomuraea deserti. The sequence continues at coordinate 18,928 of NZ_SMKO01000113.1, read as the reverse complement.
CACCTCCCGCCCGCCTAGGGCCTTGCGCAGATCGCGGGCCTCCAGGACGACGGGAGCGCTCATCGGTCGGCCCGCGCGTGTCGGTGTGCGCTCCCGCGGCGTGGTGGTCTGCGCGGGCACGGCGGGCTGAGGCGGTACCTCACCGCCGGGCGCGGGCCGCCTCTCGCGCTCACGCCGTACGTCCAGCCGTCGCTCCAGGACGTGCTGGACGCCGGTGAACAGGGTCACCATGGCCAGGTAGACGATGCCGATCACGCTGAGTGTCTCGAGGATGAGGAAGTTGCCGCTGTATATGCGCTGGCCGGTTAGCGTGAGCTCTACGAGGGAGATGACCGAGACCAGCGAGGTGTTCTTGAGATTGGACACGTACTCGTTGCCTAGACCCGGGATGGCGATGCGGAACGCCTGGGGCACGATCACGTAGCGGTGCAGGGGCACGCTGCCGAACCCCAGAGCCCGCCCGGCGTCGCGCTGCTCGGGGCTGACCGCCGTCAGCCCGGCGCGGAAGACCTCGGCCATGTAGGCGCTCTCGCTGAGGACGAGCGCCACCAACCCGGCGTTGAACGGATTCGACAGGAACTCGCGGGTGACAGGCAGCGCCGGTGGGACGGCGTTGTAGACGAAGATGACGAGCAGCAGCAGCGGCAGGCCGCGGAAGAGCCAGACGTAGGCCCCCGCCGCACGCCGGGCAGGGGCGAGACCCGACCTTTTGAGCAGCGCGAGACCGAGTCCGAGCACGCCGGCGATCATCCAGCTCAGCGTGGCGAGCCACAAGGTCGTGACTGCCGCGTCCCAGATCTGCCCGTTGGCGAACAGGCCGAAAGCGTAAGCCCAGTCGAAGTGAAGGTCCATGGTCACGTATTTCCGGCGAGAGCCTTCTGCACCAGCTCGGGGTCGGGTGGTTCGAGCCCGTACTTGTCGAGGAGCTTCTTCAGTTCACCGCTCTTGTGCAGGTGCTCGACGGCGCTCTCGAAGGCGCGCCGCACGTCGGGACGGTCCTTGCGCACCCCGATGCCCGCGGGCACGGGGTACAGCGGGGAGGCGTTCGACGTGGTAAGACCGAACGAAGCGACCTGCTTGGCGCGGTGCAGCACGATGGAGTGGTTGGAGAAGAACGCCTCTGAACGGCCATCGGCGACGTCACGTGTGGCCTCCACGTCGGATGGGAACGATTTGGCCTTGAGCGGCTTGCTGGTGTCGCGGCATTGCTTACCAAGTTCGCCGGTGGTGATGAGTTGTTCCTCGAAGCCACCGGCCAGGACGGCCACTGTGTGTCCGCACAGGTCCTCCGGCCGTCGGGGCTGGAAGGCGCCATTCTTCTTGACGAGGAATCCGGAGCCGGTCTGCGCGTACGGCACCAGGTCGATCTTCTTCGCCCGCTCGGCCGTGATGTAGAGGACGGAGATCACCGCGTCGTACCGGCCTGCCTCGAGCCCCGTGACCAGAGAGGCGAAGCGCCCGTCGACGAGTTTTACCTTCAAGCCCATGAGGTCGGCGACCGCCCGGTCGAACTCGACGTCGAAGCCTCGCGGCTCGGTGCCCTCGTAGTAGTCGAAGGGCGGCCCTTGAAAGTCGGCGGCGATCGTCAGGGTGCCTGGGAGGATGAGCTGTTCAGGAGGCGGAATGACGGCGGGCGGGCGGCTGGCGCCGGACTCCGTGCCGGAACCACAGCCCACGATGAGGCCGAGCGCAATCGCAATGGTCACTATGAATGATCGCTTCATGGCGTCTCCCGGTTCGATACGCGTGTAGGCAAGCCTCACCCCCATGGGACTCAGTCGTCCAATACATGACATATCTGAAACTCATTCGCTCACACTATAAATTGGGCGACTCTGTCGGTGATCTTCCGGAAGTCCTGCGAATGAGAGGGGGTTGATCGCCAGTATCTGGGGGTTGGTGTAGATCGCGAACCTTCGGAGTGACCAGGTGGCCGTTCGTCCTTGCCGTGGTCGGGTAACGCCGGAACTGACTGCGCGGGTGGCTCGCGCGAGCAACCCGCGGGGCACGACGGCGATGTGGGTGCGCGACCATCTCGACGGGCTCTGGAGCGACGAGGACTTCGTCGCATGGTATCCGCGCGACGGGCGGCCGGGACTGTCGCCTGCGCAGTTGGCCACGGTGTCGGTGCTGCAGTTCCTGCTGAACCTGTCGGACCGGCAGGCGGCCGAGGCGGTGCGCTGCCGGATCGACTTCAAATACGCGCTCGACCTCGATCTGGACGATCCCGGCTTTCACCACAGTGTCCTGACCGACTTTCGGGACCGACTCGCCGAAGACGACCGCGCCGATCGGCTGCTCGGCCTGGCGCTGGAACGGATGAAGGCCGCCGGCCTGGTCAGGGAACGGGGCCGGCAGCGCACCGATTCCACGAACGTGCTGGCTGCAGTCCGCGACCTCACCCGCCTGGAGTTGATCACCGAGGCGATCCGGGCGACGTTAGAGGAGCTCGCGCGGGAGGATCCAAGCGTGCTGGACGCGCTGGTCGACGAGCAGTGGGCCAAGCGCTACGGCCGCCCAGTCCGCCTGGTCAGCCAACCGTCCCGACCCGTCGGCCGGTTGAAGGACGCAGGCCAGGACGCGTTCGCGTTGCTGACCCTGCTCCGCGGACGGGCCCGCGGCCGGCACGCGGAGGGCCTGCGCCAGATCTTCCTGCAGAACTTCGTCCCCGACAGTCGAGGCGCCGTCCGGCCCCGATCCGATGACGACGGGTTCCCGCCCGGACGGCTGCGGATCGTCCCCCCTACGATCTCGAGGCCCGCTGGGGATGCCGGGGCGACAAACGATGGACCGGCTACCTGATCCACACGACCGAGACCTGCGACGACGACACGATCAACCTGGTCACCGACGTCGCCACCACCTGCGCCAGCCGCAACGACAGCACCGCGCTTTCGGGCGTCCACGACCGGCTGGAGCAGCGGAAACTCCTTCCCGCCGAGCACCTGGTCGACTCCGGCTACACCTCCGTGGTCGGCATGCACCAGGCCGCCCGTCGCACCATCACCCTGATCGGCCCGCTGCACACCAACAACTCCTGGCAGCACCGCACCCAACCCGGTTGAGTTCGGCGTCGCCCGGCCCACCATCCGCAAGGCCATGGAACGCCTCAGGGACGCCGGCAAGGTCTACACCGTTCCTAACCTCGGCAGCTTCGTCACGCCCGACGAGCACTCTGCACAGTAGGCCGCCCCCCTGTGAGCCGGCAAATCGACTACTACAACGACCCGAACGCGCCTGCCGCCAACAGCCTCGTCCCCTCAGTGAACGTCGTGGTCACTAACGACGCAGGCGAGGTGCTGCTGATCCGCCGCTCCGACAACGACAACTGGGCCCTGCCCGGCGGCGCGATCGACCTCGGCGAGTCCATCCCCCAGGCAGCGATCCGTGAGACTTTCGAAGAGACCGGGATCACCTGCTGGATCACGGGACTGGTCGGCACATACAGCGATCCTCGCCACGTCATCCACTACAGCGGGTGAAAGCCTGAGGTGACACGGCGTGGTTGCGTGCTCGCGGCGGGGGTTCGGGAGTATGCCGGTGGGATGCGTTATCCGGATGGTGGTGGTCTGACCCCGGCGGCGCGAGCCAAGCGTGAACAGGTCCGCTTGGAGGCTGCCGGGCTGTTCGCGGCGGGCATGTCGCCGGCTCAGGTGGGAGCCGACAGCGGAGATCGCCCGCGCTGTCCGCTGGCTGGAGGGCGCGTCGCTCCCGCTGAGCGATCTGGAAGAGACCAAGCACGCCCGTGCGGCGCTGGAAGCCCTGGCGCTGCGCCTGGACGGCACGCCTGCGGCGACCTCGACGTACCGCCGCAAGCGGGCTGTCTTCCATCACGCGCTTGAGTACGCCGTGGAGCTGGAAGAGCTTTCGGCGAATCCCCTGCACAAGGTCAAGTTCCGCAAGACCAAGGTGAGCGGCGAGATCGATCGGCGCTCGGTGGTCAGCCCCAGGCAGGCGCGTGAACTGCTCACCGCGGTGACCTACGTGGGGCGATCGCGCGGGCCGATGCTGGCCGCCATGTTCGCCTGTATGTACTTCGGCGGTCTCCGCCCGGCAGAGGCGGCGGGACTGCGGCAGAAGGACTGCCGGCTCCCCGAGCAGGGTTGGGGGCTGCTGACGCTGGAGAAGACCAGGCCACAGAGCAACAGGCGGTTCACCGACTCAGGGCAGGCCCACGACGAACGCGGGCTTAAGCACCGGGACGTGAAACACACACGCACCGTGCCCATCCCTCCCGAACTGGTGGCCATCCTTCGCGATCACATTGCGGCGTTCGGAGTCGGCGAGGACGGCCGGCTCTTCCGCACGCGCACAGCGGCGTGATCTCGGGTTCGGCATACGCGAAGGTCTGGCAGGAAGCCCGGACGTACGCCTTCACCCCCGACCAGGTCGCCTCTCCCCTGGCGGGCAGACCGTACGACCTCCGGCACGCGGCAGTCTCGCTCTGGCTCAACGCGGGCGTGCACGCCCCAGAGGCGGCCGAGAGAGCGGGACACGGCGTGGACGTGATGCTGCGCGTCTACGCCAAGTGCATCGACGGTCAACAGGAGATCGCCAACCGGCGCATTCTCGAAGCGCTTGCGGCATGACACAGGAGCCACGGCAGGGCCCCGGGACGCCTCGGGGTCCTTTCGCTGTTCCGGGCTCGAAACTCCCGTGCCGACCTGGGAAAACGTGGCGGCGGGCATTCCGCGTATGTTCCGCGAACAGTGGCACAAGGCTGCTTTCGACGGCCTCCCGCTGCCTACGGGGCAACCGGGCCGATCATGCAAAAGACCAGGTCAACCCGTGGATTGCCTGGTCTCGGTAGCGCGCCCTGCAGGATTCGAACCTGCGACCGTCGGATTAGAAGCAAGATCCTTTAGTGTCGCGCTGTGCCGTTGGGTGACGGTTCGTGCCACCTCAGCGCAGTTTGCGTGCCAGATGATGCCGTGTCCTGACGGCGTATGACGGGGCGTACGAGCACGCATCGAGCACGGTCGACACCCCATTCGATCATTGCGCCGCGGCCTCCCCGCGTAATCTCCGCACCCGGCTACGCGGGCAACGTCCGTGAAAAGCGGTCACAGTGCTCGGCACGCGCTCCAACCCGCACGCATTCGGTGATCTCCCCGCGCAGCCGCCCGCTTTGGATCAAGGTCATCGCTGGCTTCAGTTGTCACCCCCGCTCCGTTCGTGTGAGGCCAACCACGCGGACAGCGCGGGGATGGGGTGGCATTTGGTTGGCAGACACAGAGATCGAGCCCCTACTGGCCCGATACTTTCCTGCTGGTCCTACCTGGCAGAAGCTGGATTCGGCGAGGTATCGAACCGGTGGAGGTCGCCATGCACCTGCCTGGCACCAAATGGCCCATTCGCAGTCCCCTGCCAGCTCTCGATCATTACTCTGCATCCACGAGACTCATCGACGATCACCCACATCTCCCGTACCTGCTCGCGGACGGCCCGTTAGGGTGGGCGCAGTGCTGAGCACGTATCCGGAGATCAGAGACAGGATCTACGAGCTCGCGCACCAACGCGATCTCCTGGTCACGTGGCCGGAGACAACTGAATCAATACGGTTGCTCCATCTCGTGAATGCCGACCGAGCCGTCGTGGCAATCGCCACCGTGCCCCTAAGGAGGTTCACTCGAATCCGACTGGAGCGGCTTCGGCACGATCTGGCGCATCTGTTCGGAGAGGAATGGCTGGAATGACCGAGCGCACACTTACCTTCAAGGTCACCCGCGACAGGGCCCTCGACCTGGGCGCCGATGTATGGGTAGGACTGGCGCAGGATGCTCCCGGAAGCGTCTCGGGGGAGACTCTTGCTGAGTTGCGCGAAGAGGCGGAAACGATCAAGCATGGGCTCCTCGGTCTTGCCAAGGACGTTCCGGTCAAAGTGCAGTTCGTCTTCGACCTTCCCGGCGTGACAGCCGACGCCTTCGATTCCTACCGAGAGACTCGCGCCCATTTGGTCGAACAACTCCGCCAAGCCGGCCTGGCCGAAGCCGAGATCAACACCCTGCTCAACACGCCGGATCTGAACCTTCTGCAGCGGACTGCTTGAGGCTGGGCACGCAACTGCTCGTGTACACCGCGCGGGACCCTGGCAACGCCGACCGGCCTGGTCCCCACCACATGACACGTGAGCCCCCGGGCGCGGCTCGTCGAACTTGCCTCGCTCGGAAACACGGTTCTGTCCTCTGAGCTGGGGCTTAGCTGTGTGGTCCGAGCGGCGGCTGCGACCATCGCAGGGCGTTGGTTATCCCTGGTTACCGGTTGGTGAGGTACCTGTCCGGCCTGCTGGGGATGCTGGTTTGATCTGATCTGGGCGAAGGACGTTGAGTTGCTGGCGCTCCGCCACGAGTACCAGATGCGCCGCCGTCGGCTAAGTGGCCGACCGCGGTGGGGTCACTGCGCCTGCCGATAATCACATCCGCCCAGGTCATGACTCTGCGAAAGCTCAGTTCAGCCAGATCGAAGGACATTCATCGGGAACACACGCGAGTTCGCTGGGCGAGATCTGAAAACGCGCGGAGTTCGTCGTTGACGCCGGCGTCATGACCCAAATGGATCACGGTCGGGATGTCTGATCGGGCTCGTCGGCGAGTAGATGCTCGGCGACGGCGGAGTATCTGGCGACGGTGCTGTGGAAGATCTCGAAGATCAGCGACAGGTGAAGCGGGTCCGCTCCTCCGGTGAGAGCTTCGTGGAGGATGCGGTCCTTGCGTATCCGGCCGACGCTGTATCCGGTGCGGTTCATCCGCGACGTCACGAATTGTTGGCTGATTGGACCGGTGCTGTGGGCGGTCTTGTCGCTGATGAGGACATGGGGGTTGGTGGTGTGCGGCCAGGTTGTGCGACGGTGGGGAAGCCAGCGGCGAACCAGGCCGGAGTGAACAGGCACAGGCTCTCGTAGCAGCACGGCCACAAGCCGCCCGCCTGGTCGCGGCCCTCCAGCACGAGCGGACGTCTTCCTCGTGCGGTGAGCGCATGGGCGGCGGCGAGTCCTGATTGGCCCTCGCCGATCATTACCACCTCTTCTATGCCGGGGAAGCTTGTTTCGGATCGATGGTGGCGGGATGATCAGGATTGCACCTCGGCCGATCAACACCATTGTCAGCGGGGTGCGGCACACTGTCGGTGATTCCTGTGGGAGCCGAGGTGAGGAGCCGACTGGTGAACACTCCCAGGCAGTCCAGTCTGTTGATCCGGTTCGCCCTGGACACTCTTGGGGAGCGCAATGCGCACCACGAGTTCGAACAGCTCTGTCTGGACGTGGCCCGTCTGGTGCTCGTGAGCAATTTGGTGCCGGCGACCGGCCCCGTAAGCAGCGGGGGCGATCAGGGTCGGGACGCCGAGAGTTTCTGGACGAGCCTTGCCGCGGCTCCGTCGCCGGTCTCGGCTTTCGCGCGCCTAGCTTCGACGGAGAAGGTCGTCTTGGCCTGCACGATCCAGAAGGACCGCGTCCCCGCCAAGATCAGAAGGGATTTGGCCTCGATCTGCGGCCAAGGAAGTCCCGTACAACACGTGCTGTACTTCACAGTGGCCCCGGTGCCGGTAAGCACACGACACACGCTGGAGGATGAGGCGCGGGATGTCTACCAGGTCAAGCTGGACATCTTCGATGCGGTTGCTCTGACAGATCTCCTGACCAGGCCCGAACTCTACTTCCTGGCCGAGCGATATCTGAGTCTTCCGCCGCTGCCTGGTATCAGCGACGCGTCCATCGGCGACCTGTCGGTGGCAGTGCCCGAGGACTTGGTCGAGCACCGAATCCGCGGACGGGAGGCGCTGCTGACCGCCTTGGAGGAGCGGGTGGCGAACGCTGGCGGGCGGTTGGTCCTGTGCGGGATGGGCGGCACCGGCAAAAGCACGGTCGCGCTGGCGCTCGCCCGACGAGTCGCCGTACGGCGGACAGTCTGGTGGGTCGATGCCGCGACCCCGGCCGCCTTCGTGGAGGCGATGCGTGAGGTCGCCGTACAGGCAGGGGTGGAGCGTGCCGAGGCGCGTGAGGTGTGGCGCAACCACGAGGCAGCCCGGGATGTGCTGTGGGACGCTCTAAACAGGTCGACCACTGCGCCATGGCTGCTGGTCGTTGACAACGCCGACGACCCGGCGGCCGTGCGGGACTGGATCAGGCAGCCGGTCACGGGGAACACGGTGGTAGTGACGAGCCGCGACCAGCGCTCCGAATCTTGGTGGACGTCGGCGGCAATCCACGCCGTTGCCCCGATCTCCGAGGCCGAAGGCGCCGAGATGCTCCGTGAACTGGCGCCCGACGCCGGCCCCAAGGGCGATGCAGTACACCTGGCGCGGCAATTGGGCGGCCTCCCTCTGGCTCTGCTGCTCGTGGGCAAGTATCTGGCGATGACGAGCGGTGACCTGGTGCTCCCCGAGTCGGAGGTGCCTCGGACATTCGCTGCGTATCGGGAGTCGCTGGACACGGAGTTCGCCGAGGCGATCACAGCGCTGCCGCACGATCCACACGGCCCGCTGGCCCGTACATGGGAGATGTCGCTGGATCTGCTGGAAATGCGGGGCACAGTGGCCGCGCGGCCGCTGTTCCGGCTGATTTCGTTCTTCGCACCTGAGCCACTGCCGGTCGCCCTGCTTCGCAGGAATGTGCTCGCTGCCGCAAACGACTTCAAGAATTTGTCCTCGTCTGGGCTCGAAGCTGCGGTACGCGGTCTGCTTGGATGCGGACTGCTGCACCGTCGGCGCTTCGAGGGGCTCGGTTCGACGGCCGAGACACTGATCGTTCACCCGCTTGTCAGGGAGATCACCCGTACCCAGCCAGCTGCCATCGAGGCAGCATCGGTGTACGCGACTCTGTCGACCGCCCTACTTGCTACGGTGGCGAAAGGGCTCGACCCGATCGTCCCGGCGAACTGGCCTCTGTGGCGGCTACTGCTGCCGCACTGTGTCCACGTCGCGGCAGACACGACACACGCTGCCGCGCTGGAGCACCAGATGCGAGGCGACCTCGCAGATCGGGCGGCGGTGTACGCGCACCAGTCAGGCCAGTGGTCAGTGGCAGAGGAGCAGTTTGGCCATGCCCTGACTGCATACGCCCACACCGCTGCCGATGCCGGTCCCAGGACTGTGCTGACGACACGGCACAACTTCGCCCTGCTAAAACGCGATCAGGATCGTCTCGATGAAGCAGAGGCAGACTTCGGTGACATTCTGCGCGGAGCGACGCGGGTGCTCGGTCCGGATCACGCCAATACGTTGACCGCTCGCCACGAATTGGCCCGGCTCCGCCTCGACCGGGGAGATGTCGAGGGCGCGCACACGGAGTTCTCAAGACTCGTCCCGCATCTGATCGCCGTCCTAGGCCCCGAGCATTCGACCACCCTCGCGGCGCGCCACGAACTCGCCAGAGTCCTGCGTGGCCGAGGAAACCTCGCCGAGGCCCGCAACTCGTTCGAGCAACTGATTCCCGACATGGCGAACGCGCTGGGCGACGCTTCTCCCAATACGCTAACCTCCCGCCACGAACTGGCGGACCTACTGCTCGAACTCGGTGAAGTCGAGCAAGCCCTAGACGAGTTCGAGGCGACTCTCCGCCAGGAAAGACTGACGCTGGGCCACGACCATCCGAGCACGCTGGTCACCCGACACAATGTCTGCTACGCGTTGCTACAGCTCGGTCGGTTCGACGAGGCGGAGGCAGAGCTGCGTGCCATCCATGCGACGTGGGCCCGTATCGCTCCCCAAGGGCACACGTCCTCCCATCGAGCCCAGGGCACTCTTGCGGGGTTGCTCTCCGCGACGGGGAGGCCCGCGGAGGCCGAGGGGCATTTCCGTGCTGCGGCCGAGGCATTGGTAGCGGCGCTTGGTCCTACTCACCCTGAGACAGTCGTCGCCCGCCTGGGCCACGCCGACACGCTTCGTCTGCTCGACAGACATGCCGAGGCACAGGCCATGCTGCAGTCCCTGTTGACCTCTGTCCTCGCCTCTCATGACACCGGTCATCCCAGTCTGCTCTCGGTGCGCCGGCACCTGGCGGACGTGTACTTCGAGCAAGAGCAGGACGCCGCCGCCGAGCATCAGCTGCGGCTTTTAGCTGAGGCGCAGAGCGACGTTCTGGGCACGGGGCACCCTGACACCTTGAGAACCCTCAGTCAGGCGGCGGCGGTCGCTCTTCGTCAGGGCGAGGCCAACCGCGCCACCCGCGAACTGGCTGCCCTAGTCGACCCACTGGCCTCGCACCTCGGCAGCGACAACGACGACACCCTGAGCGCTCGGCTGAACTTGGCCTACGCATATCTGCTCCTTGGCGACTCTGCAGCGGCAAGTCGCCAACTGACCGATGTCTTGATGGCGTACGAGAACGGTTGTCGTGCTCCGGACGAGCTGCTGGCATCCGCACAGGATCTGCAGCGTCAACTAGGCTGAGACCGCACTGAATTGGCAGCAGGCGTGGTCCGCCCAAGCTGCCCGATCTTTGGCCTGAGCTGTCTCTGGGGAGCCGTTAAGCGGCGGACATTGATGCTGGGGAGGCAAGACGGGGCCCGTCTGGGAGTACAGCGACCGGTGCGTCGGGAATCGAACCCGCGCTGTCAGCTTGGATGCCTTACAAGATCATGCCGTCTGAGCTGGGGAAACGCCTACCTGCGCAAATCCTGGTCGAGTGACCGTGAGTCCCCTTGAATCCTGTACCGCTTCATAACGCGTCGCAGGGTGCTTGATCTGCGGTTTTGACCTTCAGCAGCGGTACGAGCAAGATCGCGGCCTGTTTCGGCTCGTCTGCTGTATCTGATCATGGTTCGGGTGTTCGGCTGGCTGGTGTTGTTGGGACGTGGCCAGGCGTCCAAAGACGTCGAGATCATGGTGCTCCGCCATGAGGTGGCCGTGTTTAAGCGTCACCTCGCCCGCCCGAAGCCGGACTGGGCCGATCGAGCGCTCCTGGCGGCCTTGGCGCGCTTCCTACCTACAGTGCTGCGGGCACATCGGCTGGTCACCCCGAGCACCTTGCTAGCCCATCGTCGCGGTCGTCCTGGCTGGCCTGACGGCTTGCACCGGGCTTCTCCACATCGGCCTCGTCGCCGCATGCGCCGCTTTGACCGCCTCATGGACAGACAAGGCTCCTCGGCGCAAGGCGGCCGTCACCGTCCTACGCATTCTCCTTGACCAGCTTGACGAGGCTTCCCGCGACCAGCGGAGCGGGGAAAAGCAATGACGTCAGACCCTGTTTCCAGCGGGCCGCCCCGAATCCGCCCCCATACCGGGGCCGCGCTTACGCCTATGTCTTGAGCACGATGCAGAGAACGCCGAACGCCAGCGAGACGCCGATCGGCATCCATGCGAAGCCGCACGAGAGTGCGGCTCCGCATGGCCTCTCCTGTGCGGTTGCCAGGTGGTGGCGGTCGTCGGGCCACCTGGCCCAGAAATGTCAGTGATGGAGGCTATGGTCACCATCAGCCTGCGATCCGGTCGTAGGCGCCTGCCTCTTCTTCTCGACTCAGTGGGAAGGCACGTGCGCCCTAACCAGAACTCGAAACTTCACCGCGCCCAGACGGCCGCACGTGCTGTCTACAATCTGGACGCTGCCGGCGAGATGTATCTGCCGGAGGACAGCGAGGCAGCTGCCTGGGCTGTCAACTTCCTCGGCGAGCGCATTCGCAACGCAGACAACATCACGCACGAGATGGCTGACCGCAGCCGGTTAGGGGCTGCCAACCTCTCCAATGACCGGCTTCAGTTCCTCTCAGAGATGATCCAGAACGCCGATGACGTTCGGGCTACGGAAGTCCGGATTCACCGAGGACCGAGCGGTCTGACCATCGCACACGACGGGCTACCGGTCAGGCTTGCGGATCTCTGGGCGATGGTCGCCCCCTGGCGCAGCACCAAGACAGACAACGCGGATCAGACTGGCAAGTTCGGCATCGGGCTGATGACGTTGGAGGCCATTTCTTCCGTACGCGAGGTGCACTCCAGCCCTTATCACGCCCGCCTCGACGGGTTCAGCATCGCGGCGATGCCTCCCCAGGACTTTCCAAAGGCGGTGGGTGACGATAGGTGGACTTTCTTCCACATCCCGCTCCCCGATGATGTCGCCACCGGTGACGAGATCCTCGCCTGGATGCGTCGCTGGGATCATTCGGCGCTGCTCTTCCTCCGGAGCGTCTCTCGGATAGTGGTTCTGGATCAGGAATATATACAGGTGGCGGTCCTCGAGCTGGCGTTGCAGTCCCTCCCACCAATCCAAGCTGCTCTGTCGGGTGAAGAACGCCCAGTGGAACGCAAACGCGCCCAGGCCCCCGACGGACGCACTTGGACCCTCTACCACGGCACGCCGCCATCGCCCGCCGTTGAACGGCAGGGCAAGGCCAAAGGGGCGACCATCCCGATCACAGTCGCTCTCGCGGACGGGCACGAAGAAGCCGGGATGCTCTACGCGGGGCTCCCTCTTCTCGCCTTCCGCCACCCCGTGCGGGTCAACGCCCCGTTCGATCCGGTGAGCGCCCGGCAAGACCTGGCCGATACATCCTGGAACGCCGCCCTCGTTCCCATGATTGGAGAGATGTGGGTCGCCGCAGTAGCCGACCGATTCCACGATGCTCCCGCTGCGACGTGGGCCCTTGTTCCCCGTAAGGACGAAGAGGCAGGGAACGCGGCAGCCGCAGTTCATGCGCTCGAAGAGGACCTGCTCGTACGCTCTCGCGAGGACCTTCCAGACAAGGTCACGTTCAACACCCGTGAAGCTGGGTGGCTTTCCCTCTCGGAGAGCGCCCTCGAATCTCGCGCCCTGGAGCGGGCTGGTCTCCTGACCCCGGCTGAGATCGCCGCGCTGGCCGACCGCGCGGCGATGCTCCCCTTGGAAGCGCGGGATCCGAGCGGTCGCTGGCGCAACGTCATTGAGGACGAATGGGCATACTCTCCCAACGTGGAAGTCGCTGATGCGCTTCCACTGCTGCAAGAGACCTCGCGACCAGTCGAGTTCGTGATCGCATTGACCGCGCTCGGCCTGACCGCGAAACTCGGAGATCACCTTCTACAGTTGCCCTGTGTCGTCGATGCGAACGGCAAACGGCTTCGCCCCCCGTCCGCGAATGGCGGCAGGATTCTCACGCTGTGCCCGGCACCGTTGGCCGACGCCTTCGGCTGGTCGGTACGGCTCCATGAGGCATTCAACGCCGATTCCGGGGACGCCAGGAAGGTGCTGGCCTGGCTACGCGAGGTCAGCCCCGTAATCGATACCGGTGCCGCGGTGGAAGCGGTCCGCCGCTTGGCCGCCCTCGGCACGCAGAGCGGGCAAGCACCGCAACAGGTCACGGATGAGCAACTCCATGCCTTGTGGAGCGCGCTTCCCAACGTGTCCGCGGCGGACTGGGACAAGCTCGCCCCCGACGTTGGCCGCGCCATCGCCCTGCGCGCCCAGGCCTACGATGGGGAGGGGGCGACCAGCGAGGTGTTTGTCACGCCCCACAAGGCGTACCTGCCTAGTGCGTACGACCGGAACGCATTCTCCACCGCCGCGGCTGCCACACCGGACTTGGCTTGGATCGACGCACGCTACGTGCACCTCCTTCGGTCGGAGACGCCGCGTCAAGGCATGAGCGTCACCCAGTTTCTCCGCAGTCTCGGCGCCGAAACTGCACCCCGGCTCCTGCCGCTGGCCTCCACGAGGGGGCCCTCATACAAGGACCCTCGAACTTACGCTAACGCATACATTTCAGGCAGTCCGGCCAGCGACCTCAGAGCAGAGGCCATTCGCAAATTTAAGCCTGGATTGACTCTCTACACGCTCAGCGATCATCACTCGCCAGATCTGCGACGTGTGCTGTTAGACATCGCGAACGAACGAGATGGTGAGCGACGACGCCGTCGCGCTGCTGCGGCCCTGCGGCTCCTCAACCAGCTCTGGAACCAAGAAAGCGCTCTCAGGCAGCCCTGGGACCGACGGAGCCCGTGGGAGGTCGACGTCGCTCATGCCTATAACGGCTGGCAGCGGGACGGCGCTGTCGCCGCTTTCTGGGTCTGGGAGGCTCGCACCATCGCCTGGCTCGACAACTGCCGAGAAGTCCCCTGCCGACCAATGGACCTCGCTCTGCGCAGTTCGAGCAACGTTGCGGTTCTCGGCGAGGAACGCGAAGAATACCTCCACCCCGAGGTCAACTCGATCCCACTTCCAGAGGTCGCCGCTGAACTGGGGATACAAGGGAAGGCAGAAACACCCAAGCTGATCGAGCGGTTGCGATCCCTGCGCGAGCAGAACGGGACGGGCCAGGGGCCCGTGTCCCAGGAGACGGCCGCTCAGGCGCTGCTGGTCTATCGGGCACTGGCCGAGGTAGTCACGGTGGCCCGGAGGACGAGCAACTCGTCATTCGGCTACGGCAGAACCACCGAACCAGAGATAGTCAAAATCATCAGAAACGCGCTCAGCGTCTCCGAAGGGCTGGTACTTACCCAGCATGGATGGCGACGTCCCGCAGTCGTCCGTCGAGGAGCCCAGATCTTCGGCGACCAGCTTCCTTGTGTCCTGGAGGCCGGGGGATGCGAAGAGCTGTGGGAGACATTGAAGATCCAGCAGCCGTCCATCCACGACGCTATCCGCATCCTCCGCACCATCTCCAAGAAGCCTGCCACGCCAGCGAACGAACGAATTCACCTGGAGTGTCTACGACTACTGGAGCGCGACCTGGCCCAAACCCAACAGAACTCGCCTGAGCTGGCGAAAAGCCTGCGAAGGCTGCCACTGCGAACGACAAGCAGTTGGACAACCCGCCGCCCGGTCTACGCGGTGAGCCACGAAGGGATCGCCCGACAGCTGGGCCGGCACGTGCCCACCTGGCAACCTGGGATCGGCCTCGACCAGCTCCGAGAGCTGATGCATCGGGCGCACGTGCACGAGCGGGACACAAGCGACATGGTCGTGGTCGAAACCTCCGTGCGGGACGGGTGGAGTGCCCCAACGGAGACCCAGCTCTTTCAGCTCTCGGTCAAGCACCTCCGCGACCAGCTGACGCGCCGGGCTACTCCACCCCCCGCCCCGGAAGTGAGCTGGGAATGGCTCGAGACGGTCGAGGTCTATGTCGTCCCTGACCTGGCCGTCCAGGTTAGCCTGGAGGATGCGCAGATGTCTCCCGCACTGCCCGTATCAGCCTTCCTCAACGGCGAAACACCGACCCTCTACGTGCGCGGTGAACACGAACTCGCCCGCGTCAAGGGGGTCGGAGCCGCGATCGCCGCGTTGTTCTCCACGGACAGCTACAACATCGCCGCCACGTGGGTCGGCGCCTGGCAGGACGTCACAGACGACAACACATCTCGAGCGCTCACACTCCTGCCGACGACAGACCAGCCCGGACGGCTCGAACAGGCGTCGCGAGCCGCCGAGCAACATGCGCAGCGCATCGAGCACGCTGCGGCTCAAACGGCCCCCGAGACGGAGCTCGAACTCGTTGCTCCAGTTGAGGAGTCGTCCGAGAACACCCTGGAGACAGTTCCCGAGACGCCAGGTGTCCCATTCCCATCCTCTCCGCAACCAACGCCGTCAGACGACGCACCGGAACGTCGGTTGATCGACCCTGCCGTCTTCCAGCCCATTGGTCTTGCCGAGCCGCAAGCGGCTACTGAGCCACACTCCACGTTCAACCGCCACGAGGGAAATCCCTCGCTCGTGACCCCCGGTCGCGGCTTCGGCGGGCGTGCTCCCAACTGCACAGCGGTTCCGCCGAGCTACACCACAGGTGAGACGGAGACGGTGGCCTTCAACCTGCTCAAGTCGTACCTGGAAGGCAAGGGGTTGACTGTTGAGGATCTACGGGGTATCCGACGAGTTGGAGCCGACGTCCGTGACTCCGACCAGGTCTACTACGAGATCAAATCAGCTTCTGGGACGGAACCAGACGCCGTCACGCTCACCGATTACGAGTTTCGGCGGGCGATCTTGGAGCGGGAGAAGTACATCCTGGTTGTAGTTTCCGGGCTGGAGGACACTGGGCAGGAATGCGCACCTCGATTTCGACTCATCGCCGACCCGCTGCGCATGCTGGGAGCTGAGGCCCTCGCCGGAGTACGGCTCACCGGAGTTCGCCGTCACGGACAGATCCTCTCCCTCTCCCGCATCGCCGAAGGAGATCCGGAGTTAGACGAATCGGCTTGAACTCTGGTGTTAGCGTCCATAGGAGCGGTCAACGAGATTGTCTAACCCAGCCAGCCCAGGCCACTCCTTGATCCGATTGACGCGCCGTTCCAGCGTGTTGCGCTCCTTGCAGAGATCGGAATCATGACGGACCGGCTGGCCGCGCAACCCACGGGCCTCCCCGCCGTAGCACTCGCCCCGCACATCAACAGCCCCTGGTGTGCCCGGTCGCGACTATCGCGGCAGCGCCGACCGCCTCGCCGCGGAGCTTCCCGTACTCCGGACACTTGGCCTGAGGTCACCTCTGATCGAATGCGAGCCCTGATGGCTAGGCGCGTTCTGGGGGCACGTTGGAGCGGCTGACGGCCAGGTACGTCTCCGGCGTCGCCGCTTCGAGGAGCCCTTCGTCGCCTTCCAGGTCGAGTTCGGGGTCCTGGGGACGGCGCAGCAGATCACTCCAGTCTCTTGTCGCTCCTCGCTCGTAGGCGTCGCGGAGCCGGGGGCGCAGCCGGGGGCGGGCTTCCTCCTGCTGCTCGCGGAAGATCCGCCGCTGCATGAGTCGCTGTTCTTCCTGAGCGTCGTCGCTGAGTTCCTGGACATCGGCCAATTGGTCCTCGGCACGCAGCTCCGGGGTGCGCTGGGCGATGGCGAGGTCTTCCTCGTGGAGGCGCTCGCAGGCGGCGAACAGCTTCCGGGACATGCCGAGGTGAACCTCGGTTCCGGGGATGCGGCAGGTGAGGAAGTCGTCAAGGCCCCAGGAACGGACCCTGGCGCGCAGGGTACGCCGCTCGGTGTAGGGCGCTACTCCGCGGACTTCGGCCCGCATGGCGCGGGTGAAGTCGTCGTCTTCCAGGGGCGTGGTCAGCCCGGAGCGCCGACGACGGGACGCGCGGTCAGCGGAAACGAGCACCGTGCGCAATTGCGAGGCGGGAGGGAGCGCAGCGCCAGGTAAGTGAGCATTTGGGCGCGGGCCGCGCCAATGAGCGCGTCGTCGCTGTCGCCGAGATGGTCTTCGAGGTTACCCGGGCCGACCGCTGACTCATCGTCGCTGTCGAATCCCACTGAGGCGAGCGGCGCCCGTCCTCGGTGCAGGTCGTGGTCGATAGTAAGGAAGAGGTCGTCTCCAGGCCGCACGCACGCTCCGACCAGGATGGTGCGGTGGGTGTGCGAGCCGAGAATCTTGCTGCCGGCGGCCAGTTGCTCCCACCCCTTGCGGAGCGTGCTGAGGCCCACGTCGCCCCCCTTGGCCTCGATCAGCCAGTACAGGCCCTCTGCCTGGTGCTGCCCCCACAGGTCGGGCAGCTTATTCTTCGGGTTCTTGAACGTGTTGAGCAGAGCGGGGATCGGGCCACCAAGTTCGAGGTGCTCGGTCTGACCGAGGCCCAGCAGCGAGCGGCAGGCCCACTCGGCCATCGTCATACCCAGCCGGTAGGCGGCTGCGTTCTTCGCGCTGCGCTCGGTACTGTACGCGTACACCGGGTTCAGGGTCAGGCGCCGGCCCTTGGTGCCTCGTACGGGGTACTTAGGCATGACGGGGTGCATGCCGAGATAGGCGTACAGCGGCGCAACCCGGGCGACGAGCTCCCCGTGCGCATACCGCGGCTGATTCCGCAAGTGCGGGGTGACGTCGCGGCCGACCTCAATGGCAGCTTTGATGATCTCTCGCCAGGTGGTGGTCGAGACGTACCAGCCGTCGGCCGCCGGGAACCCACCTGACCCCGCCCACGGCTTGAGCATGGCCGTCCGCCACTGCCTCCTGGGCTTCTTCGCAGGCCCGTTACGGAAAAGGACCGGTACGTCGAAGCTGTCGGCGTAGGTGAGCGGTGGCTCGTCGGGGACGTGTGCGGGGATCACGTAAATCACTCTGACACGGTTGGATCGCTTCCGGCACCGGATATGGGGTTGCCGACCGGCTCCCAAGAGGAGCCATTCGGTTGGCCTCGGAAGCGGGTGTGGGGCACTTCGAAGCGCAGAGCCCTCGTCCGGTGGGAGAAAGGGCTCTGCGGCACCGAACGGCTCGCCCCGGGCCACCACGGATCAACTTTCGTGATCTTGTTGACGGTGTATGCCGTCACCTGGCGTTTGTCGTTTGAGGTGCCCGCCTTCAGCCCATGCTGAACGCCGGTAACGCCGCCCTCGCCGACATCGAAGCGGTCCTTCTGAAGGCCATCGAAGCCTGCCTGCCATCCGGTCGCCACGTCAACCTCGACCGGGGATCACCACCCAGTCCATCCGGCTGACCGCCCACCGCCTGGCCACCACCCAAGAACCGACGCGACGAGCAGTCCTCCATCTCATCCATGCGAACCGCCTGCGCAACGTCAGCCAGCACCAGAACGCCCTGAAAGCCTCCCAGCAGGCTGGCGACCTGTACAGCGAGCTGACCCGACTCAACCTGAGTTTCCCCCCGCGCTCCGGACACTTGACCTGAGGTCATCCCCGATCGACTGCGAGCCCTGGCTGGCGCGTCTTTCGTCGCGCACCGTGAAGGGTGGAGGTGGGACAAGTGGCAAAGACTCGTGTGCAGGTCAGCAGGCGATGCGGCTGCGTGGATGCGGAAAGGGATGACGTGTCCGCGTCTGCCGGTAGATGACGATCACGGCAGCTGGTATTTCACGGTCCAGGTACGTGGCCTGGACGGGCAGCGGCAGCGCGTCCGCAAGGGTGGTTACGCCGACCCCGAGGAAGCGCAAGCGGCAGGCCGTGCCGACGGCCATGGAAGACTCCTGGTGGGCGGCCAGTTGAGTCCCGGCTGATGGCCACGAGAATTCCCCGTGGATGGCCTCGGGTGCCCTGATCTCCACCCGCCCCTTGGGAGACCTCCCCGGTCCGGTTTGCTGATGTTTG
>NZ_SMKO01000112.1 GCF_004348685.1 Nonomuraea deserti | reverse complement strand
TGTCCAGCTTGTCGCCACCACCGTGCATCAGCACGATGACCGGCTCACCGTCCGCCGCGTCACCCGAGCAGGACACGTTCACCGACCGGCCCGCGACATCGATCTTCTTCGTCCCGTAGATCACGTCGGCTTCGACCTGCCGCTCCGTGGCGGCGAAGGGGTCCCAGTTCTCCAGCGAGTCGCCGCTGCAACCGGCGACTCCCGCGCCGATCACGGTGCTGCACAGAGCGGCCAGAACGGTTGCCTTGATCTTGCGGGGCATGGGGTCCTCCAGCGATTGACGGGGGTGGTGTGGTGGGAAAGCGGCGGAGCGCCGTAACCACGCCCCAACGCTATGGATGGGGCGGTATCCGAAGCGTCCCCGCACGGTGGACATTCGCCGGTAGCTCGCACGGGGGACAGAGAGGCGGTGCGGGACGCGGTGCCCCCCCGTCAACCGGGTGGGCCCGGCAGCATCGCGCCATCACCGATCGCGCGGCCGGTCAACGATCCGACCGTCCCCCGGCCCAGCGCCGCACCGCGTAGAGCAGGCCCGAGACGCCGAAGAGCACCAGGGTGATCACCAGCCACCGCGCGAGGTAGGGGGAGGTGCTCAGCCCGACCGCTCCCCGATAGTTGCGCTCGGCACCGCGCAGGATGAGCGGGAACCACACCAGCAGCAGCAGGCAGGACAGCCCGGCCGGCACCCGTACGTGATTGACGACCGCCGGCCGCGCCCGGCCGAGGCGCGACGGAAGCCTCGACAGGGATCGGATCGCGGTGTCGGCCGCCGAGTACAGCGGCCACAACACCAGATCGTGGAAGACGACGGCGCCGACGAACCACACGGCGAACCCCATCCAGATGCCCGCCCCCACCATCCGGGTGGCGGCGTAACCGGCGACCACGAAGCAGGCCGCCAGCCCGAGAAGGTGCCACGGGCCGGCACCGTAGGCGCTGGCCCACCGGCTCGCGCCGCGACCGAGGCGGTTCACCGCCCCTCCCGGCGGAACTCGAGTTCGCGCACCCACTTGGTGTTGTGCACGCCCGGGGCGTTCGGCACGATGATCCGCGCGGGGAACCCGTGGTCGAGTGACAGGTCGGCGCCGTTGACCCGCAGCGCCAGCAGCGAACGCGGGTCGGCCACCTGCCCGGCGCTGAGCGAGGCCTGGCCGAAATAGCCCACACGTTGCAGAGATCTGGCCGTGACCTCCGCCGCGCCGGGCGGGACGCCGGCCAGGCGGGCCAGGTCCGCCAGCCGCACACCCGTCCAGACCTGCTCGGTCGACCACCCCTCCACGCAGGCGATCGGCAGCGCGTAGGTGTGCAGCGGCATCGCCAGCAGGTCCGCGCGGGACAGGTGGATCGGGCTCGCCCCTGCGACCGCCAGCCGCCACCCGTCGCCTGCCTCCGCCGCGGTGACCCCGAGGCTCGCCGCCGTCTTGTTGACCTGGAAGTCGTTGGGCCCCGTCCCGTACTCGCGCCCGTGCGGCGCCAACAGGGCCGTACGGCGCAGCGGCCCGTCCAGCGTCTGGCCGACCGACAGGCCGAACATCAGCACCGAGCCCCCGCCGACGAACGCCAGCACGCCGCGCCGGGACATGGTGGGCGGCGCCGGATCCGCCGGGACCAGCCCGTCGGGGTCGGGCGGTTCCGGGCGCGTGTCGGCCAGGCGCGTACGCAGTTCGCGGCGCAGGTCCCTGGACCGCACCGCGCGGATCGCCCGCGGCAGCCGCACGGCGACGTGTACGGCCAGCGCCGCCAGGAAGATCCACGCACCGTACAGATGCGCCGGATAGAAGGAGAAGGGAAAGACGTAGAAGAGCTGGATGTTGAGGATCCCGGTGGCGAACTGGAACCCCGCGCCGCCGACCAGCAGCACCAGGCTGGCACGGTCGACGGCCTGCGCGATCGAGCGCACCGGCGGCCACGCGAACAGCTTGGGGATCACCGACCACAACTTGGCCAGGAGCACCGGGACCAGCGTCAATCCCAGGATGACGTGGGTGCCCTGGGTGACGCGGTACAGCCAGGCAGGGTGCGTGGGCCAGTCGAAGAGATAGAAGCCCAGCAGACCCTTGCCCGGCGTCGTGTCGTTTCCCGGCAGCCGGGGCTCGTAGGCGGCGTACGACAACAACCCGGTGACCGCGACGATGGCGAGCCCGACGAGCAGGACGAGACCGAACACCGACGTGAGCCAGGGACCGCGCAGCGGGCTCCGCCAGAAGCCGGGCCGGAACGGCCCGGGAGGCCCGTTCCCCGCCCGCAGCCGCCCGGCCCGGCGACTCTCCACAGCGGACGCTTTCCGCGCAGAGGCGCGCCCGTGCGGCGTATCCGGCACTGATCCCCCCGAAGCCGTGGTCGGATGCTGAGGTCCTTACCGCAAATGCCGCCTTCAACGGACGACGACGGTAAACATCCCGCCATTCTGCGACCGCCCCGCGGCCCCGCCGCCTGGACCTCGTGCGGGACGTCGGCGAGGATCCGCCACACGACCATGACGTGATCGTCCGTGCGCAGCCCCGCGACGACGGGGAGGAGGTCGCGCGGCCTGACGGCTTCTATCCTGTGTCGATGGACTTGGAGTTCAGCGGCGAGATGTGGTTCTGGAAGGGGCCGGCGCCGTGGCATTTCGTCACCGTTCCCGACGACGAGTGCCGCGATCTGGAGTCGACCGCCGCCCTGGTGAGTTATGGCTGGGGGATGATCCCGGTTACGGCTCGGATACGGGAGACCCGGTGGAGGACGTCACTGTTCCCCCAGGACGGGCGCTACCTCGTGCCGGTGAAAGCGGCGGTGCGCAAGGCCGAGAAGGTCGGCGTGGGTGACCTGGTGACCGTTCGCCTGACCGTCGATGTCTGACGCGACCGCTGGGCCGGCTGCCTGATCCCTGACGGCGATCGGAGCGCGGCGCTCGACGGTGATCCACGACGTGTTCTTCCCCAGCTGTCACAGGCGCCTCATGAAGGTATTTGTGCCAATTGCGACGCAATATGCCTGATCTTCACCTAATCTTGTGCAGCCTATGAACGTTTCTCACAGATTCGCAGCGCTCGCATCCACCGGTGTGGCCCTCACGATGGCCGTGACCTCGCAGGTGTTCGTCCTGGCTGACGCGGCCACGGCGTCCGTGGCAGCCGGCAAACAGACCCAGCAGGCGGTGCACCCGCTCGCGGGGGCCGCGGTGAGCACGCAGAGTGCCAGCGCCAACAAGGCGCTGGCCACCAAGAACCGGATCTACCGGACCGGCCGCCTCACCGACGTGAACTGCTCGCCCGGCGCGCTGCCGTCCGGGAGCACGAGCGCGTACAAACGTTTTCTGACGCGCGTGACCAACTGCCTGAACAAGGCGTGGGGCGCGCAGTTCCGCAAGGCGCGGCTGCCTTTCTCCAAGCCGCGGCTGCGCATCATCACCAGGAAGGTGAACACGCCCTGCGGCAGGTGGAGCACCGGCGCCGACGGCTACTACTGCTCCTCCAACCGTACGATGTACATGCTGATCACGAAGAAGCAGCTCCGCCAGCCGTTCCCGCTGGGGATCGCGCGGCTCATGGCTCACGAGTACGGCCACCACGTGCAGCAGACCTCGAAGATCTGGAGCTACTACTGGACGGCCCGCAACTCGGCCGGCAGGTCCCAGCGCCTGGCGCTGTCGCGCAGGTCCGAACTGCAGGCCGAATGCTTCTCCGGCGCCTTCATGTCGACGCTGCGAGACGGATCGCAGTTCTCGGACCAGCAGTGGGACTACACGGTCGACTGGTTCAGGAAGAACGGCGCCAAGGCCTGGCCGCAGAACGACCACGGCAGGGGGCCCACGCAGGCTGCCTGGATGACGCGCGGCTACAACAGCGGCGCTCCCGGATCGTGCAACACCTGGGCCGCGTCGGCGCGCAGCACCACCTGAAATCTCGTCACCCCTGGTGATGGCGCCTCGGGTCGGCTGACGCCGGCACCGCGTCCAGGTCGATCGAGCTGCCCATCACGTTCTCATAGGGAAGGGCCGGGCCCGTCACGGGCCCGGCCCTTCCCTTGTGGTCATCACGTTTCTCGGCCGGGGACGCGCGACGTCACAGCGGTCGTCGACCAAGGACCGACCACGAGCGGCGGCCGGAGCAGCAGCATGCGGCGGGCCCGGTCAGAGCCGAGGAATGGCCTACTGGTCATGCGGCTCAAGGTGGCGCCCACCGGTTTCGCCGGCGTCGGCTACCCCTACCTGGCGGGCCGTCCGGACGCCTTGATGATCACCGTCGGCGGACATGGCCACGGCCCCGACGAGCTTTACGTCAGGCCGTTAACGCGGCGTCGCCGGCAATCTCGACCAGGCGATTCGGGAACTGGCTGACTTTCCCGTGTAGAACAAACATCTGCTGGGCAGAATGCACTCAGGCTATCCGATCGGCGAAAAGAGGCGACAATGAGAGGCGTCCGGTCATGGTGAGCTCGAAGGAGCCGACCCGCGTGTGGGCGCGGTGACCGCCTCGAATTCCGCCGGAAACTGACAGTGCCACGGGTGAGGCCTTCGAGCCTCACCCGTCCAGGAGGAGTGCGTGCCGGAGTGGCGCCCCCGCCTGCGGGAAAGCGTGATCGTCCAGGCTCAGGGCCGGGAACTGCTTTTCCTGTGCACGGCGGACAGGACTGTGAAGAGGTTCGCTGCCGACGATTTCGTGAAACACGTGATTGAGCTTCTTGACGGCACTCGAACGTATGCCGAGATCGAACGTTCCGTCGGTGATGCGCAGGGGCTCGGTGAGGTGTTGCGGATTCTCGCGGAGGAAAGGCTCCTGAGTCATGTCGGGGACCTGGAGGCGTCCTTTGCGAAGCTCGGCGAGGAGCGCGCCGAATTCTACGATCGGCAATTACGGCTGCTCCAGGATGTCTGTGACCAGGGCCGTGCCGACGTTCGTTGCGGCGTGCGGTTGCAGGAGCGTGTCGATCGCTCGACGGCGGTGGTGTGCGGTGTCGGCGGGCTGGGTGGCTGGGTTGCGCTCTGCCTGGCGAACGCGGGTGTCGGTACGATCCGTCTGTGTGACTTCGACCGGGTCGAGTCGTCCAATCTGACCCGGCAGGCTCTGTTCGCCGTGGCCGATGTGGGAGCGCCCAAGGTGGAGGCGGCCGCCGTCAGGCTGCGGGCGGCCAATCCCTTCGTCACAGTGGAGAGCTTCGAGCGGCGTGTCACGTCGGCCGCCGATCTGGCTGACGTGGTGGACGGGGCGGGCATCGTGATCAACGCGATGGATCTGCCCACGCCCAACGATACGGCGAGCTGGGTCAGCGGGGCTTGCTGGCCGGATGTGCCGCACATCCTGGGTACCGGCTACGCGTATCACATCGGGGTGCTCGGCGCGACGGTCCTTCCGGGCAGTACGGCTTGCTGGGCGTGTGTGCGGGCCGAGACCTTCGCCGATCACGGGCGTCACCGGATGGAGTCGTTGATCGGCAAGAGGCGGAAGGCGGGCGCCATCGGGGCGTTGTGCGGGCTGGTCGGCACGATTTTGGCCTGGGAGGCGATCCGGGTGCTGACGGGGTTGGAGCCGGCGCTGAGCGGCAAGTGGAGCGAGGTGGACTTCTGGCCGCTGGAGATCCGTTCGCGCCCGATCCCGCGGCGACCCGACTGCCCGATCTGCGGAGAGGAACGCGATGGAGCTCCCTCCCCGCTCGGCGCCTGAGCGCGATCCTGCCGCCGGACGGCCACCGTCTTCGAGGCTCCGCCTCGATCGTCGGCGGCAGGGGCGTACGCCTGCCGGCCCGCCGATTCTGGCGGCACCTCGCTTCCGCGCGTTGTGCGCCTGTACCTGGCCGTATCTGGAACGCTGGTGTGGCGGAGCACGCTGCGGACGAGGTGGGTGGGAGGCGACATGAACGAGGCGACCGCGCATCTGCTGTTCGAGGCGGTGGAGCGCTTGGAGCAGAACATCGTGGCCCGGGAGTGCCCGGCCGTCGTCGCCATGGAGGGCACGGCCAAGCTCGTCCTGAGCGAGTACGACTACCTGCGCGATCCCGTGACCGCGGAGGCGTTCGAGATCAGGGCGGCGGAGAAGGCGCAGGAGATCGACGTCGTCCGCTGGGTGCTGGGCGTTCCGCAGGTGTGGTTGTTCAAGCCGCCGGGCACGATCGCCGTGCGGGCCGTCTCCTCCCACCCGCTGCTGGAAGGGGAGCAGGAGGCCATCACCTGGATGAGCTTCGACCGCGACGACGGTGTGGATTACGGGCGGGTCGCGTACGTGCGCCGTCCGAACGGGGAGCCGGTGTTCGAGGACCCGGAGATCTTCGACGTCGGCAT
This sequence comes from Nonomuraea deserti, assembly GCF_004348685.1. GTDB lineage: Bacteria > Actinomycetota > Actinomycetes > Streptosporangiales > Streptosporangiaceae > Nonomuraea > Nonomuraea deserti. The sequence continues at coordinate 23,676 of NZ_SMKO01000112.1, read as the reverse complement.
CCGTCCGGCGGAGACCATGCCCGGGTTCGTGCTGCTGCAGCGGTGCCTGTCCGAAGGGTGAGGGCCCGCCCCGGCGAACCGGCCCTCGACCCGTCGCGGCCGCAGGTCAGCGGTAGTCGTTCTCCTTCAGTTCGACGACCCACGCACGACGTTCGGCGATCCTGCCGTCACGCAGGACGAACACCTCCGCCATGGACATGCGCATCTCGCCGCCCGCGACTCGCCGCACCGTCCCGGTGAGTTCCGCCATGACGACATCGCCCTGCTCGACCATGCGCACGACCTCCAGGTGAGGAGGGTTGACGAGGTCGGGCGGGCCGTCGATGGCCCGGTCGTAGGCGCCTTTGCCGGTCAGGTGGAAGGCGCCGAAGACGGTCCACTCGATGTCGTCCGTCAGGCAGGACAGGATCTGCTCGTGATCGTTCTGGCGGAAACCGTCCAGGTAGGTGTTGACGGTCTCGATATTCCGTGACATGTCTGCTCCTTCGCATCGGGCTGCCGTCCAGAGGCGCGCCGGTGTGCGAACCGGCGGCTCCCTCGCAGGTGGTCGGAGCCACCCGGGGATCGTCGACATCACTCCGACAACCGACGTCCGGCAGCGGCAAGTCAGGTGCGTTCGGCACCGGTGTCGTAAGGGATCGAGGGCGGGCAGAGTTCGCAATCGTTTCTTCACCCAGTGGACCGCCGGAGCGGGGCGTCCAGGTTTACAGTGCGTCCATCCAAGGGAGCACGATGAAGTTCGGGATATTATGCCCACTGGCGGTGTGGCGTGAGGGTGAGCCGCTCGATCTCGGCACGCCCAAGGCGCGGGTGCTGCTGGCCGTCCTGCTGTGCCAGGCGGGTAAGCCTGTCTCGGAAGATCAACTGGCCGTGGCACTGTGGGGGGACACCCCGCCGAAGAGCGCCACCAAGAACGTGCAGACCTACGTCCACCGGCTCCGGCGGCACCTGGGCGACCCGGCTCGCGTCGTGCGGCAGGGGTCCGGCTATCTGGTGCCGGTGGCCCGGGACGAGCTGGACGCGGCGAAATTCGAGAGCCTGGCGGGCTCAGGGCTGGCGGCGGAGGCCGCCGGCGAGCCGGAGGAAGCGACCCAGCGCCTGCACGAGGCGCTGGGGCTCTGGCGCGGGCCCGCGTTCGCCGGCATGGCCGACGTCCCGACGCTGGCCGCGGAGGCCGCGCGGCTGGACGAGGTCCGCCTGTCGGTCCTGCAGTCGCGGATCGCCGCGGACCTGAGACTGGGACGCCACGCCGGGCTGTTGGGCGAGCTGACCGCGCTCACCAGCGAATACCCCCTGCGGGAGCGGCTGCGCGCGCAGCTGATGCTGGCGCTGTACCGCTGTGGCCGGCGGGCGGACGCGCTGGCCGAATACACGCGTGCCCGCAAGACCCTGATCGAGGAGACCGGTCTGGACCCGGCCGAAGAGCTGCACGACATGCATCAGAGAATTCTCACGGAGGACCCCTCGCTCGACCTCGTTCCGCGCGCCGTGGCGACGATCACGGGCTCCCTGGCGCCCGAGCTCCGAGCGGCCCCCACCCCTGCCGAGTTGCCGCCGGACATCGCGGAGTTCACGGGCAGGGACGGCGAGGTGGCGGGCCTCACCGAGGTCCTCACCAAGCCACGGCCGGGCACCGTGGCCATGGCCAGCATCGCGGGTATGGGGGGTCTGGGCAAGACCACGCTCGCCGTGCACGTCGCGCACCGGATCGCGGGTCGCTTTCCCGACGGCCAGCTCTATGCGGACCTGCGCGGCGCCTCCGACCCTGCCCGCCCTGAGGACGTGCTCAGCCGGTTCCTGTTCGCGCTGGGCGTCAGCGCCACCCGCATCCCCGAATCCCTGGAGGAACGCGTGGCGTTCTTCCGGAGCTGCCTGGCCGGACGGAGGATCCTCATCCTGCTGGACAACGTCGCAGGGGAGGAGCAGGTACGGCCGCTGCTGCCCGGGGCCCCCGGCACGGCCGTGCTCCTCACCGGACGGGTCCGGCTGGTCGGTCTCGAGGGCGCGAGCCTGCTGGAGCTCGACGTCCTGCCGTCGGCCCAGGCCATGGACCTGCTGAGAAGGATCGTCGGCGACGAACGCGTCCAGGACGACCCGGACGCGGCGCTGGAGATCACCCGGCTGTGCGGCCGGATCCCGCTGGCGGTCCGCATCTCGGCGGCCAGGCTCCTCGGCAGGAGGCAGTGGAGTCTGTCCCACCTCGCCGGCGTCCTCGGGGAGGAACGGCACCGGCTGGACGAACTCGTGGCGGGCGACCTCGACATCCGCGCGGGATTCGAGATGAGCTACCGTACGCTTCCCGCGGGCGCGCAGCGGGCCTTCCGGCTGGCCGGGCTGCTCGACGCGCCCGACTTCGCCCCGTGGGCGGTGGCGGCCCTTCTCGACGTGCCGGTGCGGCAGGCGGAACGCGAGATCGAAACCCTGGTCGACGCGCACCTGCTGAACCTCACCGGGACGGACGAGACGGGCAGGCTCAGGTACCGGTTCCACGACCTGATCCGGTTGTACGCGCGCGAGCGGGCGCAGCGCGAGGAGCCCGAACCCGAGCGCCAGGCCGCGCTCGGGCGGGCCCTGGGTGCGTGGCTGGCGCTGGCGGAGGTCGCGGCGGAGCACGTCCCGGGCCCCTGCTTCGCACCCATGCACAGCAGCGCGCCGCGCTGGCGGCTGCCCGCGGCGGTCTCCGGCCCGCTGCTGGCCGACCCGATGGCCTGGTTCGGCGCGGAGCACGCCGCGCTGATGGCGGGGGTCGCCCAAGCGTGCGAGGCACGACTGACCCAGCTCGCCTGGGACCTCGCGGGGTCCACCGAGACGTACCTCAACGTGCGCGGCCTGTACGACGGCTGGCAGCGCATGCACGAGCAGGCACTCGCGCTCTGCCGTGAGACCGGCGACAAGCGCGGCGAGGCCGTGCTGATGCGCGGCCTCCTGGAGGTCACCACCTGGAGCTCCCCGGCGGGCCCCGGACCGGCGATGACACGGATGCGGGCCGGCGCTTCGCAGCTCCTCGACCTGTTCACCATGCTGGACGATCCGGTCGGAATGACCGACGCCTTGGCGACCCTGGCCTGGAGCATGACGGCCGACGGGAACGGTGGTGCGCAGGCGCTCGCCCTGGCGGAGCGCGCCCTGCGGACGGCCGCCGACGCCGGCTACCTCGGCGGCCAGGCGCGGGCCTATCACGTGATGGCGATCATCCACGGCGAGGACGACCCCCAGGCGGCGCTCGCGGTCCTGGAGCAGGCGACGAAGGTCGCCGAGGCGCTCGGCAACGCTCACTACACCACGACGATCACCCAGTTCCTCGGCGCGGCCAAATCGTTCTGCGGTGACATCACGGGTGGCCAGGAACTGCTGGAGAGGTCCCTGGACATGGCACGGCGGTTGAACTACCGCTATCTGGAGACGTTCTCGCTGCTCTACCTCTCGAAGCTGTTCGTCGCGGTCGGCGACGAGCGGGCCAGGGAGACCGTCGAACTGACGCTGGCCCACAGCGAGGCCGGCAACTTCGGCCATTATCTCGCCGACGCGCTCAGCGTCCTCGGACAGCTGAACCTGGCCGAAGGAGACCCGCCCGCCGCCATCGCCACCCTCGAACGCTCGGTCCGGGTCTGGCGAACCCGCGGCTCGATCCCCTACCTGGCGCGGACGCTCCGCACCCTCGGCGACGCCCACGCCGCCGCCGGCGACCACCGCACGGCCAGGGCCGTGTGGGAAGAGGCGCGCGCACTGTTCCGCGGGATCGCGCACGAGAACGGCGTGAGAACGGTGGACGCCCGGCTCGCGCGTGCGGGGCGGTCAGGCCGTGATCGGGACGGCCCGGCATCGTGGCCGGCGGATCCGTGATGATGAGATCGAGATCGCCGTCGTGGAAGAGAGATCTTGCGGCGCCCGTGTGAACACCAGATCGTGGTGACGCACGGCGGCTCCCTGACATTCGTCGTGGCGTCCTGGATCAAGATGCCGATCGAGGCGGTCGGCCACGTCAGTTTCCGGGTGCCGTCCGGCAGCATCACCACGTTGCGCGAAGACGACTTCTTCCACAACCGCACGGTCGTCAACCTCGGCGACCCAGGCGCCGTTGGCACCTCACCATGCCCGCCGCGCTCGCGAGCGCGCCGGCCGCCGGGCGCGACGCCGAGCAGGTTGAGAAACGGCGAGGCAGGAACCCGTGACATGTGTTCCCAGCTCATCACCCGGGCAGGGAAAATCATTGGGCGAAGCTGCCTTACGGGCACTTCAATTCGGCTTTCGATCCCTTTCGCGGGAGACGGGGCTTCGTCCGGGCGGGCCAATCCCGGCTCCGGCCCGTGAACGTTTATGAGCGCGGCTCAGCATTCGTTCACGTCCGGCGTACGTCATCCGGCGTCCAGCCGACTCGTGGACGTGCGGTTGAGCGTCCGAAAAAAATTCATAACGCCCCGAACCTTCCTCCCCCGGTCGCTCTCTAACCCACATGTACGACGAACATAAAAAATAGACCCGGAAAGGCATTCACAGATGCGATCGAAGCTGGCCACCCTATTCCTTGCCACGCTCACCGCCGCCGGCTGCGTCCTCGCCGGCGCCTCGCCTGCCTCGGCGACGTCGCACTACGGTAAAAGCAAGTGGATCAGCGCCGAGAAGGGCTGGCAGCACGCGGGCGTCTACGTCGAACCCGGTGACATGGTGCGGATCCGCTACGCCGGCGGCCGCTGGACGGTCGACTACCGCGAGTTCCCCTACGTGTCCTCGGCCGGCTACGCCAGGCACATCGACCGCAGGATCTACCAGCGGTGCAAGATCCTCAGCAGGCACCCGCACGGCTCGATGATCGCGAGGATCAACGGTGACTACTACAGGGTCGGCAGCAGGGCCCTGATCCAGGCGCGTGAGGCAGGCTTCCTCCAGTTGCGCGTCAACGACGCCAACGGCTGCCTGGGCGACAACGACGGCTCCGTCCGCGTGAAGATCTCGGTCACCGACTACTGAAACCCGCCGGCGCAATGAGGCGAGACGTCGTCAACCGCCGGCCCGGCCACGGTCGACCGTGGCCGGGCCGGCCCGGGTCGGCCGGTGGGCGAACCATCCGCCGCGTGCGCGCGTCCCATCGATCATGAGCGCGCTGCTGGGCGAGGACCCGCACACGATCGGCGGCTACTGGCTGGCCGGCCGCCTGGGGCAGGGGGGCCAGGGCGTCGTTTACGAGGCTTACGACGGTGCGGGCGCCCGGGTGGCGCTCAAGCGCCTGCACGCGGACGGCGGCCGTCCGCAGCTCGACCGGTTCGCCCGGGAGGTCGAGGCCGCGCGGAGGGTGGCCTCGTTCTGCACGGCTCGGGTCCTGGACGCCGACCTGGCGGGCCCGCGGCCGTACATCGTCAGCGAGTACGTCAGCGGGCCCAGCCTGCGCGCAGCCGTACGGGATGGGCGATCGTTCGCGGGGGATGACCTGCACCGGCTGGCCACGGCGATCGCTACCGCGCTGGCCGCCGTTCACGAGGCGGGGGTGATCCACCGCGACCTGAAGCCCGACAACGTCCTGCTCGGTCCGGACGGCCCACGCGTGATCGACTTCGGCATCGCGCGTACCGAGGAGATGTCGCTGACGTCCACCGGGCTCATCGCCGGCACGCCTGCCTACATGGCGCCCGAGTCGTTCAGCGGGCGGCGGGTGGGCGCGCCGGGCGACGTGTTCGCGTGGGGCGCCGTGGTGCTCTTCGCCGCGCAGGGAAGGGACGCCTTCGCCGGGGACAACGCCGCCGCGGTGATCCACCGGGTCCTGTCGGCCGTACCCGACGTGGGCGGGCTGCCGCCCGTGCTGCGCCCGCTGGTGGCGGCGGCGCTGGCCAAGGAGCCGGAGTCGCGGCCGACGGCCCGGGAGTTGCTGCTCGCCCTGGTCAGCGGGAACGGCGAGGCGGCCGGGCTGTTGCGCGCGGGCAGCGAGCGGGCGCGGCAGATCGCCTCGGACGAGGGCCGGGACCCGGGGCTGGGGACGATCGCGGAGGAGGCCTACGCCGCGCTCCCGGAGGCGCAGCGGCGACTGGTGCCCGGAGTGTTCCTACGGCTGCTCACCCTGGACGAGTACGACGTGGAGATCACCCGCCCGGTGCCCGTGGCCGAGCTGGATTACGGCGGGCAGGACCTGAAGGAGATCCTCGGGGCGTTCTCCTACGTGCTTTCCGAGCGTGACGGCCAGATGGTCCTGACACGCCCCGCAGTCCTGCGCGCGTGGCCTCGCCTGCGCGGTTGGGTCAGCGAGGAGAAGGCGGGCCTGGCGGTCGTCGCGCAGCTCGGCCAGGCCGCCCGCCACTGGGACGACAGCGGTCGCGGCGACGGCGACCTGCTGCGCGGCAGCCGGCTGCAGGCTGTCGAGAGCTGGGCCGACTCCGAGCGCCGCCATATGACGCTCACCAGGCTGGAGCGTGACTTCCTCGACTCCAGCCGCCGGGCGCTGGTCCGGTCCAGGAGGGTACGGCGAGGCGCGATGGTCACGCTTGTCACGTTGCTCGTCGTCGCTCTCGCCGGCGCGGCCTCGGCCGTGTACGCCGCGAGCGAAGCCAACAGCGAGCGGCAGCGGGCGGAGGCGCAGAAGCGGCAGGCGTTGTCCAGGCAACTGGCGACGCAGAGCGTCCGGCTCGTCGGCACCGAGCCGACGGTCGGTCACCTGCTGGCGGTCACGGCCTGGCGGCTGGCGCCGACCAAGGAGGCCCGCCACAGCCTCCGTAACGCGCTCGCCGAGCCCGCCGTCTTCACCCGGCCCGGCCCGGCGGTCGCGCTGGCCTTCAGCCCTGACGGCAGAATCCTCGCGACCAACGGGGACGAGGGCGTGGTGACACTCCGGGACCCTGTCACACACCGCCCGACCGGCTCCCTGGCGGGCCAGAGGCAGATGGTCACCGAGGTGGCGTTCAGCGGCGACGGCCGGCTCGTCGCGGCGGCGGCCGAGGATGTGCGGATCTGGGACGTCGCCACGCGCGAGCAGGTCGGGGAGCCGCTCCGGGGCGGCGAGACCGTCGCGTTCAGCCCGGACGGCAAGCTCCTGGCCACGGGCGGCGACAGGGTGCGGTTGTGGGACGTGGCCACGCGCGAACAGGTCGGTGACGCGCTCCCCGGAGCCGGCGCCATCGCCTTCAGCCCGGACGGCAAGCTCCTGGCGACCCACTCCTCCCGCGACATCGAGGCCCGGGTCTGGGAGGTCGCCTCGCGCAGGCAGGTCGCCTCGCTCGAAGCGCACATGTCCCCCGCCGGCACCAGCCACGTCGCCTTCAGCCCTGACGGGAAGCTGCTGGTCACCGGTAGCCACGCGTTGCGCCTGTGGAACGTCGCCACGTGGCGGCCGATCGGCGAGCCGCTCATGAACAGGCAGATCGCCGGCATCCGCGTGGCCTTCAGCCCGGACGGCGCAGTCCTGGCGGCCACGAGCGACGGCGGACGGGCCCGGCTCTGGGATGTGGCCACGCGCCAGGAGCTCGGTCCCGAACTCGCCAGTCACACGATCGCCCTGCACAGCGTGGCTTTCAGCCCTGACGGGAAACTGCTGGCCACCGGCGGCATCGACGGGCTGTGGCTGTGGAGCCCGTTCACCCACCGGCAGCTGGGACCCCACCTGCCCACGGCGGGCACCACCGCGCGCGCCGCGACGTTCGGCAGGGACGGGCGGAGCATCCTGACCTCCGACGCGCGGCAGGTCAGGCTCTGGGACCTCGGCTCACGAACGCCCATCTTCACCATCAAGCCGGGGCACGACATCAACACCGTGGTGGCGAGCCCCGACGGTGGCACGCTGGCGATCGGGCTGGAGTCCGAGCTGACCTGGTGGGACGTCGCCGGCCGACGCCAGGTGAGCTCGGTGGGAACCCCCCGGCACGTCATCGGGCCGGGGGCCTACAGCCCGGACGGGCGGGTCCTGGCCATCGCGCTCGCACCGGACCCGCGGACCGGTGCGAAGCCCGAGGTGTGGCTCTTCGACGGGCGCACCCATCGCCGGATCGGCCGGATCGTCCACACCGAGCACATCAGTCAGCTGGTCATCAGCCCCGACAGCAGATACCTGACCGTGGTGGACATCGGGGAGAACGCCCAGCTGTGGGAGTTGTCCACCCAGGTCAAGGTCGGCCCGCCCATCAGCAGGGCGAGAGGCGTCGCCTTCTCCCCGGACGTCAGGACCCTGGCCGTGGCCGGCACCGCGGGAACGCGGCTGATCGACCTGGCCTCCCGCAAGCAGCTCGGCCGGGACATGGGCGGGCACTCCGGCGTGATCACCGCGGTGGCCTTCAGCGCCGACGGCGCCACCCTCGCCACCGCGAGCGACGACAAGAGCGTCCGGCTGTGGGACGTGGCCACGCACGAACAGGTCGGCGCCGCTCTTCCCGGCCGCAGCAGGGTCTCCCAGGTGGAGTTCGGCGACGGCGTGCTGGCCACGGTGAACGATGACGACACGTTCCGGGTGTGGGGCGTGGCCGAACCCGCGGACCTGGTGGCCGCCGCCTGCGCTCGCGCCGGACGTACGCTCAGCGCCCAGGAATGGGAGCAGTACCTGCCCGGCGAGCCATTCCAGACGGTGTGCGTCCCGTCCTGAGCCGGATCCGCTGACGGGTGGTGCACTCGCATTCGGCCAGGTGCATACCGAAAACATACCGAGGGTTGCTTCAATTCGATGGAACGCCGAAGGCCGAACTCGTTCTCGGCCCACCAGAAAGGTTCCTCAATTGCGTGTCGCCCTTCTACGGGCGCGGGCGCCCGGGCCGAGAGCCCTGTCGGCCATGCTTTGACGCGCCGGGTGTGATGAGCCCTCCGGCAGACTCCCGCCCCGCAAATAGTAAAAACGTCTCTTCGGCCGGCAACCCTCTTTCAACACCACTTCCCTGCCGGGAAATGCCCGGAGGCACCGACGACGGTTCGCTCGACGGGGGTTCAATGATCAGAGTTGGAATTCTGGATACCTCACCGATCTTCCTGGCCGGTCTCGTCGAGGTCCTCTCCGACGCGGGCATCAAGGTTCTCGACGCGGGCACCTCGCCCACCACCCGCATGCCCCGGCCGGCGGACGCGTATCTCCTCGACCCCGATGCCCTGCCCTCCGGACAGGTGCTCTCCCACATCGCGGCGCTCGCCAGGCATATGCCGATCATCGTGATGCAGTCGGGGGAGGCGCTGGACCACGCGTCGTTCACCGACGCGGGAGTGAGCCTGTTCATCAGCAGATCAGCGTCCAAGGAGGTCTTCATCGATGCGATACACCAAGCGGTGGCGGGCACCGTCCCCCATGACGAGGGCGGCACGCCCGCGGCCCTTTCCACCGCGACGAGTCCGCCGTTGTCCGAGCGTGAGAAGCAGGTACTGCGCCAGATCTCGCAAGGCCTGACCCACGGCCAGATCGCCACCCGGCTGGGGATCAGCCAGCACACCGTCGACACCTATGTGAAACGCATCCGTACCAAGCTCGGCGCGGGAAACAAGGCCGAGCTCACCAAGGCTGCGCTGCTCGGTCAGGTGGTGGCTGGCGAATGACGTCCGTCCCGAAGCCCGGGCCCCTCCGAGCGCCGTCGGCCGGAAGCGAAGCCGATGTCCGATCCCCTGCCGTCGAGGCCGGTCACCTCACGGCGCACCGCCGCGGCGCGGCCAGTCACCTGTTTACGTGACATGTCCTGCCGACGGCGACCATCGACTATGGCCTGTGAGTTGTAACGTCACGCACGACGGCTTGGGAGGACCTGTGGGCGGCGCCGAGCCGGCTGGCGCTCGGACGGAGCGCCCCGCACGGCTCGGGCCAGACGTCGTGAGCGCGGCACGTCGTACGCAGAGGAGAACCGGACCGATGGCGGAACGAGGTTCCAGCGCCAACCTGATGAACGTGAGCCTGGCCGTCATTGGCGGGACCGGCCTTTACCAGCTACTCGAGAACGCGGAGGAGGTCCGCCAGGAAACCCCGTACGGTTTCCCCAGCGCGACCATCCAGGTCGGCGAGCTCGGCGGCAGGCGAGTCGCCTTCCTCCCGCGTCACGGCGTCGACCACACGCTCCTGCCCGCGGAGATTCCCTTCCGCGCGAACCTCTGGGCGCTGCACGCCCTGGGCGCGCGCCAGGTGGTGGCGGTCAACGCCGTCGGCAGCCTGAGAACGCCCCTCAGGCGTGGGGACATGGTCCTCGTGGATCAGTTCGTCGACCGCACCTGGGGACGGCCCGACACCTTCTCCGGCGACGGTGAGGTCGTCTATATCAGCGCGGCCGATCCGTTCTGCGAGCGAATGCGCCGCACGGCCCACGGGAGGCTGGTCGAGCTGCGGGAGCGGGTCCACCCCGACGGAACGGTGGTGGTGATCCAGGGCCCGAGGTTCTCCTCCCGGGCGGAGAGCACCTGGTTCTCGAAGCAGGGCTGGGATGTGGTGAACATGACCATCTACCCGGAGGTCGTGCTGGCGCGTGAGCTGCAGATGTGTTATCTCAGCCTCTGCTACGTCACCGACCACGACGCTTGCGTCGGTGACTCGGCCACCGAGCCCGTGTCGCATCACGCGGTCACCGCGGAGTTCGGCCGCGGGCTCGACCGCATCCGCCATGCCCTGAAGGTGCTCGCGCCCGGCCTCGCCGACGATCCCTCCTGCGGCTGCCGATCGGCCGTCTCCTCCGCGACCGCGTGAGCCACCATCCTCCCGGAAGGCGTCCCATGTCATCGGCTGCTGCCGGTCCTCCGTCGTCGACCACTCTCAACGCTCTGCAAGCCGCGGTGCGGGCTCTCAGGGAGCGGCATGGAATGCAGGTTCCCGCCGGTGCCGCCCTGCTGGACGCCTGCGCCGAACTGGGCGAGCTGGCAGGCGCCTACCTGAAACATCACGACTACCGGTTGGACGCGCCTGCCGGGCCGCACGACCAGCTGCCCGCCGACGTCCGCGCGGAGTACGGGGACGTGCTCTTCGCCGTCCTGAGCTTCGCCGCGGCGGCCGGCATCGACGCCGAGCGAGAGCTCCTACAGACCTTGTCCCGATACGAGATCCGGTTCGGTAGCTGACCCGATTGGGGTTGCCTTGGGGGATTACCACGTCCATCTTCATCCGCACATACCTCGGCCGGAGAGCCCACCTCCCGGGGTTTATCCCAAAGAGCACGTCGAGGCGTACGTTGAGCAGGCGCTCGCCCGCGGCGCCACCGAGGTGGGTTTCACCGAGCACCTGCACCGGTTCGCCGACTTCGAGCCGGCCATAGCGAACTTCTGGGAGACCGGCGAGTCCGGGGATCTGGTGGCGCACTCGCGGCAGTACTACTACGACGATCTCAACCTCCGTCTCGATCGTTACGTGAGCGCGGTGACCGCCGCCCGCGAGCGTGGCCTGCCGGTGCTGCTGGGGCTGGAGGTCGACTTCCTCCCGGCATATCAGGACGTGATCGGCGAGGCGCTGCGGCGATATCCCTTCGACTTCCTCATCGGGTCGGTCCACTGGATCGGCGCCTGGTCGGTCGATCACCCGGCGGTCGCTCACGAGTTCGAGCGGCGAGGCGTCCGGCGAGCATACGAGGACTACTTCGGGCTGGTCACCGAACTGGCGGAGTCACGTTCGGTGAACGTGCTGGCGCATCCCGATGTCGTCAAGAAGTTCGGGCATCGATGCGTGGAGGAACCCCTCGACCTCTATGAGCGGCTCGTCCGGGCGGCGAGCCGGAACGAGATCGCGATGGAGGTGTCCAGCGCCGGACTGCGCTACGAGGTCGCGGAGCCGTATCCGGCGCCGTCCCTGCTGCGCATGGCCCACGCGGCCGGCGTGCCGATCACCCTGGCGAGTGACGCCCACTACCCGGACCAAGCGGCGTACCGGTACAGGGAGCTCGTCCAGTATGTGTGGGACGCCGGATACCGCCACCGGGTCGCCTTCAGGACGGGCGGCGTGCGGGAGGTCGTCGCGCTGCCCGACCCGTACGAGGCCGAGCGCTGGCCGCTGGAACGGGACGACGGCGTATGAACCGCTCCGGAGTAGCGATCACAGGAGGCGGTGGCCGCCTGGGCGGCGAACTGGGCAGAAGACTGAGTGCGGCCGGGTACGCGGTGACACTGATCGACACCTCCTTTCCTGCGTGGTTGCACGGACTGTCGCTCGGCGTCCGGATGGTCGAGTTGGACCTGCTGTCCACGCGAGCGCAGAGCGTGCTGCGCCGTGCCCTGGAGGGGAGCCGGGTGGTCCTGCATCTCGCGGGACTGCACGGACTGCACCTACGGCAGGGCATGCGGATTCCCGACATCTGGCGCTCGAACGTGGAGGGGACCTGGCAGGTGTGCGCCGCGTCCATGGCGGTAGGGGTCGAGCGGGTGGTGCTGGCCAGCACCACCGCACTGTACGGCCCCGGCAGCCTGCCCGGCGAGCACGCCATGATCCTGGACGAGCAGCGGGCTCCCATGCCGGACAACCCGTACGCCACGGCGAAGCTCGCGGCCGAATCGATCATGGCCTCCACCGTGGGCTCGGCGGCGGAAGGCGTGTCCCTGCGTCTGGGACGCTTCTACCGCGAGGACGAGAGCTCTTACCAGCTGCGGAAACTGTCCACCGGGCTCGATCTGGAGGACGCGGCCGACGCGTTCGTCGCCGTCTGCGAGGCGGCCCGGCTGCCCTGCGGCGTCTACTGCGTGGCCAGCGATCTGCCACTGCCCACTGAGGCGAGGCTCGCGTTGGGCAAGGACTGCAGGGGAGTCCTCAAGCAGCATCTGCCCGGGTTCGTCGACGAGGTCGCCCGGCGGGGGTGGTCGTTGCCGCCGCGGGTCGGACGATCGGTTGATTCCAGCAAATTGCAGTCCATGACCCGATACAGGCCGCGCAGGAGTCTGGCCACGCTGGCCACGAAGTGGCGTGCCGAGATGAGGAGCGTGAGGTGAACCCGTTGCACCCGGACAAGCCGAAGACGGCAGAGGAACTGGCGGTCTTCGGCGGAGAGCCCGTCATAGCACCACCGCACCGTTTCACCTGGCCCCGGCTGTCGGACGCCGACAAGGCGGCGGTGCTGTCCTTGCTGGAGAAGGGGGAGACCTCCTACTACGGCCGAGAAGGGGTGTTGACCGACCTGGAGGATTTCTGGTCCGGCCGGTTACAGGGGCGGCGCGTCCTGGGCACGTCCTCCGGCACGGCGGCCTTGCACTCCGCGTTCTTCGCGCTGGGCACGGCGCCAGGCGACGAGGTGCTCTGCCCCACCAACACCTTCCTGGCGACGGTCATGCCGTTGGTCCAGCTCGGGGCGACACCGGTCCTCTGCGACGCGGAACCCGACACGGGGAACATCGACCCCGCCGCGGTCGCCGCCGCGATCACCCCGCGGACGGCCGGGATCGTCGTGACCCACCTCTGGGGCCATCCCTGTGACATGACGCCGATCTTGGAGCTGGCCCGCCGGCACGGTCTGTGGGTGGTGGAGGACTGCTCCCACGCGCACGGCGCCTCCTACCACGGGGACGAGGTCGGCACGTTCGGCGACGCGGCGGCCTTCAGCTTCCAGGGCGCGAAGATCGTGTACGCGGGCCAGGGCGGCCTGCTGGCGTCGAAGGACCAGGAGACACACGAACGCGCGTGCCTGCTCGGTCACTTCCGCGTGCGATGCGAGCAGGACATCGAAAGCTCGCTCGGCCGCTATTCCGGCACGGGCTTCGGGCTGAACTACCGTATGCATCCGTTCGCCGCCGCCCTGGCGATGGAGAGCTCCCTGGCCATGGAGACGCGCATCGCCGACCGCGCCCGGCTGCTCGGCAGGCTCGCCGCCGGCCTGGCCTCCATCCCGGGGCTCATACCGCCTGCCACGCGGCCCGGCTGCGATCGGGGGGCGTACTACGGGTTCAAGCTCCGGCTGTCAGGCCAATGGCTGGAGGCCGGAGCGGAGCAGGTGGCCAGAGCGCTGGCCTGCGAAGGGCTCGACGTGCATCCGCCCGGCTCGCGGCCGCTGCATCTGCTGCCGTTCTTCACCGACGGCAGCGTGCCGCTCCGCCGCGCGGCTCCGCCGATCCGGATGCCGGAGTACAAACGCGGCGACTTCCCGGTGGCCGAGGAGTTGTGGCGTACCTCGCTCAGCCTGCCGACCTTCACCTTCTCCGACGAGGAGCACTGGGTGGACCGCTACTGCGAGGCGTTCGAGAAGGTCGCTCGGCACCTGCCGAGGATCGCGTCCCGCGCAGAGCTCTGATATGGACCTCTCTCCCGATGGCGGGTTCCTGCCGCTCGATCTCCTCGTCTCCCAATGGCACCTCGACGCCTACGCCCTGGTCGAGTCGTTACGCCCGAGCTTCGGCGGCACGCGCGTGTTCTACGGCGGAGGGCTCGCCGACGACCTGGGCCGCGCCGACGGGCCGGTGGAGCTGGTGGCCCTCGCCGAGCGGGCGGAGGAGATGACCGAGCCGGCCATCGACTCCCAGGGCCTGATCCACCGCCCGGTCCGGCTGTCCGTCCTGGTCATGCCCACGTGGCAGTTGCGCGCCTGGGAGGAGCCGCTCAGGAGCCTGCTCACCCACCCGGGCGGGCCGTTGCCGCCCGTGTCGCCTGAGATCGCCAGGGCCATGCACGCCCTGCATGGTCAACGCGATCTCCAGCCCGGATCGCCATTGTTCGCGCAGGAACTGGAAGAGGCGCACATCGAGTTGTGGCCGCTGTTCACGGCGGCTCATGCGGTGCAGGAGCTGGGCGGGGCGAACGGCCGCCCGGCGGGACGCGAGCGCCTGTCCTTGCTGGTACGCGCCCTGCTGGGCGCATGGGACTGCTGCAATCCTCAGCCGGAGTTACAGGTTCCGCTCTTCGAGAGGGCGGCGGCTCGACGTGGGATACCACCCGCCGTGCGGGCGGCGGTGCGGCAGGCGTTGACCGGCCGCTCGCCGGACCCCGACGTGTGCTCCGCCCTGCGCGTCCTGGAGGAGATCGGCGCTGCCGATCCCGTGCTCGGACTCACCGGAAGAAAGCCGATCGCCCATCCGCGGCACCTTCAGAGAGAGACCTGATCGAATGGGTTCCACAGGCGACATGAAGCTGCTCTCCGGAAGGTTGCGCGAAGCCGGATTCGACGTCGATTCGCTGGAGGTCGCGGCGGGCGGAGTGGTCGCCGTGGCGGGAATGGCGAAGCTGCGGGACGGTGCCCGGATATTCGCCAAAACGTTGCGGGGCGACGGATCCGACGTCTTCCAGGTGGAGTCGGAGGGCCTGCGGGCGCTCGGGGAACTCGGCGGGGTTCCCACTCCCGCAGTCGTCAAGGTCACCCCGCACCTTCTCGTGCTCGAACCGATGCACCCCCGACGCGATGGCGAGCCGTTCTGGGAACAGCTCGCGCGTACGGTGGCCGGGCTGCATCGCTCGACGGTAGGCACCCGGTTCGGCTGGCACCGCGACGGCTGGCTGGGCAGGATGCGTCAGGAGAACGCCTGGGATATGGACGGGCATGCGTTCTTCGCCCAGCGGCGCATCCTCCGCTGGCTTCCCGAGCCGTTGGCGGAGAGCGCCTTCGACCGTGACGACCGCCGGGCGATCGAGCGTCTTTGCGCCGCGCTGCCGGAGCTGATCCCGCCGCAACCGCCGTCGCTCAACCACGGCGACCTGTGGCGGGAGAACATTCTCGCCGATCCGCACGGAAACCCCGTCCTGATCGATCCGGCAGTGTCCTACACCTGGCCGGAGTCCGATCTCAGCATGCTCTGGTGCTCGCCGCGCCCGCCCGAATCGCAGCGGTTCTTCACCGTGTACGCCGAGGAGGCCGGACTGGCCGACGGTTGGCGCGACCGCATGCCGGTGCTGCACCTGCGCGAGCTCCTGAGCGTCGTCGCCCACGGAGACGACGACTGGGGCGCGGTCGCGGAGATCAGAAAGATCGTCGCGCCTTTCAGCCGCAACACGAGGAAGGGTTGACCCGATGTCCACGCAGACCGCCACGAAGGTGGCATTGATCGGGTGCGGGTTCGCCGCCGACTACTACGTGACCACGATGGCGAACCACCCCGAGCTGTCCATCGGCGGGGTGTTCGACCGCGACGTGGAACGCGCGAAGGTCTTCAGCTCCCACCACGGGTTGCCTCTCTACACGTGCGTCGAGGAGTTGCTGGCGGAGGAGGACATCAAGGTCGTGGTGAACCTCACGAGCCCGGAGAGTCACTTCGACGTCAGCAGGGCCGCGATGCTGGCCGGCAAGCACGTCTACTCGGAGAAGCCGCTCGCCATGACCGCTGCGGAAGGAGCCGAGCTGGTCCGGCTGTCGGAGGAGCGCGAGCTCGTGCTGAGCGCGGCGCCCTGCAACCTGCTCGGAGAGACGGCGCAGACGGTCTGGCGGGCCGTGCGGCGAGGCGAGATCGGCCGGCCGCAACTCGTGTACGCGTCCATGGACGACGGCGCGATCCACCGGATGCGCTATCGGACGTGGCGCAGCCCGTCCGGCGCGCCGTGGCCCTACCGCAGTGAGTTCAGCACCGGCTGCGTGCTCGAACACTCCGGCTACTACCTGAACCTGCTCATCGCCATGTTCGGCCAGGTGACACGGGTCAGCTCGTTCGCGACGAACATCGTGCGGAACGTGCCGCAGGTCGACGCGGCCGCTCCTGACTTCGTCAGCGGTTGCCTGCATTTCGACAGCGGCGTGGTCGCCCGCCTCACGTGCAGCATCGTCGCGCCCGCCGACCATTCGCTGCTCGTGGTCGGCGACGAAGGCGCGCTGACGATCCAGGACGCGTGGGATTTCGGCTCCCCCGTGCACCTTCGCCGTGACGTGCTTCCTGAGCGGCGCCGGCTGTCGGAGCCCGCACCGTATCCGCTGGTGCGGGAGTGCGAGTTCGCCCATCGTTACCGTGGTTCCCATGTCATGGACTTCTCGCGCGGCGTCGCGGAGGTCGCGCATGCCGCGGCCGAGGGACGTCCGTCCCGGCTGCCGGCCCGGCACGCGTTGCACGCGCTGGAGGTGATGTTCGCCATGATGGACGGCGGAGAGCGTCAGTTCGCCGGGATCGGGCTCGATCCGATAGAGCCGATGCCGTGGGCGATGGAGGAGTAGCCGGGTGCCGGACCGCATGACGAGGTGAGCGCGCCGCCGAACTGCAGGGCGTGCCTCGTCAACGCGTCGAGCGCCTGTTCGAGCCCGGGCATGTGCTGCGGCGGAACGAACCTGCGCAAGGCGCCCGCGCCCATCGTCCCGACCGCACGTCGGGCGGCTCTGGAATTGGGCGAGATCGTCGTCGTCCCTGTCAGCTCGGCGATGCGCAGGCCGTGTGCCACTCCGGTCAGCCACAGCTGGTGGAGAAGGATGGGGCTGATGCGCTCGCGAAGCAGCTCCTCGGCCTCCAGGCCCGCCATCGTCTCGCCGAAAGCCTCGGCGAGGCGATCGCGGTGCACCCCCCGCGCCGCGAACACGCGCAGGGCCGGCACCCGGTGCCACTCCGCGGCTCCCTCGGGGGCGCGGACACAGAAGTGTGCGCTGCCCTCCGTCCAGGAGAAGTAGGGGATGAAGTCGATGTCGCTCATCGAATCGCCCTGGGCGAAAAGGGACAGTTCCGCGGCGTCGGGCCCGTCGGCGAAATAGCAGACCGAGGAGCGCACCCCCATCTCGTTGTTGCCCACCAGGCTGGGCACGTCCTGATGCTCGAGCAGATTGGGAACGCACGCGTGACACTCGATCCCGGCCCTGTCGAGATAGGTGAGCAGCGCCATGTCGTCGGGCTCGCCCTCGGCTTCCGCGCGGGCCAGGTGCGCGTCCGCCGACCGTGCCACCCCGGCGGGGAGGACGAGCCCCTGGGAAGGCACGTAGGTGTCGGTCACCTGCGCCCAGGCGCGACCTGTAAGCGCGGCGATCCGCAGTCCGTGGGAGGTTCGCGATCCCCATTCGGTGAAGAGGCTGATGGCGTCGCGCGGACGGGCGGAGATCACGCTGTGCAGCGCGGAGGAGAAGCCACGGCACAGCTCGACGTCGTCCTGGAGCACCAGATGATGTGTGGCGGCCGGCAGGACAGCCGACCAGGCGGCCCGCGCGGTACGAAAGGAGCCGGGAGGGCCGTCCGGTCGCGGATCGAGCACGATCCTCATGCCGAGCTCGGGACACGCGCCGGCGAGCCGCTCGGCCAGCGGAAGGCGGTCCCGGTGTGTCATGACGACCACTGACAGGCGGATGCCGTCGTGCTCGGCTCTCGTACCGGACCTGGCTTTCCCGTTCATGTTCAACCCTCGCGGACTCGGTGGTGCATGGACACGATCTCCCGCCTGCGCCGAGGTGCGGCCGGCACGACGGCGGGCAGCCGTCACACGCCAGGCCGGGGCAGGAACGGTCAGCCTCGGCGAGCCGTCAGCTCCTCGTAGAGGATCGCGGTGTGCCTGGCGCAGTTGTCGACGCTGTTGTGGCACCGGACGATCTCGCGCAGCCGGGCCGACTCGGCCGCGTACGCCGCCTGATCCGACAGCACGTCGCGGATTTTCGCTGCCAGGCCGGCCCCCGTCGCGTCGGAGGCCAGGAGCGGCGAGTGGCGGCCGAAGATCTCCCGGAAGCCCTCGTTCGGCGCGGCGACGGTGACGCGTCCGGCGAGTATCGCCTCCAGTGCCGCGAGGCCGAACCCTTCGTACTCGGCCGGCTGAACCACGAGATGGCTGCGCGCGACGATGCTCCTGCGGCCCGCGTCGTCGACGTCCGGCAGCACCGTGACGTGGTCGTCGAGCTCCGCTTCCGCTATCGCGTTCACGACCGTGTCGTAGTAGTCCTTCGAGGACGCGTCATACCGCCCGACCAGGGCACATCGCACGTCCAGACCTTCCTCGCGCAACCTCCGCACGGCATCGACCAGGGCCAACTGGTTCTTCCTCGGCTTGAACCTGCCCACCGAGACGATCTGGAGGGGAGCGTCGGTAAGGCGCGGGGCAGCTGGTTCCTGAGGTTCGACGTCGAGCCCGTAGGGGACGAAGCTGATCCTCCTGCGCTCGACTCCCGAGGCCAGCGCCTGGCGCAGGAAGAACTCGCTGCCGACGATCACCTTGGCGATCTCCGGGAACGTGTGCAGGACCTGGGACCGGGATCTGCCGAGCCTGTCGTCGAAGGGCAGCGTCTCGTGCGAGGTCACCAGCAGCGGCACCGACAGCTCTCTGGCGAGCACCGCACCGATCAGGTACGCGCCCTGCCCCTGGGCGTGCACGACGTCGGCATCCCCATGGCCGTGCGCGCGAAGGCGCTCCAGACACCGCCCGACGTCGTCGAGCAACTCGAACAAGCCGACCTCCCAGCGAACGACCTCCCGGGACGCCGGGTCCTGGAGACCGAACGCCGTCGTGCGAGCGATCATCACCTTGTTGTGGATCTCGAAGGGCGCCTGATCGGCGTATCCACGGTCGGTGATCACCCCCACGCCGTGCCCCAGGCGCGCGAGCCCTTCGGCCAGAGACCTCGTGTGCGTTTCGGCTCCCCCGACGTACGGATGGTAGAGCGGGGACACCATCAGGACATTCACGAAGCCGGTCCACCTCATCACTGTTGTTCCGCCGGGACGGTCCTCCGCGACAGCCGCGACCACCGGATGGCTCGCAGGACGTTGTGTCTCTACCTATAAGGCGGACGGATCGGCCCGGGCAGTCCCTGGTTTACGTGACATGCCGCCGCACGCCCCGGACGCCGACAATCGTCGGGCGAGGACGCGCCCACCCCGTTCCTCCCAGGCGGTTGCGCCGCACGCTCACCGGTAGGCCCGTGCCTGCATGCCGTACAGCTCCGCGTACAGACCGCCCTCGCGGATGAGGGCGGCGTGGTCGCCGCTTTCGACGATGCGCCCGCCGGAGACCACGACGATGAGATCGGCCATCCGCACGGTGGAGAACCGGTGCGAGACCAGCAGGGTGATCCCGCCGTCGGCGGCGGTGCGCGCCGCCTGAGCCGCGTAGCACTCGAACAGGGCGTGCTCGGCTTCGGGGTCCAACGCCGAGGTGGGCTCGTCGAGGATCCGCAGCAAGGGGCGTTCGCGCATGAGGGCGCGCCCCAGGGCGAGCTTCTGCCACTGGCCGCCGGAGAGCTCGACGCCGTCGGCGTGGCTCTTGCCGAGCCGGGTGCCCAACCCGCCGGGAAGTTGGGGGATCACGTCGCCGGCGCGGGCGCGGTCGAGCGCGGCCAGCACCGCCTCTTCGGAGTCCATACGGGGCAGATCACCCACTCCGACCGTCTGGTGGGCGGTGAACTCGTACCGGGCGAAGTCCTGGAACCCGACGGCTATCCGGGTGCGCCACGCCTCCAGCGCGATGCGATCCAGAGGGGTGCCGTCAACGAGGATCTGCCCTTCGGCGGGCGGGTAGAGCCCGCACAACACCTTGATGAGGCTGGTCTTCCCCGCGCCGTTCTCGCCGACGACGGCGACCGTGGCGGAGGCAGGGAGATGGAGATCCACCTCGCGTAACACCAGGGCGCCCTGGTAGGCGAGGGACACTCCACGCAGGGTGATCCCGCGCGTCAGCCGTCGCGGCGGGGGAGCGGGGGAGAACCCGCCGGGCCTCTCCGGGGCGGGAGCGATCGCCTGACGCAGTTCGGCCAGCCGCCGGTCCACCCCGGAGAGCCGCTGGACGTCGGGCGCCAGCGCGACGACCTGCGCCACCTGGCTGTTCACCTGGGCGGCCAGCGTGACGACCAGAGCCATGTCGCCGACCGTGCTCCGTCCGGCGACGGTCTCGCGGACCATCACCACCACCGCCGCGACGTATCCGGCGGCGAACACCAGTTGACCGGCGGCCCGCAGCAGGGCACCGCGCCAGTGTGCCTGCCACAGGCGGGCGGTCGTACCGTCCCACAGCAGCGCGTGGCGTCGCCGTATCTCGCCGCCCAACCGGAGAACGCTCAGTTCCTTGGCCGAGCCGGCGTTCGTGGCGAGGCGGAACAGGTTCAGGGCGAGCCGGGTCGGCGCCGCGCCGGCCTTGCGTGCGCGGTCCATCCTCTGCTCGGCACGGCGGCCCGCCAGCAGCGGCGGTATCGATACCAGGGGCAGCAGGAGGAGCAGCGGATGCAGCGCCACCAGCAGGACGGTGGTGAGCGCCATGCCCGTGGCCAGCCCGGCCAGGGACAGCAGGGCCTGCAGCGCGTTGCGGGTCTGCTGGACCTCCTGCTCCACGATGGTGAACCGGTCAGCGTGCGCGGGGTCCTCGTGTGCCTGTAAGCCGGGGGACCCGTTGACCAGAGTGATCAGCTCTTCGTCGTAACGCAGCAGATTCAGCTCGGCGAGTTCGAAGTACGCGAGATGGGCGAAGTGCGCCAAGGTGAGAGCCGCGACGAGCAGCACCGCGATCAGCAGGCCCGCGACCACCGCCTCGGTGACCCGGCCGTGTTGTGCCGAGTCGATCAGCCGGCGCAGGCAGGCCGCGGCGAGCGGCATGGCGGCACCGCCGACCAGCATCAATCCCGTCGCCGTGGCGGTTCTGCTGCGGCTCTGCCGCCACGACAGGCCGAGCAACCGGATCGCGGCCATCGGCAGATCCCTCACGTCGGCACCCCCGAACCGCCGAACGGCCGGCGGGCGGGACCGTCGGTGTACCGAGCCGCCTGCAGCCGGAAGAGATCGGCGTACCGGCCGCCCCGGCGGAGCAGCTCCCGGTGGGAGCCCTCCTCGCCCACCCGGCCGTTCTCCAGCACCACGATGTGATCGGCGCGGCGGACCGTGGAGAACCGGTGCGAGATCATGACGGTCGTCGCGCCGCTGGTGAGCCGGACGAACTCGTCGAAGAAACGTGCCTCGGCGCGCACGTCGAGGCTCGCTGTCGGCTCGTCGAGCACCAGCACGCCGCCGCCATGCCGCAGGCCGAAGAGCGCGCGGGCCAGCGCCACCCGTTGCCACTGCCCGCCGGACAGATCGGTGCCGTCGACGATGTGCGGGGTGAGCGGGGTGTCGAGCCCGCCAGGCAGCGCATCGAGCGTGCCGAGAATGCCGGCCTGCCCGGCGGCGTCGCGTACGGCTTCGCGGGCGTGGGCGTGGCGTACGGAGCCGAAAGCGATGTTCTCGGCGGCGGTGGCCTCGTACCGGATGTAGTCCTGGAAGACGACCGAGATCCGGGCTCGCCAGGCCTCCACGGGGAAGCGCCGGATGTCGACGCCGTCTACCGTGATCACGCCTCCGTCCGGTTCGTACAGCCGGGTGAGCAGCTTGACCAGCGTGGTCTTCCCCGCGCCGTTCAACCCGACGATCGCGGTGCACTTCCCCGCGCGGATGCGCAGGTTCAGGTCCCGGAAGACCGGCCGCTCACTGCCCCGGTACCGGAAGGACACCTCGGAGAAACGGATGTCCTCCCGCGGAGCGGGCGGGTCAGCGATCCGGTCCGGCGGATCCGTCCGTTCGTTGACGTCGTACGCGGCGGCCCCTCGCTCGTAGGCCCGCACCGCCTCATGGGTGCGCGCCCCGCCGATCGTCTGCATGTCGGCCTCGGGGGAGAATGCGCCGAGGCGCAGCCCGGTGAGCACCGCCTGGACGATCAGCACCAGGGTCGCCACGGTCAGCCCCCGGGCAGCGGCCACGGCCGCCGAGGCCATCACCGCCGCGGTGACGAGCAGGCCCACCAGGGTGTAGCGCAGATACGGCCAGAGCAGCGATCGGCGCCGCTCCCGCCACACAGGCCCCAGCCAGGCGAGGTACGCCCGGCGGTGGCGATCCCGCAACCATGCCAGCAGGCCGAACACCCGGATCTCCTTGGCTGCGGTGGCCCGCAGGGCCAGCTCGCGCAGGTACCGGCTCTCGCGCCGCAGGGCCGCCTGGGCCAGCAGTGTGCCGGTGAACGAGCGCAGCCCGCTCAGCATGGCGTGCCGGAAGGCCAGGACGGTGACCAGCACCCCTGTGGCGGCCACCCACGAGTAGCCCACGCCGATGACGATGGCGAATCCGGCCAGCTGCACGTTACGGCCGGCCAGGTGCAGCAGCCCCGCGGCCGCCCGGCCAGGGGTGTGCACCCCTTGTTCCAGCTCGTACCCGGCCATGCTCAGGTGCTCCAGCAACCGCTGGTCCTCCAGCGGACCGATCCCCCGGCTGTGCAGGGACGCGGCGATCAGCCGGTCGAACGCCTCGCCGTCGATCCGGCGGGCGACGAGCTCCGACAGCGCGTTCTGCGCCGGTGCGAGAGCCTGCTGTACGGTGAACGCGGCGGACGCCAGCAGGAAGCCGGCGACCACCGACGGCCATCGGGCCGGATCCACCCGCGCCTGCGCCACCTCGCCCAGCAACAGGCTGCCGGCCAGGACGAAGACCACCGGCAGGACACCGAGCAGCACGGCGCACGAGGCCGTCGCCAGCACCGCGGCCCATCCCGCCCGGGGAAGCAGCCGCGCGATCCGCCAGTGCGCGGCGGCGATGGCACGGGCGGCGGGGAAGATGCCGCCGGCCGCGCACGAAGTCGACAAGCCGTGCGACGACCGCCCCATGTGCTCTCGTCCTTTCCGGAGAACGGGAAGTAGTGGGTCCCGGCCCGTCGGCCGCCTGGTTTTTTGCTCGGGCAGCGGTGTGCATTTCACACCCCGCGCAATTTATGGGATACCCGATCGGCGAACGCCGAAGGTGGGAAATGTCGGATACCCGACACCCGTGTGGCGATTCTCCTTTGCGCTGCACTTGGATGGTGGCCATTCCGGCTCATTGATGGGAGGAACCGCATGGGTTCGGTTCGCGTGGCCATTGTCGGTGTCGGCAACTGCGCGTCGTCGCTGGTCCAGGGCGTTCACTACTACAAGGACGCCGACCCGGACGTACGGGTCCCGGGCCTGATGCACGTGAAGTTCG
>NZ_SMKO01000111.1 GCF_004348685.1 Nonomuraea deserti | reverse complement strand
ACCCCGACGAGCCCGGTTCCCCGGCCGCCGCCTTCGACCCGAACGCCACTGATCCGGAGGGCTTCACCCGCCCGGCCGGCTTCCCGTCGAGCCCCACACAGCAGGACGACCCTCCGGCGCGCTTCCCGAGAAGCGCCCAGCCCGCGCCTCCAACATCCGCAAGCGCCTCGCCCGCAAGCACCACGCCGGAAAGCGGCCCCTCCACAAGCACCACGCACGGAAGCGCCCACTCTGCGGACGCGCACCCGGCCACGGCCCACCCGGGGACCGATCAGGCGGAAGCCACCACACCCGGCCCCGGGCAGGCGGGCGTCACAGAGCCGCCCGGAGCGGCGAAGTCCCCGGGCGCCCGGCCCGGCGACGCGACCAGCGAGCCTCCCCTTGCAGCCCCCGTCGCCGCCGAACGCGAGGACACCCGGCCCTTCGACCACGACGACATCGCCCGGCCAGCCGGCCAGGAAGTCAGGAAGTCCAAGAAGCCGGCCCACTACTTCGACCCGAAGGCCGCCAGGCGTGACGCCGCACGTCAGGGGAAAGCGGTCGAGCCCGGCGACCCGTCGGCGCGCCCGCCCGAGCCGGGCGACGTACCCGTCTGGCCGCCCACCCCTCCAGAAGAGGAAAAACTTCCCGAACTCCCCTTCTCCCGGGACACCTGGGGCCAGAAGCCACCGGTCCCCCTCGACTCGCCCACACCACCGGCGGGCAGCCCCGCCTTTCCGTCTGGAGCGTTCAAACAACCCCCGTTCCAGGCCCCGCCCCCGCCTCCGGCGTCACCGGGCAAGAGCAGGCGCGCCCTGCTCGTCACGCTCGGCGCGCTCGCGCTGGCGGGTGTGGCCACCGGCGGGTTCTTCGCCTGGCAGGCCGTGAGCGACCCCGCGCCGACGACCGCCGCCGCCCGGCCGAGCGCGTCCGTCCAGCCGAGTTCAGAGCCGGCCGTCTCCCCACCCGCCGAGGGCACGTCCGCGCTCAACTCCGAGCGGACCGACCCGCAGAAGTTGTCGCTGTCGGAGGCGTTCCCCGAGAAGAAGGTGAGCGCGGCCGGCATGACGTTCGCGCGGGTCAAGGCCGACATCGAGACGGCCTGCGACAAGGCGGCCATGGGTGCTTTCGCCGACGCCCTCGAAGAGCAGAAGTGCAGCCGCGTGCTCAGGGCCACGTACGTCGACAGGAAACGGCGCTACGCCGTGACCACGGGCATCGCCGTGCTGCCTGACAAGGCCGCCGCCGAGGCGGTCGACCAGGCGAAGAACCTGTCGCGCAACGTCTGGTTCCGCCCGCTTCCCGGCGGTGAGGGCTCGGGCGGCGAGCGGGTGCACATCGCGGGCGGCTACGCGGCGGGCCTGGTGTGGGGGCGTTACGTCGTCTTCAGCTACGCCACCCACGCCGACGGCCACACCCCGTCGTCCAACGAGAAGACGCTGCCCAAGGTGAGCGGGGCGTTCCGCGACGAGACGTCACTCGTCCTCGAGCGCCGCGTCAACGGCGGCTGACCCCGCCGGCGTGCGTACCCGCCGGGTGGCCTCGGCCCGCGCGGCGAGCTCCGCGTCCGGCGGGTAGCCCACCTCCTCCAGGCAGAGCCCGTGCGCGGGCGCCACGTGCACGCCCGAGTCGCGTACGGCCCTGCCGAGCACCTCGCCAGGCCACTCCACCGGCCGCCGCCCGTCACCGGCGGCCAGCAGCGAGCCGACCAGGGCCCGCACCATCGAGTGGCAGAACGCGTCGGCCACGACGGTGGCCACAAGGGTGCCGTCGGGCTCGCGTACCCAGTCCAGGCGCTGCAGTTCCCTGATCGTGGTGGCCCCTTCGCGCTTCTTGCAGAACGCGGCGAAGTCGTGCTCGCCGATCAGCCGGGCGGCGGCCGCGTTGAGCGCGCCGTCGTCCAGCGGCCGGTTGTGCCAGACGACCTCGCGGCGGCGCAGCGGATCGACGCCGCCCACCGCGTCGCTCACCCGGTACGCGTAGCGCCGGAAGAGGGCCGAGAACCGGGCGTCGAAGCCCTCAGAAGCCACCGAGACCCGATGAACGCGTACATCCGGGGGGAGAACCCCGCCCAGCCGCCTGACGAGCGCAGCGAGCCGCTCATCGACGCTGAGCGGTCCCCTGTTGCCGTTCAGCTCGGCCGTGGAGCCCTCCGGCACGTCCACGTGGCAGACCTGGCCGCGCGCGTGCACCCCGGCGTCGGTACGGCCGGCCACGGTCAGCTGGGCGGGCTCGCCGAGGCGCAGGATCCGGCCGAGCGCCTGCTCGATCTCGCCCTGGACCGTACGCCGCCCCGGCTGCCGGGCCCATCCGGAGAATTCGGTCCCGTCGTACGCGAGGTCGAGGCGGAGCCGTACCACGATGATTCTCCTTCGTCACGAAAAGGGCCCGGACCCCCGAGGAGGGGTCCGGGCCCTTTTCAGCCGACCTGAACGATCAGGCCTCGTCCTTCTTCGCCTCGGCCTCAGCGGCCGGGGTCTCCTCGGCGGCGGCCTCGGGGGCCTCAGCCTTGGTGTCCTCGGCCTTGGCCTCCTCAGCCGGGGCCTCCTCGGCCGGGGTCTCCTCGGCCTTCGCCTCCTCGGCGGCGGGCGCCGGGGCGGGGGCCTCGGTGCGGGTGGTGACGCCGCTCATCGGCTCGGTCACGAGCTCGATGACCGCCATCGGCGCGTTGTCGCCCTTACGCGCGCCGACCTTGGTGATGCGGGTGTAGCCGCCGGGCCGCTCGGCGAACGTCGTCGCGATCTCGGTGAAGAGGTGATGCACGACGCCCTTGTCCCTGACGACGGTCAGGACCTGGCGACGGTTGTGGATGTCGCCCTTCTTCGCCTTGGTGATCAGGCGCTCCGCCACCGGACGCAGGCGCTTGGCCTTGGTGACCGTGGTGCGGATCTTGCCGTGGCGGAACAGATCGGTGGCGAGGTTCGCCAGGATCAGCCGCTCGTGCGCCGGGCTGCCGCCAAGACGTGCACCCTTGGTGGGCTTGGGCATGTCATCTCTCCTTGTGGATTAACCCGCCCCGGCCGTATCAGGTACCGGAGTCGGGCCGGCGCCGCGGTCGCGCGGCGCCGTTACGTTCACCCGCCCGCCCCGCGCCTCGCGAGGACGCCGGCCGGTCCGCGGACCGGCCACCGTCCTCGCGGAAGACGCGCGACGAACCGCGGGACGTTGTCAGTACTGCTCGGTCTCGACGTACGCGCTGTCGTCGTCGTCGTAGCCGCCGCCGGCCACCGCGCTCGGGTCGAACCCGGGCGGGGAGTCCTTGAGCGCCAGCGACATCTCGTGCAGCTTCTGCTTGACCTCTTCGATCGACTTGGCGCCGAAGTTCCTTATGTCGAGCAGGTCCTGCTCGCTGCGCGCGACGAGCTCGCCCACGGTGTGGATGCCCTCGCGCTTGAGGCAGTTGTAGGAACGGACCGTGAGGTTGAGCTCCTCGATGGGCAGCGCCAGGTCGGCGGCCAGGGCGGCGTCGGTCGGCGACGGGCCGATGTCGATGCCCTCGGCCTCGACGTTGAGCTCGCGGGCCAGGCCGAAGAGCTCGACGAGGGTCTTGCCGGCGGAGGCCACCGCGTCGCGGGGCTTCATCGCGGGCTTGGTCTCGACGTCGAGGATGAGGCGGTCGAAGTCGGTGCGCTGCTCGACTCGGGTGGCCTCGACCTTGTAGGTGACCTTGAGCACCGGGGAGTAGATCGAGTCGATCGGAATGCGACCGATCTCCTGGCCCGGCTGCTTGTTCTGGGCGGCGGAGACGTAGCCGCGACCGCGCTCGACGGTCAGCTCCATCTCCAGCTTCGCCTTGCCGTTGAGCGTGGCGATGCGCAGCTCGGGGTTGTGCACCTCGACACCGGCCGGCGGCGCGATGTCGGCGGCGGTGACCTCGCCCGGGCCCTGCTTGCGCAGGTACATCACGACCGGCTCGTCGTGCTCGGAGGAGACGACCAGCTCTTTGAGGTTGAGGATGATGTCGGTGACGTCTTCCTTGACCCCGGGAACGGTCGAGAACTCGTGCAGCACGCCCTCGATGCGAATGCTCGTCACGGCCGCGCCCGGAATGGACGACAGCAGCGTGCGGCGCACGGAGTTGCCGATGGTGTAGCCGAAACCCGGCTCCAGCGGCTCGATGACGAATCGGGACCGGGTGTCGTCGATCGACTCTTCGAGAAGAGTCGGGCGCTGAGCGATCAGCATGAGTGGGATCTCCCCTGTTTCGTGTGGCGCCCGCTATATGACGCCACTCCGATGAACAGCCTAGCCCGGGTACGCGCCGCCGCGAGGAACTCTCGACGGCACCGAACCGTACCCGAGCCGGGCAGGCGAGTGACTACTTCGAGTAGTACTCGACGATCAGCTGCTCCTGGACCTGGGTGTCGATCTGCTGGCGAACCGGCAGCTGGTGAACCAGGATGCGGAGCTTGTCGGGCACGACGCCGAGCCACGCGGGAATCGTCCGCTCGCCGGCGGTGGCGCGGGCCACCTCGTAGGGCAGCAGATTGCGCTTGGTCTCGCGGACCTCGATGATGTCGTGCTCGCGAACGCGGTAGGACGGGATGTCGACCTTCTTGCCGTTCACCATGATGTGGCCGTGGCGCACCTGCTGGCGGGCGGCGTCACGCGACTGGGCGAAACCGGCGCGGTAGACGACGTTGTCGAGGCGGCTCTCCAGGATCTGGAGCAGCACCTCACCCGACTTGCCGCTCTTGCGGGCGGCTTCCTCGTAGTAGTTGTGGAACTGCTTCTCGAGGACGCCGTAGATGCGGCGGGTCTTCTGCTTCTCGCGAAGCTGAAGCTGGTATTCGGTGTCCTTCGGACGGCCTCGGCCGTGCTCACCCGGCGGGTAAGGACGGATCTCGATGGGGCACTTGGCGGACTCGCACTTGCTGCCCTTGAGGAAGAGCTTGGTCTTCTCGCGACGGCAGAGCTTGCAGTCCGCGCCCGTGTAACGAGCCATTTCTCTATATCTCCTGGGATCTCAGACGCGGCGGCGCTTCGGCGGACGGCAGCCGTTGTGCGGGACCGGGGTCACGTCCTGGATCGAGCCCACCTCGAGGCCGGTGGCCTGCAGCGAGCGGATCGCGGTCTCGCGGCCGGAGCCGGGACCCTTGACGAAGACATCGACCTTGCGCATGCCGTGCTCCATGGCGCGGCGAGCGGCGTTTTCCGCGGCCATCTGCGCGGCGAACGGGGTGGACTTGCGGGAGCCCTTGAAACCCACGTGGCCGGCGCTGGCCCAGGAGATCACGTTGCCCAGCGGGTCAGTGATCGAGACGATCGTGTTGTTGAACGTGCTCTTGATGTGGGCGTGCCCGTGAGCGACGTTCTTCTTTTCCTTGCGGCGCACCTTCTTCGGCGCACCCTGGCGGCTCTTAGGAGGCATTGTTTGCCATAACTCCTGAGGTCTTCGGTCCCGCGGCTGCGAGGACTACTTCTTACCGGGCTTCTTCTTGCCGGCGACGGTCTTCTTCTTGCCCTTACGGGTGCGCGCGTTGGTCTGCGTGCGCTGACCGTGGACCGGCAGGCCCTTGCGGTGCCGGATGCCCTGGTAGCAACCGATTTCGATCTTGCGCCGGATGTCGGCCTGAACCTCGCGGCGCAGGTCACCCTCGATCTTGTAGTTCGCCTCGATGTAGTCACGCATCGGGACGATCTCGGCGTCGGAGAGCTGGTGGACGCGGAGGTCGCCGCTGACCCCGGTGGCCTGGAGAATCTCCTGGGCGCGGGTGCGGCCGATTCCGTAAATGTAGGTGAGAGCGATCTCCAGCCGCTTGTCGCGGGGGAGGTCGACGCCAACCAGGCGAGCCATGGCGGGCATTCTCCTTTTCTGTGGCGGAGGTCTTGCGCCTCACTGCCCCTCCCCAATGCCCGGGGTGAGGGCCCCGGCCTCCGACCGGGGGTCTCCCGAGTGGTTCGAACCCTCTTCAGAAGGCCCGCCTGCCCGGGTGTGACACGCGACTACTGACTCAGGCTTCTCATGCGTCGAGCCCGCTCCCTGACGGGGCGGACTCGGAGAAGCCTTGCGGCGACTAGCCCTGGCGCTGCTTGTGGCGCAGGTTGTCGCAGATCACCATGACGCGACCGTGCCGGCGGATCACCTTGCACTTGTCGCAGATCTTTTTGACGCTCGGCTTTACCTTCATTGTCCTTTGTGTTCCTCAGACGTCTTACTTGTATCGGTAGACGATCCGCCCACGAGTCAAGTCGTAGGGGCTCAGTTCAACAACAACCCGGTCGTCCGGAAGAATCCGGATGTAGTGCATCCGCATCCGTCCGCTGATGTGGGCCAGGACCTTATGGCCGTTGTCGAGCTGCACCCGGAACATGGCGTTCGGGAGCGACTCGACCACAGTGCCCTCGATCTCGATGGCGCCGTCTTTCTTGGCCAAAATTCCTCGCGTTTCACTGATCGATCGTCTGAGGCTCCGGTTCACTAAGCAGCCGCGACCTCACGCTTCGAAGAGAGCGGCGATCGGCAAAGACCGCCGACGCGTGTGGGTCATAGTGAGCCGACTAAGGAGTGTACGACACCTGAGCCTAGAACGCGAAATGCGTGCCAGGTGTCCTGACACAACCATCTGCCAGTCTACCCCACGTTTGCCGCGCTCGAGCCCGGCACGCCGGAGCCGCACACCCTCCCGCCCTTTCCGCGAACGGTCGGAGCAACTTCGTGGGGAACGGGCCGGAGGCTCGGCGCCTCCAGCCCGTACGTATCCCCACCCGATCAGCGAGTGCTGCGGGTCTTGCGCCAGTGAAAGCCACCGGGCAGGTTGACCGAGACCGTACGGCGTCCGTCGGCCGTGCGGGTCACCCGGAACAGCCGGTTGCCCCAGCTGTGCCCCATCCCACGGCGGGACAGGTTCAGCCGGAACGGCCCGAACTTGATCGACTTTCGATAGCTCCATCCCATGTCGTTTGCCTCCAAAGTGCGGGAGGCCTTCCAGCTACCCAAACAAAAGCGACATATCGGGTTTGGTAACGGTCTGTTTGCTCTTCAGAGGTAGAGACAGAAAGGATGCCCGTCGGGATCCAGCATCACCCGGACATCCTCCTGCGGTTGGTACGCCGCCTCGACCGCCCCGCAGGCCAACGCCCACTCCACGGCGGCGGACAGGTCGTCGACCTTGATGTCGAGGTGCTGCGAGGCGTTCTGGGCGCCAGGCTCGCTCGGCCACACCGGGCGGACATAGGAGCGCTCGTACTCGAAGCCCACCGCGGGGCCGCTCTCGCCCGCCGGCGGCCGGAGCAGCAGCCAGCCCGCCTCCTCGGGCTCATCGGGCCCGGGCCCCTCGTCCTCGACCACCTGCAAGCCGAGCAGCTGGGCGTAGAAGCGGGCGAGCTCGCGCGGCCGGGACGTGCCGACTGTCACGGAGGTCAGCTGAAGACGGGGCGGCATATCAGGCTTCCCTTATTGGCGGACGCAACCAGCCGCATCGTACTTTCCAGCACCTGGGCCCGCCACCCGATCTTGCCGCCTCGCGCCGCTGGGCGCCGTCCTGCGTGCGCCGGCTCGCGACGCCGGACCCGGGTCAGCGGCGTCCACCCGCCTCGCCGTACTCGGGGCACCGCTGCCCGCGGTCCCCGGCCCTCGCCGAGAGCCCTACTCGGTCTTGGGCTTGGAGGTGCCGAAAATCGTGCTCATCAGCAGGACCACCCCCCACGGGCCCATCACCCACAGCGGCCACGGATAGACCAGGTCGCTCGACGTGATGCTCACGATCAGCCAGATCACCCAGTTGATGCCGCTGGCGACGGCCCACGTGCGCCAGGCCGCCACCAGGCCGGGATGGGCGCCGCCCTTCTTGACGGCCTTGGACTCCACCTTGGCGGGGCGGTTGCGCAGGTCGACGTCGGGCAGGTCGGACGTCAGCCGGGCCAGCTCGCCGTAGGTCTTGCTCTCGTAGAGCTGCTCGAGCCGCTCGTTGAACTCCTCCATCGTGAGGCGGCCCTGCGCCGTGTGCTCGCGCAGGATGGCAGCCACCCGGTCGCGGTCGGCGTCGGACGCTCGCATCTCGGGGCTTTTCGCCATCCCACCACTCCCGGTCAGAATCCCAGCTGGGCCAGGCGCTCTTTGCCCCCATCCAGGGCGGTAAGCACCCAAGGACCATTATGTGTCACCGCGACGCTGTGTTCGAAATGCGCGGACTGCTTGCCGTCGACGGTCACCACGGTCCAGTCGTCGGACAACACGCGGGTGCGGTCGGTGCCCAGGTTGACCATGGGCTCGATGGCCAGGCACATGCCCTCTTCGAGCGCCGGGCCCCGGCCGGGCTTGCCGTGGTTGGCGATCCACGGGTCCATGTGCATCTCGGTGCCGATGCCGTGGCCGCCGTACTCCTGAGGAATGCCGTAGCGGCCCTGCGACTTGACGTACCGCTCGACCTCGTAGCCGATGTCGGACAGGTGGCGGCCGACGGTCAGCGCGCCGATGCCGCGCCACATGGCCTCCTCCGTGATGCGCATCAGCTCCGTCAGCTTGGGGTCGACCTCGCCGATCGGCACCGTCACGGCCGAGTCGCCGTGCCAGCCCTCGAGGATCGCGCCGCAGTCGATCGAGATGACGTCACCCTCGCGCAGCTTGCGGGCGTTCGTCGGGATCCCGTGGACCACTTCCTCATTGACCGACGCGCAGATCGTCGCGGGGAAGCCCTGGTACCCCTTGAACGACGGGATCGCGCCCTCGTCCCTGATCGCCTTCTCGGCGATCACGTCGAGGTCCAGCGGCGTCATGCCGGGCTCGACGGAGCGTTTGAGCAGGTCGAGCGTACGACCCACCACCAGGCCCGCGGCCCGCATCTTCTCGAGCTGCTCGGCCGACTTGATCTGGATCCCGTGCCGGTTGCGCTTGAACATGTACTGCCCCCCTGGGTCTCAACGGGCCACCTGGGAGCCCAATTCCCCCACAATAGCCGCGAGGTGGCACGGAATCCCGTGCCACCTCGCCCAAATCGGTTGATACTGGAACTCAGCCCATATACGGCCTGATCGCGTCCATGGCCCGCTGCGTGACCTCTTCGACCGGGCCCGTGGCGTCCACGCCGACCAGGATGCCCTCGTCGGCGTAGTAGGAGACCAGAGGCGCCGTCTGCTCCTGATAGACCTCCAGGCGGTGCCTGACGGTCTCCTCTTTGTCGTCGTCACGCTGGAACAACGCGCCCCCGCACGCGTCGCACTTGTCGTCCTTCTTGTCGTCGAACTCGACGTGCCAGATGCGGCCGCACTGGCTGCAGGTGCGCCGGCCGGCCAGCCGCCTGACCACCTCGTCGTCGTCCACGACGAGCTCGAGAACGAGGTCGAGCGCCTGGCTCCAGTCTTTGAGCATGTCGCGCAGGATCTCGGCCTGCGCGACGTTCCTCGGGAAGCCGTCGAGCAAGAAGCCGTCCTGCGCGTCGTCCTCGGACAGCCGATCACGCACCATGGCGATGGTGACCTCGTCGGGCACCAGGTCCCCGCGGTCCATGTACGTCTTGGCCAGCTTGCCGAGGTCCGTGCCCCCCGAGACGTTGGCACGGAAAATGTCACCTGTCGAGATCTTCGGGATGGACAGGTTCGATGCGATGTACTGGGCCTGTGTCCCCTTACCCGCTCCGGGGGGCCCGACCAGAACGAGACGCACTACCTCAGGAAACCTTCGTAGTTACGCTGCTGCAGCTGGCTCTCGATCTGCTTCACCGTGTCAAGGCCGACGCCTACCATGATCAGAATGCTCGTCCCTCCGAACGGGAAGTTCTGGCTCGCACCGGCCACTGCCAGCGCGACGATCGGGACCATGGAGATCAGACCCAGATAGAGCGCGCCAGGCGCGGTCAGACGGGTGAGCACGAAGTTCAGGTATTCAGCCGTCGGACGGCCGGGGCGGATGCCCGGAATGAAACCACCGTACTTCTTCATGTTGTCGGCGACTTCAGCGGGGTTGAACGTGATGGACACGTAGAAGTACGTGAAGAAAACGATCAACAAGAAGAACGTGGCCATATAGATCGGCGTGTCGCCGGTGGCGAGGTTCTGCGAGATCCACTGGATGACCATGTTGTCGCTGGTCGAGAAGAGCGACGTGATCAGCTGCGGCAGGTAGAGCAGCGAGGACGCGAAGATCACCGGGATGATGCCGGCCTGGTTGACCTTCAGCGGGATATAGGTGGACGTGCCGCCGTACATCCTGCGGCCGACCATCCGCTTGGCGTACTGGACCGGGATGCGCCGCTGCCCCTGCTCGACGAAGACCACCGCGGCGATCATGAAGACGCCGACCACCATGACGATCGCGAAGGTGAACTTGTTGGCCTGGAAGATGTTGGCGAGCTCGGAGGGGAAGACCGCTACGATCTGGGTGAAGATCAGGATGGACATGCCGTTGCCGACGCCGCGGTCGGTGATGAGCTCACCGAGCCACATGATCACGGACGTACCGGCCGTCATGATGACGACCATCGTGACGATGCCGAAGATGTTGTCGGGGTCGAGCAGGACGTCCTGCTGACAGTTGGGGAACAACTGGCCGGTGCGCGCCAGCGCGATGAAGGCGGTCGACTGCAGGACGGCGAGCCCGATGGTCAGATAACGCGTGTACTGCGTGATCTTCGTCTGACCGGCCTGGCCTTCCTTCTTGAGCGCCTCGAGGCGTGGGATCACCACGACGAGCAGCTGCAGGATGATGCTCGCGGTGATATAAGGCATGATGCCCAGCGCGAACACCGACAACTTCAGGAGCGCGCCGCCGCTGAACAGCTGCACCATCCCGTAGATGTTGCCGGTTTCTCCACTGCGCGCCTGGTCGAAACAGGCGGCGAGGTTCTCGACGTGGACTCCCGGAGTCGGAAGAACCGAGCCGAGACGGAACAGCGCGATGATGCCCAGGGTGAAGAGCAACTTCTTGCGCAGGTCCGGTGTCCGGAACGCCCGGGTAAACGCGGTCAGCACGGTCCCTCCTGCGCGCCTTTACGGCGGTGTGAGTATGCGATGGTGCGGGGATCTGCCATCTGAAAGTCTCAGGTCAAACGAGCCGGACAGAATCCTGCCGTCTGGCGAACTCTAACGCACTACGGGCGTGGGGGCCCATTGTCAAAGCCCCCACGCCACGTAATAGCTCTTACAGCTCGGTAACGGAACCACCGGCTGCGGCGATCTTCTCCTTCGCGGACGACGAGAAGGCGTGGGCCTGCACGTTGACCGCGACCGAGATCTCGCCGGTGCCGAGCACCTTCACCAGCTGGTTCTTGCGAACGGCGCCCTTGGCGACCAGCGCCTCGACGGTGACCTCGCCACCCTCGGGGAACAACTCGCCGAGTCTGTCCAGGTTGACGACCTGGTAGGTCGTCTTGAACAGCGCGTTGGAGAAGCCCTTGAGCTTCGGCAGACGCCGCTGCAGCGGCACCTGGCCACCCTCGAAACCGAGGGGGATCGTCGTGCGGGCGTGGCTGCCCTTGGTGCCGCGACCGGCCGTCTTGCCCTTGGACGCCTCGCCGCGACCCTTGCGGGTCTTGGCCTTGTTGGCACCAGGAGCAGGACGCAGGTCGTGAATCTTGAGCGGAGCAGCGTTGTTGGAGCTGTCAGTCACGTCAATCGACCTCTTCCACCTCGACGAGGTGCGTCACCACGGAGACCATCCCGCGAATCTCGGGGCGGTCCTCCTTGACGACGACGTCGCCGATTCGCTTCAGGCCAAGCGAACGCAGCGAGTCGCGCTGGTTCTGCTTGCCACCGATCTTCGAGCGAACCTGAGTGATCTTCAGGCGTGCCACGACTAGCTCACCGCCTTGGCGGCCGCGGCCTCGGCGATGCCCTCACGCTGCGCCTTGAGCATGCGGGCCGGGGCCACGTCCTCGATCGGCAGGCCACGGCGGGCGGCGATCTCCTCGGGGCGCGAGAGGCCCTTCAGAGCCGCCACGGTGGCGTGCACGATGTTGATCGGGTTGTCCGAGCCGAGCGACTTGGACAGCACGTCGTGGATGCCGGCGCACTCCAGGACCGCACGCACCGGGCCACCGGCGATGACGCCGGTACCGGCCGAGGCCGGACGGAGGAAGACGACGCCCGCCGCCTCCTCGCCCTGCACGGTGTGCGGGATGGTGCCCTGGATCCGAGGCACCTTGAAGAAGTGCTTCTTCGCCTCTTCGACACCCTTGGCGATGGCCGCGGGCACTTCCTTGGCCTTGCCGTAGCCGACGCCGACCATGCCGTTGCCGTCGCCGACGACGACGAGGGCGGTGAAGCTGAAGCGACGACCACCCTTCACGACCTTGGCCACTCGGTTGATCTTCACTACGCGCTCGATGTACGAGACGCCCTTGTCGGCGGCGCCACCGCGGCGATCGTCACGACGGTCCCGCCGCTCGCCACCGGTGCCGCCACCGCGACGCGGAGCTGCAGCCATCAGTGGTTCCTCATCTCAGTTGCCATTAGTTGCGATCCCCGGGCCCTCATCAGAACTCGAGCCCGCTCTCGCGCGCGCTGTCGGCCAGCGCCGCGATCCGACCCGCATACCGGTTGCCACCGCGGTCGAAGACGACCTTGGTGATCCCGGCGTCCTTGGCCCGCTGAGCGAGGAGCTCGCCGACCTTCTTGGCCTTCTCGGTCTTGTCCGCCTCCAGCGAGCGCAGCGAGGCGTCCATGGTGGACGCGCTCACCAGCGTGTGGCCGACGGTGTCGTCCACGATCTGGACGAACATGTGACGGGTCGAGCGGTTGACGACCAGGCGCGGACGCTCGCTCGTGCCGACGACGTACTTGCGGACGCGGCGGTGACGGCGGGCCCGCGAGACCGTGCGGGCAGCCGTGTGCTTGCTGAACGCAGTCTTCGGAGCCATGCCTACTTACCAGCCTTTCCGACCTTGCGGCGGATCTGTTCGCCCTGGTAACGCACGCCCTTGCCCTTGTACGGGTCAGGCTTGCGCAACTTGCGGATGTTGGCCGCGACCTCGCCGACCTTCTGCTTGTCGATGCCGTCCACGTGGAACAGGGTCGGCTTCTCGACGCGGAAGGTGACGCCGTCGGGCGCGTCGACGATGACCGGGTGACTGAAGCCCAGCGAGAACTCCAGCTGCGTCGGGCCCTTGGCCTGGACGCGGTAACCGACCCCGACGATCTCAAGGCTCTTGGAGTAACCCTGAGTGACGCCCTGCACCATGTTGGCGATCAGCGTCCTGGACAGGCCGTGCAGCGCACGGACCTTGTTCTCGTCACTGGGCCGGGAGACGGCGATGCTGCCGTCGTCGTCACGAGCGACCGCGATGGGCTCGGCGACCGTGTGAGTGAGCGTGCCCTTCGGGCCCTTGACCTGGACATCCTGGCCGTCGATCGTGATGTCAACGCCACTCGGCACAGGGATGGGCAGCCGTCCGATTCGCGACATGCTGTGTTCCTCCCCTCTACCAGACGTAGGCGAGGACTTCCCCGCCTACACCACGCTTGCCGGCCTGCTTGTCGGTCATGAGACCGGCGGACGTCGAGATGATCGCGACGCCCAGCCCGCCCAGGACCCGAGGCAGGTTGTCCTTCTTCGCATAAACCCGCAGACCGGGCTTGGAAACCCGGCGCAGGCCCGCGAGCGACCGCTCACGGGTAGGCCCGAACTTGAGCTCCACCACGAGGTTCTTGCCAACCTTGGCGTCTTCGACGGTCCAAGCCTGGATGTAACCCTCCTGCTGGAGGATCTCGGCGATGTGCGCCTTGATCTTCGAGTACGGCATCGCCACGCTCTCGTGGTACGCCGAATTCGCGTTGCGCAGACGTGTGAGCATGTCTGCGATCGGGTCGGTCATCGTCATGGCCAGTGGCCTTCCTCGCCGCGGTTTCCAGTCGGCCAAGCAGCACCCGTGATTGGGGCTCTCTGCCGGTGGACCTTCGGCGTGGTCATGGATGTTCCCGCGAGGGAGCATCCTGGTCTTCTTCGGAATATGGGAGGCGGGCGGTCACCCGCGGGCGGCACGAAGGCCGCCCACAGGTTATCCGACGAAAAACCCGCTCGTCGGGACTACCAGCTCGACTTGGTGATGCCGGGCAGCTCGCCCCGGTGCGCCATCTCGCGGAAGCACACGCGGCACAGCCCGAACTTGCGGTAGACGGCGCGCGGCCGACCACAGCGCGAGCAACGAGTGTACGCCCGGACCTGGAACTTCGGCTTGCGCCCTGCCTTGGCGATCAGCGACTTCTTCGCCATGATCAGGCCTCCTTGAAGGGGAACCCGAGGAGCTTCAGCAGCGCCCGGCCCTGGTCGTCGTTCTTCGCGGTGGTCACGATCGTGATGTCCATGCCCCGCGGCCGGTCGACCTTGTCCTGGTCGACCTCGTGGAACATGACCTGCTCGGTCAGACCGAACGTGTAGTTGCCGTTGCCGTCGAACTGCTTCGGCGACAGGCCGCGGAAGTCCCTGATGCGCGGGAGCGCGAGGGACAGCAACCGGTCGAGGAACTCCCACATGCGGTCGCCGCGCAGCGTGACGTGCGCGCCGATCGGCATGCCCTCGCGCAGCTTGAACTGCGCGATCGACTTGCGCGCCCGGACGACGGCCGGCTTCT
Source organism: Nonomuraea deserti (assembly GCF_004348685.1). Classification (GTDB taxonomy): domain Bacteria; phylum Actinomycetota; class Actinomycetes; order Streptosporangiales; family Streptosporangiaceae; genus Nonomuraea; species Nonomuraea deserti. Next base: position 16,149 of record NZ_SMKO01000111.1, on the reverse strand, counting down.
GGCCGGTGATCACGGTGAGGTCGCGGACGGCGCCTTCGATGAGCTTGGAGTCACGAGCCGCCTCGCCGACACCCATGTTGACCTTGATCTTGGTCAGGCCGGGGATCTGCATGACGTTCTCGATGCCGAACTGCTCGCGAAGCTGGGCCGCGATCTCCTCGCGGTACTTCGTCTTCAGCCGTGGCGTCGGGCGCTCTGTCTCAGTGGTCGTGGCAGTCATCAGCTGTCCTCACCCGTCTCGTCGGCCTTGGCCTCGGACTTCTCCTCGGCGGGCGTCTTGTCGGCGGGCTTGTCGTCCTTGAGCTTCTTCACGTTGCTCACGTGGATGGGAGCCTCCATGGTCTGCACACCGCCGGTCTTGGCGCCGCGCGGACCCTGGTGGGTCTCCTTGACGTGCTTCTTGATCATGTTGACGCCCTCGACCACCACGCGGTCCTCGCGCGGGTAGGTGGCGATGACGTGACCCTTGGCGCCCTTGTCCTTGCCGGCGATGACCCGGACCAGGTCACCCTTCTTCACATGCAGCTTCGGCATTACAGCACCTCCGGGGCGAGCGAGATGATGCGCATGAACTTCTTGTCGCGCAGCTCGCGGCCGACCGGGCCGAAGATACGGGTGCCACGAGGGTCGCCGCTGTCCCTGATGATGACGGCGGCGTTCTCGTCGAACCGGATGTAGGAGCCGTCGGGCCGGCGGCGCTCCTTGACCGTGCGGACGATGACGGCCCGGACCACGTCGCCCTTCTTGACGCCCGTGCTGCCGGGCAGCGCGTCCTTGACAGTGGCGACGATGATGTCGCCGATACCGGCGTAGCGTCGGCCCGAGCCACCGAGAACACGGATGCAGAGGATCTCCTTGGCACCCGTGTTGTCGGCGACCTTGAGCCGCGACTCCTGCTGGATCACTTTCACTCCTGTTAGTCGCGCCGGTTCTCACGCGGAGGGCTGCCCCGCGGCCCTTTGTCGGTGCTTCGCACGCTTCTGTGGAGGATCGCGGGAGAAACTCCCGCTACTCCCCAGGTCGTGCTTCGCGCCCCGACGTCAAGAGGCCGCGGAAGCGAGCTTCCGCGTGAGCCTGGCGGAACCTGCTGTTGTCTTGTTCCCCCGGCCACAACCCTCCGTGGAGGGCCGCACCGCAGGCGACGCGAGGCCTGGCGGCCCCGCGTCCTTGGACGCCGTCATGGGGGCTCCGAGAGCCCCCACGAGGCGCGGTATATCCGAGAAGGAGTGTTACTTCGCCTTCTCGAGGATCTCCACGACCCTCCACCGCTTGGTGGCGGAGAGGGGGCGGGTCTCCATGAGCAGCACGCGGTCGCCCACGCCACAGGCGTTGGCCTCGTCGTGCGCCTTGTACTTCGTCGTACGGCGGATGACCTTGCCGTACAGGCGGTGCTTGACGCGGTCCTCGACGGCGACGACGACGGTCTTGTCCATCTTGTCGCTGACGACGAGGCCCTCACGGACCTTGCGGAAGTTCCGCGCGTCCTTCGTCTCCGTGGTCTCGGTGGTCTCGGTCTCAGCCATCGCTCGTCTCCTTCTCGACCGTGACGATGCCGAGCTCGCGCTCGCGCATCACGGTGTAGATACGGGCGATCTCGCGGCGGACGGCCCGCAGCCGCCCGTGGCTCTCCAACTGACCGGTAGCCGACTGGAAACGAAGGTTGAACAGCTCTTCCTTCGCCTCCTTCAGCTTCTGGACGAGGGTCTCCTCGTCCTCGAGCCGCAGCTCTCCGGCGGTCAGGCCCTTAGCCATCACGCCTCACCCACTTCACGCTTAACGATCTTGCATGTTGAGTAAGCGCAGCATCGGGAGCTTGTGGTTCGCGAAGCGAACATCAGGCCTCACCCACTTCGCGCTTAACGATCTTGCACTTCATCGGGAGCTTGTGGATCGCACGCTGAAGCGCCTCGCGAGCGACCGACTCCGCCACGCCCGACAGCTCGAACATCACGCGTCCGGGCTTGACGTTGGCCACCCACCACTCCGGCGAGCCCTTGCCGGAGCCCATGCGGGTCTCGGCCGGCTTCTTCGTGAGCGGACGGTCGGGGTAGATGTTGATCCACACCTTGCCGCCACGGCGGATGTGACGGGTCATGGCGATACGGGCGGACTCGATCTGGCGGTTGGTCACGTAGGAGTGCTCAATCGCCTGGATGCCGAACTCGCCGAACACGACCCTGGTGCCGCCCTTGGCGGCGCCGCTGCGGTCGGGCCGGTGCTGCTTGCGGTGCTTGACCCTGCGCGGGATCAGCATGGTCAGCTCCCTTCAGCACCCGGCTGCGCAGCCGGGCCGGTCTCGGGAGTCCCCTGGGCGGGTGCCGCCTGGGACTCGGTGCGGGGGGCGCGGTCACGGTCGCCACGGCCACCGCCACGACGCGGACGGTCACCGCCGCCACGACGCGGACGGTCACCGCCACCACGACGGTCGTCACGGTCACGACGCTGGCCGGCACGAGCGCCGGCGGCGGCCGCCTCGCGCTCGGCGCGGCTCGTCGGAGCCTCGCCCTTGTAGATCCAGACCTTCACACCGATGCGGCCGAAGGTCGTACGGGCCTCGTAGAAGCCGTAGTCGATGTCCGCGCGGAGGGTGTGCAGCGGCACGCGGCCCTCGCGGTAGAACTCCGACCGCGACATCTCGGCGCCGCCCAGACGGCCGGAGCACTGGACACGGATGCCCTTGGCGCCGGACTTCATGGCCGACTGCATCGCCTTGCGCATGGCGCGGCGGAACGAGACACGGCTCGACAGCTGCTCGGCGACGCCCTGCGCGACGAGCTGGGCGTCGATCTCCGGGTTCTTCACCTCGAGGATGTTGAGCTGGACCTGCTTCTTGGTCAGCTTCTCCAGGTCGCCGCGGATGCGGTCCGCCTCGGCTCCGCGCCGGCCGATCACGATGCCGGGCCGCGCGGTGTGGATGTCCACCTGCACGCGGTCGGTGGTGCGCTCGATCTCCACCTTGGAGATGCCGGCCCGCTCCATGCCCTTCTGCAGCATGCGGCGGATCGAGACGTCCTCTGCGACGTACGACTTGTACAGCTTGTCGGCGTACCACCGGCTCTTGAAGTCGGTCGTGATGCCGAGGCGGAACCCGTGCGGGTTAACCTTCTGGCCCACTATCGGGTCCTTCCCTTCGGCTCGCGGGACTCCACGATCACGGTGATGTGGCTCGTCCGCTTGTTGATCCGATAGGCACGACCCTGTGCGCGCGGACGGAACCGCTTCAGCGTCGGGCCCTCGTCGACCCACGCCCGGCTCACGACGAGCGTGCTGGGGTCGAGATCGAAATTGTGCTCAGCGTTGGCCATGGCGCTGCTGAGCACCTTGAAGATCGGCTCGCTCGCCGACTGGGGAGCGAACTGCAGCACGGCCTGCGCCTCCGAAGCGGGCAGCCCGCGAATAAGGTCCACCACGCGGCGGGCCTTGAGGGGCGTGACACGGACGAACCGCGCCTGAGCCCTGGCTTCCATCGCTTTCTCCTACTTCCGGGACGCTTACCGCCGGCTGCGGCGGTCTTCCTTGACGTGGCTGCGGAACGTACGCGTGGGAGCGAACTCTCCGAGCTTGTGACCGATCATCGACTCGGTGATGAACACCGGGACGTGCTTGCGGCCGTCGTGAACGGCGATCGTGTGCCCGAGCATGTCAGGAACGATCATGGAGCGCCGCGACCACGTCTTGATGACGTTCTTGCTGCCCTTCTCGTTCTGGGCGTCCACCTTCTTCTGAAGGTGGTCGTCCACGAAGGGACCCTTCTTAAGGCTACGTGGCATTTCGGCTGCTCCTACCGCTTCTTCCTCTTGCTCCGCCGACGGATGATCAGCCGGTCGCTGGCCTTGTTGGCCTGGCGGGTGCGGCCCTCGGGCTTGCCCTTCGGGTTCACCGGGTGGCGACCACCGGAGGTCTTGCCCTCACCACCACCGTGCGGGTGGTCGACCGGGTTCATGGCGACACCGCGAACGGTGGGGCGCTTGCCCTTCCACCGCATACGGCCGGCCTTGCCCCAGTTGATGTTGGCCTGCTCGGCGTTGCCCACCTGACCCACCGAGGCCCGGCAGCGCACGTCGACCATGCGCATCTCACCGGACGGCATACGCAGCGTGGCGTACTGGCCCTCCTTGGCGAGCAGCTGGATCTGGGCGCCCGCGGAACGGCCCAGCTTGGCGCCACCACCCGGACGGAGCTCCACCGCGTGGATGAAGGTACCGGTCGGGATGTTGCGCAGCGGCAGGCAGTTGCCCGGCTTGATGTCGGCGGAGGGGCCGTTCTCGATGCGGTCGCCCTGCTTCAGGCCGGTCGGCGCGATGATGTAGCGCTTCTCGCCGTCGGCGTAGTGCAGCAGAGCGATATTGGCGGTGCGGTTGGGGTCGTACTCGATGTGAGCGACCTTGGCCGGGATGCCGTCCTTGTCATGCCTACGGAAGTCGATGATCCGGTAGGCGCGCTTGTGACCGCCGCCCTGGTGGCGAGCGGTGACTCGGCCGTGTACGTTGCGGCCGCCCTTGCTGTGAAGGGGCGCAAGCAACGACTTCTCGGGCGTGCTGCGGGTGATCTCGGAGAAGTCCGAGACACTCGACCCGCGGCGACCCGGAGTCGTCGGCTTGTACTTACGGATGCCCATCTTTTTCGTTCATCCTTCGTCGGAATCCAGAATCCAGAGGATTCTGGATCTCTTATTTCAATCGTGCGAAGCGCCCAGCCGATGTCGCCGAAGGCGACGCCGGAGGGATCGCGGGGGGCAGAGCCCCCCGCGGGTCAGCCGATCTGACCGAAAATGTCGATCCGATCGCCTTCGACCAGGCTCACGATCGCGCGCTTGGTGTCGGGACGCTTGCCGTAACCGGTGCGGGTGCGCTTGCGCTTGCCCTGCCGGTTGATGGTGTTCACGCTGGTGACCTTGACCCCGAAGATCTGCTCGACAGCGATCTTGACCTGAGTCTTGTTCGCGGTCTTCTTCACCAGGAACGTGTACTTGTTGTTCTCGTCGATCAGGCCGTAGCTCTTCTCAGAGACCACCGGCTTGATGATGATGTCGCGCGGGTCGGCGATCTTCTCCATCAGGCGTCTTCCTTCCCGCCACTCAGCCGCGCCACGACCTGGTCGTACGCCTCCTGGGTGAAGACCACGTCGTCGTGCACGAGCACGTCGTAGGTGTTGAGCTGCCCCGCGTCCAGCAGGTGGACCTCGGGAGCGTTGCGCAGGCTCAGCCAGGTCAGCTCGTCGTTCTCGTCGACCACGACGAGGACGCGAGGAGCCTGGGTGATCTTGCGCAGGGCGTCCAGGGTGGCCTTGGTCTTGGGCGTCTCGCCCGAGACCAGCGAGCTGACCACGTGGACGCGACCGCCACCGGCCCGGTCGGACAGGGCGCCACGCAGCGCGGCGGCCTTCATCTTCTTGGGCGTGCGCTGCGAGTAGTCGCGCGGCACCGGTCCGTGGACGATGCCACCGCCGGCGAACTGCGGAGCGCGGGTCGAACCCTGGCGGGCCCGGCCGGTGCCCTTCTGCCGGTACGGCTTCTTGCCGCCGCCGGAGACCTCACCACGGGTCTTGGCCTTGTGGGTGCCCTGCCGGCGAGCGGCGAGCTGGGCCACGACCACCTGGTGGATCAGCGGAACGTTGACCTTGGCGCCGAAGATGTCTTCGGGCAGGTCGACCGTGCCGGTCTTGGCACCGCTGGCGTCGAGGACGTCAATGCTTGTCACTTCGCAGCCCCCTTCTTGGCAGCGGTGCGGACGAGGACGAGGCTTCCGTTGGCGCCGGGGATCGCACCCTTGATCAGGACGAGACCCTTCTCGGCGTCCACGGAGTGAACCTTCAGGCTCTGCACAGTGGTGCGGACGTTACCCATCCGGCCAGCCATGCGCAGACCCTTGAAAACGCGGCCCGGGGTGGCGCAGCCACCGATGGAACCCGGCGAACGGTGCTTGCGCTGCGTACCGTGCGACGCGCCCAGACCACCGAAGCCGTGCCGCTTCATGACACCGGCGAAGCCCTTGCCCTTGCTCTTGCCCGTCACGTCGACGAACTGGCCCGCCTCGAAGGTGTCGGCCAGCAGCTCCTGGCCCAGGGTGTAGTCGTTCGCGTCGTCGGTGCGGATCTCCGCGAAGTAACGGCGCGGGGTGATGTCGTGCTTACGCAGGTAGTCGCCGAGCGGCTTGTTGACCTTCCGTGGGTCGACCTGCCCGAAGCCGAGCTGGACTGCGGAGTAGCCGTCCTTCTCGGGAGTGCGGACGCGGGTCACCACGCACGGACCGGCCTCGACCACGGTCACCGGCACCATCCGGTTGTCCGCGTCGAAGACCTGGGTCATGCCGAGCTTCTTGCCCAGGACGCCCTTGATCGTCTTAGCCATGTCAGTGCGTTCCCTCAGAGCTTGATCGAAATGTCGACACCCGCGGGGAGGTCGAGTCGCATGAGCGAGTCGACCGTCTTGGGGGTCGGGTCGATGATGTCAATCAGCCGCTTGTGCGTGCGCATCTCGAAGTGCTCGCGGCTGTCCTTGTACTTGTGCGGCGAGCGGATGACGCAGTACACGTTCTTCTCGGTCGGCAGCGGCACCGGGCCTGCGACCTTCGCGCCAGTCCGCGTCACCGTCTCGACGATCTTCTTGGCCGAGCTGTCGATGACCTCGTGGTCATAGGCCTTAAGCCGGATGCGGATCTTCTGTCCCGCCATAGTGGCCTCGGTGTCCTTCGCTGTCGTCTGGAAAAGTATCGTGCGGCCTTGTGCCGCTTCCTTCACTGCAGGTCAGGACCTGCGTGACCCCACGAGGCAGACGAAGTCGGTCTGCCTTTTCTTCCGTGATCCGGCAGCGACTTCGGTCACTCGGCCGAAGCTACTGCTGGATCACGGCGCTTTTGCGCGGAGTCTGCGACGTGGCGCGGCGGTCGGTCCCGAATCCGGGGCCGACCGCCGCCCCAGCGGTCAAGCTACTTGATGACCTTGATGACCCGACCGGCGCCGACGGTGCGGCCACCCTCACGGATCGCGAACTTGAGGCCTTCCTCCATGGCGATGGGCTGGATCAGCTCAACGCGCATCTCGGTGTTGTCGCCCGGCATGACCATCTCGGTGCCCTCGGGGAGGTTCACCACACCGGTCACATCCGTCGTACGGAAGTAGAACTGCGGGCGGTAGTTGTTGAAGAACGGCGTGTGGCGGCCGCCCTCGTCCTTGGACAGGATGTAGACCTGGCCGGTGAACTCGGTGTGCGGGGTGGTCGTGCCCGGCTTGATGATGCACTGGCCGCGCTCGACCTCGTCGCGCTTGATGCCGCGGAGCAGCAGCGCGGCGTTGTCGCCCGCGTGACCCTCGTCGAGCATCTTGTTGAACATCTCGATGCTGGTGACGGTGGTGGTCGTCTTCTCCGGCTTGATGCCGATGATGTCGACCTGCTCGTTGACCTTGACGACACCGCGCTCGATACGGCCGGTGACGACCGTGCCGCGACCGGTGATCGAGAAGACGTCCTCGACCGGCATGAGGAACGGCTTGTCCGTCTCACGCGGCGGCTCGGGGACGTTCTCGTCGACGGCGTTCATCAGCTCGACGATGCTGTCGGCCCACTTCTCGTCGCCCTCGAGAGCCTTGAGCGCGGAGACGCGGACGACGGGCAGGTCGTCGCCGGGGAACTCCTGAGCGGAGAGCAGCTCACGGACCTCGAGCTCGACCAGCTCCAGGATCTCCTCGTCGTCGACCATGTCGGCCTTGTTGAGGGCCACGACGATGTAGGGGACGCCGACCTGGCGGGCCAGGAGGACGTGCTCCTTCGTCTGCGGCATCGGGCCGTCGGTGGCGGCGACCACGAGGATGGCGCCGTCCATCTGAGCGGCACCGGTGATCATGTTCTTGACGTAGTCGGCGTGACCCGGGCAGTCAACGTGCGCGTAGTGACGCTTCTCCGTCTGGTACTCGACGTGCGCGATCGAGATCGTGATGCCGCGAGCCTTCTCCTCCGGCGCCTTGTCGATCTTGTCGAACGGCGTCGCGGCGTTCAGCTCGGGGAAACGGTCGTGGAGCACCTTGGTGATCGCCGCGGTCAGTGTGGTCTTACCGTGGTCGATATGCCCAATGGTGCCGATGTTCATGTGCGGCTTGTTCCGCTCGAACTTGGCCTTGCCCACTGGTTCTCTCCTTGAGAATCTGACTGACTTTCGTCTGCACACTTGGGCCCGGGAGCTCCCGAACCCCTTGGCGGCGGGGTGGCTCTCACCACCCTGCCAGGGACCAGGACAGAGGTCCTGGCTCGGCCCCCGTGGGGACCGGACCAGGAACTATTCGCCCCGGGCCTTCGCGACGATCTCCTTGGCGATGCCCGGAGGCACCTCCGCGTAGGAGTCGAACTGCATGCTGTAGCTCGCGCGCCCCTGCGTCTTGCTACGCAGGTCACCCACGTAGCCGAACATCTCAGACAGCGGCACGAGCGCCTCGACGACACGGGCGCCGGCCCGCTCGTCCATCGCCTGGATCTGCCCGCGGCGACCGTTGAGGTCACCGATGACGTCACCCATGTAGTCCTCGGGCGTGGTGACCTCGACGGCCATCATCGGCTCGAGAAGCACGGCGTCCGCCTTACGAGCGGCCTCCTTGAAGGCCATCGATCCGGCGATCTTGAAGGCCATTTCCGAGGAGTCGACGTCGTGCGCGGCACCGTCGGTCAGCGTAACCTTCACGCCGACCATCGGGTAACCGGCCAGCACGCCGAACTCGGCGGCCTCCTGGGCGCCCGCGTCGACCGAGGGGATGTATTCCCTCGGGACCCGGCCACCGGTGACCTTGTTCTCGAACTCGTAGCCGTCGTTGCCCTCGCCCAGCGGCTCGAGGTTGATGATCACCCGCGCGAACTGGCCGGAACCACCGGTCTGCTTCTTGTGGGTGTAGTCGATCTTCTCCACCTTGCGGCGGATGGTCTCGCGGTAGGCGACCTGCGGGCGGCCGACGTTGGCCTCGACCTTGAACTCGCGACGCATGCGGTCGACGAGGATCTCCAGGTGAAGCTCGCCCATGCCCCAGATGACCGTCTGACCGGTCTCCTCGTCACGGCGGACCTGGAAGGACGGGTCCTCCTCGGCCAGCCGCTGGATGGCGGTCGACAGCTTCTCCTGGTCGCCCTTGGTCTTGGGCTCGATGGCGACGTTGATGACCGGAGCCGGGAACGTCATCGACTCGAGCACGACCTGGTTGGACTGGTCGGACAGGGTGTCGCCGGTCGTGGTGTCCTTCAGGCCCATGACCGCGACGATCTGGCCGGCGATCGCCGTCGGGCGCTCTTCGCGCTTGTTGGCGTGCATCTGGTAGATCTTGCCGATCCGCTCTTTCTTGCCCTTCACAGAGTTGACGACCTGTGAACCGGACTCGAGCGTGCCCGAGTAGATGCGGATGTAGGTGATCTTGCCCAGGTGCGGGTCGCTGGCGATCTTGAAGGCCAGGGCGGAGAACGGCTCGGTCGGGTCGGCGTGACGCTCGATGACCTTGTCCTCGTTGCCGACCGCGTGGCCCTTGAAGGCCGGGATGTCGGTCGGCGCCGGCAGGTAGGCGACGATCGCGTCGAGCAGGGGCTGCACGCCCTTGTTCTTGAACGCGGTGCCGCACAGCACAGGGTTGATGGCGCTCGCCAGCGTCGCGCGGCGGATGGCCGCGACCAGCTGCTCCTCGCTGGGCTCGGTGCCCTCGAGGTAGAGCTCCATCAGCTCGTCGTCGTTCTCGGCGACGGTCTCGATGAGCTTGTCACGCCACTCGCGAGCGGCCTCGGCGTGGTCGGCCGGGAGGTCGACGGTCTCGTACATCTCGCCCTTGGCGGCCTCGGCGCTCCAGATCAGGCCCTTCATCTTGATGACGTCGATGACGCCCTTGAAGTCGGCCTCGACGCCCCAGGGGAGCTGGATGACAGCCGGGGCGGCGCCCAGACGACTGATCATCATGTCGACGCAGCGGTGGAACTCAGCGCCGACGCGGTCCATCTTGTTGACGAAACAGATGCGCGGGACGTTGTAGCGGTCCGCCTGTCGCCACACCGTCTCTGACTGCGGCTCGACACCTGCCACACCGTCGAACACGGCGACGGCGCCGTCGAGGACACGCAGCGAACGCTCCACCTCGATGGTGAAGTCGACGTGCCCGGGGGTGTCAATGATGTTGATGGTGTGACCGAGCCACTCACAGGTCGTCGCGGCAGACGTGATCGTGATGCCGCGCTCCTGCTCCTGCTCCATCCAGTCCATCGTGGCAGCGCCCTCGTGGACTTCACCGAGCTTGTAGTTGATGCCGGTGTAGAACAGGATGCGCTCAGTCGTGGTGGTCTTGCCCGCGTCGATATGGGCCATGATCCCGATGTTGCGGACCTTGGCCAGGTCAAGAGCGGTCGTGGTGGCCACTTCTCTCGCGTCCTCTCCTGCGGAGGGCTGGGCCCCCCGCACGCCCCCTACAACTGCTAGGGCCTACGGTCGTTTATCCGCGGGGAAAGCAAGCTTCCCCGCCCCCTCAGTTGCAAGGGCCTACGGTTGTCCTTCGGCGAGTCGCCACCAGGGTGACGGCTCCAGGCCGGCAACCAGCGCGCCGCGCTGCCTACCAGCGGTAGTGAGCGAAGGCCTTGTTGGACTCGGCCATCTTGTGCGTGTCCTCGCGCTTCTTGACGCTCGCCCCGAGGCCGTTGCTGGCGTCGAGGAGCTCGTTCATGAGGCGCTCGGTCATGGTCTTCTCGCGGCGGGCGCGGGAGTACTGCACCAGCCAGCGCAGGGCCAGGGTGGTGCTGCGCGCCGCGCGCACCTCGACCGGCACCTGGTAGGTCGCGCCACCAACGCGACGGCTGCGGACCTCGAGGGTCGGCTTGACGTTGTCGAGCGCGCGCTTCAGGGTGACGACCGGGTCGTTGCCCGTCTTCTCCCTGCAGCCCTCGAGGGCGCCGTAGACGATGGACTGCGCGATGGAGCGCTTGCCGTCCAGGAGCACCTTGTTGATCAGGGCGGTCACCAGCGGCGAGCTGTAAACCGGGTCAGCCATGAGCTGACGACGGCCAGGAGAACCCTTACGAGGCATTAGCTCTTCTCCTTCTTCGCGCCGTAGCGGCTACGGGCCTGCTTGCGGTTGCGGACACCCTGGGTGTCGAGCGAGCCGCGGATGATCTTGTAGCGAACACCAGGCAGGTCCTTCACACGACCGCCACGCACGAGCACGATGGAGTGCTCCTGCAGGTTGTGACCCACACCGGGGATGTAGGCCGTGACCTCGATGCCGTTCGTGAGCCGAACGCGGGCCACCTTGCGCAGTGCCGAGTTGGGCTTCTTCGGGGTGGTGGTGTAGACGCGCTGGCACACGCCGCGCCGCTGAGGGCTCCCCTTGAGGGCAGGAGTCTTGGTCTTGGCGACCTTGTCCTGCCGGCCCTTGCGGACCAACTGCTGAATAGTGGGCACTGCCACTCCGTTTCGTGCCTTGGCCGGTGTTACGTCAGTTGTGGTGCAAGTGCAGGTTCTGCCGGTGTCATGACCTGCTGGTCTTTCGCTGTCCCGGTGCCCCCGCGGTCGGGCGTGTCGCGCTATTCACACAGACACGTCCGCGAGGATTACGAGCCAGGAAGCCGTCCCGCGCTCGCAATTGAGCGCACGGTCGAGAGCCCGCATAGAGACGGGCACGATGTCCAAGACTACCCAGACCCATGCGACACGTCAAAACGGCGCGACAAGGCGGACAGGCCTTGCCACTCCGGATCGCCGGGGCCTATTTCATCCAGCCCATCTACAGCTCCGCGACCATGATATAGGCCCGCAGACCTTCTCGTCCCCCGGACCGGCGTGTTCGTCCCCGTGCCGGGTCAACATCGACCCCTTCTTCCGGTACGGCGGCGCCGGCGCCACCCCGGACGCCGTACAGGGCTCAGGGCCTCCAGGGAGACGCCCTCTGACCCGCACGTGGCACAGCGCCGCTACGGCGCTCTGTGGGCCGTCTCCGTGGCCAGGCGGGCACCCCGCATCCGGCACCGGCCGCCCGGCGATGACCGGAACCGCCCCGATCGTCGAAACCGGGCCGAAGACCGGGACCCCGCCCCGAGCACCCAGAGCCGGGCCGGGGACCGGAGACGCGAAGCGCCCGGACCTCCTGATCGGAGACCCGGGCGCGTTCGCTGCCGTTGACTAGGACGTCACCGGTTGTACTGGCCGAAGTCGTATTCCTCCAGCGGCACGGCCTCGCCGCTGCCGGTGCCGAAGGTGTAGTCGGCCGCCGAACCGTCGTAACCGCCGACGGTGTACATGGCCGCCTTGGCCTCTTCGGTCGGCTCCACCCGGATGTTGCGGTATTGCGGCATGCCGGTGCCCGCGGGGATGAGCTTGCCGATGATGACGTTCTCCTTCAGGCCCAGGAGCGAGTCGGACTTGGCGTGGATCGCCGCGTCCGTCAGGACCCTGGTCGTCTCCTGGAAGGAGGCCGCCGACAACCACGACTCGGTGGCGAGCGACGCCTTCGTGATGCCCATGAGCACCGGACGGCCGGCGGCCGGGGAGCCGCTCTCCGCCACCGTCTCGCGGTTCATCTGCTCGAAGCGCGGACGCTCGACGAGTTCGCCGGGCAGCAGGTCGGTGTCACCGGACTCCAGCACGTTCACGCGCTTGAGCATCTGCCGCACGATGATCTCGATGTGCTTGTCGTGGATCGACACGCCCTGCGAGCGGTAGACCTGCTGGACCTCCGCCACCAGGTGCAGCTGCACGGCCCGCGGGCCGAGGATGCGCAGCACCTCGTTGGGGTTGACCGCACCGGCGACCAGCTGCTGGCCGACCGTGACACGCTGGCCGTCCTGCACGAGCAGGCGCGACCGCATCGACACCGGGTAGGCGATCTCCTCCGAGCCGTCGTCGGGGGTGATCACGACCTTCCTAGTCTTGTCGGTCTCGTCGATGCGAGCCCGGCCCTCGGCCTCGGAGATCGGGGCGACACCCTTGGGGATGCGCGCCTCGAACAGCTCCGTGACACGGGGCAGACCGTGGGTGATGTCGGCGCCGGCCACACCACCGGTGTGGAACGTACGCATCGTCAGCTGCGTGCCGGGCTCACCGATCGACTGGGCGGCGATGATGCCGACCGCCTCGCCGACGTCCACGAGCTTGCCGGTGGCCAGCGAGCGGCCGTAGCAGGTCGCGCAGACACCGATCTTGGCCTCGCAGACGAGCGCGCTGCGGGTGCGGACCGTCTCGACGCCCGCCTCGACCAGGGCCGCCACGTGGTTGTCGTTGATGTCGACACCCGCGGGGACGATGACCTTGCCGTCGACCTCGACGTCCTCGGCCAGGATGCGGCCGTGCACGTTGGACTCGGCGTTCTCGGCCTTGACCAGGTTGCCGGTCGCGTCGCGCTCGCCGACGTGCAGCGGGACGGCGCGGTCGGTGCCGCAGTCGATCTCGCGCACGATGACGTCCTGCGCGACGTCCACCAGACGACGGGTCAGGTAGCCCGAGTCGGCGGTACGCAGGGCGGTGTCGGCGAGACCCTTCCGCTGGCCGTGGGTGGAGATGAAGTATTCCAGCACCGACAGGCCCTCGCGGAACGAGGCCTTGATCGGCCGCGGGATCGTCTCACCCTTGGTGTTGGACACCAGGCCGCGGATGCCGGCGATCTGCCGGACCTGCATCTTGTTACCGCGGGCGCCGGAGTTGACCATCATCCAGACCGGGTTGGTCGCCGGGAAGGCGGTGACCATGTCGGTCTCGACGTCGGCCGTCGCGTGCGTCCAGATCTCGATGAGCTCCTGACGGCGCTCCTCGTCGGTGATCAGACCGCGCTCGTACTCGCGCTGGACCTTGTCGGCCCGGCGCTCGTAGCTCTCCATGATGTCGGTCTTGTTGGGCGGCGCGACGACGTCCTCGATCGAGATCGTGACGCCGGAGCGCGTCGCCCAGCGGAAGCCGGCGTCCTTGAGCGCGTCGAGCGCGTTGGCGACCTCGATCTTGGGGTAGGTCTCCGCCAGCTCGTTCACGATCGTGGACAGCTGCTTCTTGCCGACCTGGAAGTCGACGAACGGGTAGCTGTCGGGCAGCGTCTGGTTGAACAGGCACCGCCCGAACGTCGTCTCCAGCCGGATCGGGTCGCCCTGCTCCCAGCCTTCGGGCGCGACCCAGTCACGCGGCGGCAGGACGTCCTTCAGCCGGATCTGGATCTTCGCCTGGATCTCCAGCTCGCGGCGGTCGAAGGCCATCTGCGCCTCGGCGATCGAGCCGAACACGCGGCCCTCGCCCAGCGCGCCGTCCTTCTGGGTGGTCAGCCAGTAGAGGCCGATGACCATGTCCTGGGTGGGCATCGTCACGGGCTTGCCGTCGGCCGGCTTGAGGATGTTGTTGGTCGAGAGCATCAGGATGCGTGCCTCGGCCTGGGCCTCAGCCGACAGCGGCAGGTGCACGGCCATCTGGTCGCCGTCGAAGTCCGCGTTGAACGCGGTGCAGACGAGCGGGTGGATCTGGATGGCCTTGCCCTCGACCAGCTGCGGCTCGAACGCCTGGATGCCCAGGCGGTGGAGCGTCGGGGCGCGGTTGAGCAGCACGGGATGCTCGGTGATGACCTCTTCGAGGACGTCCCACACCACGGGACGCGCCCGCTCGACCATCCGCTTGGCCGACTTGATGTTCTGGGCGTGGTTGAGGTCGACCAGCCGCTTCATCACGAACGGCTTGAACAGCTCCAGCGCCATCTGCTTGGGCAGGCCGCACTGGTGCAGCTTGAGCTGCGGGCCGACGACGATGACCGAACGGCCGGAGTAGTCGACGCGCTTGCCCAGCAGGTTCTGCCGGAAACGACCCTGCTTACCCTTGAGCATGTCGCTCAGGGACTTCAGCGGGCGGTTGCCGGGCCCGGTGACCGGGCGACCGCGACGGCCGTTGTCGAACAGCGCGTCGACGGCCTCCTGCAGCATCCGCTTCTCGTTGTTCACGATGATCTCGGGCGCGCCGAGGTCGAGCAGACGCTTGAGCCGGTTGTTGCGGTTGATGACCCGGCGGTAGAGGTCGTTGAGGTCGGAGGTCGCGAACCGGCCACCGTCGAGCTGCACCATCGGGCGCAGGTCCGGCGGGATGACCGGGATGCAGTCGAGCACCATGCCGCGCGGCGAGTTGGTCGTGTTGAGGAACGCCGACACGACCTTGAGCCGCTTGAGCGCGCGGGCCTTCTTCTGGCCCTTGCCGCTGCGGATGGTCTCGCGCAGGTTTTCGGCCTCGGCGTCGAGGTCGAAGCTCACCAGGCGCTCCTGGATCGCCTGCGCGCCCATGCCGCCCTTGAAGTAGCGGCCGAAGCGGTCACGCATCTCGCGGTAGAGCAGCTCGTCGCCCTCGAGGTCCTGGACCTTGAGGTTCTTGAAGCGGCTCCAGACCTCGTCGAGCCGGTCGATCTCGCGCTGGGCGCGATCGCGCAGCTGACGCATCTCGCGCTCGGCGCCCTCACGGACCTTGCGACGCTGGTCGCCCTTGGCGCCGGCGGCCTCGAGCTCGGCCAGGTCGCTTTCGAGCTTCTTCTGCCTGGTCTCGACGTCGGCGTCGCGGCGCTGCTCGATGTGCTGCCGCTCGACGGAGATCTTCGCCTCCAGCGAGGGCAGGTCACGCTCACGCATCTCGGTGTCGACATGCGTGATCATGTAGGCCGCGAAGTAGATGACCTTCTCCAGGTCCTTCGGGGCCAGGTCGAGCAGGTAGCCGAGGCGCGACGGAACGCCCTTGAAGTACCAGATGTGCGTGACCGGCGCGGCCAGCTCGATGTGGCCCATCCGCTCACGACGCACCTTGGCACGGGTCACCTCGACGCCGCAGCGCTCACAGATGATGCCCTTGAACCGGACGCGCTTGTACTTGCCGCAGTAGCACTCCCAGTCGCGGGTCGGGCCGAAGATCTTCTCGCAGAAGAGTCCGTCCTTTTCCGGCTTGAGGGTGCGGTAGTTGATCGTCTCCGGCTTCTTGACCTCGCCGTGCGACCACTGACGAATGTCGTCGGCCGTCGCCAGCCCGATCCGAAGCTCGTCGAAGAAGTTGACGTCTAGCATTTGTGCGATCTCCCCCTCAGACTTCTTCCACGCTGCTCGGCTCGCGCCGGGACAGGTCGATACCGAGCTCCTCCGCGGCGCGGAAGACGTCCTCGTCGGTGTCACGCATCTCGATGGACATGCCGTCGCTGGAAAGCACCTCG
>NZ_SMKO01000110.1 GCF_004348685.1 Nonomuraea deserti | reverse complement strand
GAGGCAGCGCGTCGGGTCGGCGGGGCGCGGGCGGGTGTGCGGGTGTGCGGAATCGCTTGAAAACGCAGTCGAATGCGTGTTCCACTGGGGGGTGTGGCTTGGGATGCGCTTTCGCTGGTTGAGGCCGCCGACGATCGCCCGCTGATCGAGCGGCGCGCGGTGGTGCGCGGCGGTTTCTACGAGCTGCAGGCCCGTACGGTGATCGAGCGGGTGCCGCAGGCCGCGGGCATCGCTCAGAGGTGGGCGCTGTCCCCTTACCGTGGTTGTGCTCATGCCTGTCTCGGGTGCGGCGCCCGTGCCGGGCACCGGCGGCTGGGGCTGGACGCGGGCGGCGACTTCGACACGCGCATCGTGGTCAAGCCCAACGCGGTGGCGCGGCTGCGGGCGGAGCTGGCGCGCTGGGACGGCCAGGAGCTGGCCGTCGGGGTCAGCGGCGACTGCTATCAGGTGGCCGAGGAGACCTACCGGCTGATGCCCGGCGTGATCGCGGCGCTGGCCGGGGCGGGCGTGCCGTTCACCGTCTACACCAAGAGCGCGCTGGTGCTGCGCGACGCCGGGCTGCTGGCGCGGGCGGGGGCGCGGGTGGCGGTGTCGATCGCGTTCGTCGACGAGCGGATCCGGCGGGCGGTCGAGCCGGGCGCGCCCGGCGCGCAGGCGCGGCTGGAGCTGGTGTCGGCGCTGGTGGAGGCGGGCGTGGACTGCCGGGTGCTGATGGCTCCGGTGCTGCCGCTGCTCAGCGACGCCGCCGACCAGCTGACGGCCACGGTGCGGCGCATCGCGGGGGCGGGCGCGAGGGCCGTGGAGCCGGTGGTGCTGCGGCTGCCGCCCGGCACCCGGGCGTGGTACGCGCAGTGGCTGGCGCGGGCGCATCCGCACCTGGTGGAGCGCTATGAGGAGCTCTACGACCGCGCGGGCCTGCCCTCCCCCGGCTACGAGGAGCGCATCACGGGGCAGATCGCCGAGCTGTGCCAGGTGTACGGGATGGCCTGCGGGGCGCCGCCGCCACGGCCGCTCGAGCCTCGGGCGGCGCAGCTCGCCCTCGTGTGAGCCCAGCCCTCGTGTGAGCCCTCCTGAGGGCCCGTGAGGGCTCGTGCGTGTCCGGGGGCGAAGACCGCGGGGAAAAGCGCTGGACGGCGCTGCTAGCGTGCCGGCCATGGGAGTCATCGATGTGGAGGCGTTCGTCGAGCGCGGGTTCGTCAAGGTCGAGGCGGTGGTGCCGCGCGAGGTGGGCGACGCGGCCAGGGCGCTGCTGTGGCAGCGCATCGGCCTGTCGCCCGGCGACCCTTCGGGGTGGACCAAGCCGGTGGTGTGGACCGCCGACCTGACCGGTGAGGGGCCGTTCGGGCAGATCATGGGCAGTGAGCGGCTGCGCGCCGCGCTGGACGCGGTGGCCGGGCACGGCCGGTGGGTGCCGCGCGGCAGCGCGGGCAACATCCCGGTGCGGTTCCCGGGGGTGGCGCCGGCCGATGACCGCGGCTGGCACATCGACGCCAACACCGTTCTGCCGGGCGGAGGCTACGGGGTGAGCGGGCGTCCTCAGACGTTGCTGCTGCTGGTGCTGTTGTCCGAGGTGGGGCCGCGTGACGCGCCGACCAGGATCCGGGCCGGCTCCCAGCGCGAGGTGGCCGCGCTGCTGGACGAGCGGGTGCTTGACCCGATCGAGCTGGGGCCGCTGCTGGACGCGGCCGGGCGGGAACGGCCGGTGGAGTCGGCGACGGGCCTGCCGGGAGACGTGTACGTGGTGCATCCGTTCACGGTGCACGCCGCCCAGGAGCATCTGGGCGAGCGGCCGCGGTTCATGGCGCAGGCGCCGGTGTTCCTGGCCGGGCCGCTGAGCCCGGGCGACGACTCCCCGCTGGGCAGGGCCACGGGATGGTCGTGACGGCCTGCCCGCCGGGCGCCGAGGGAGGACAGGGCGCCGATCAGGCAGGATGCGTGCCGGGAGCGACGGTCGACTGGAGGAGATGCCGAAGCATCAAGCGGATCAACAAGGTCAAGCTCCACCGGGGGGCAGACCAAGTACGAGAGAAAGGGATAGTCATGTCGCTCACCAGGGCGATCACACGGCCCCACGCGTGACGTCGTCGAACGGGTGATGGCGAGCGTGCCGGCGGCCCGCGCCGCGGGGCGGCCGGTGTTTCATGAGCCCTCGCCTGTGAAACAGCCGGGGCAAGGTGGCCGCCCAGTGTCACACCGCCCGCTTCCGGCTGGTGCCCGCGCTGGCCAAGGCGCTCAACGTGCCCACCCCCGCGCTGCGCAAGCCCGGATCGGCCTGGGTCGAGCTGCCCCGCCCCGCCGGCGGGACTCAGACATCCGGGCAGGCCAAGATCGGCTACGCTCGCGCCTCGACGGTGCGCCAGTCACTGGACACTCAGCTGGACTCCCTCAAGGCGGCCGGGGTGGAGCCGGATCTTCTCCGAGAAGATCTCCACGGCGCCACCCGCCGCCCGGAACTCGAGCGGGCTGTGGCCCTGGCCCGCGAGATGCGCGCCTCCGGCATCGCCGTCGCTCTGGTCGTGCACGAGCACAAACGGCTCGGCCGCGGCCTGGCCCTGGCCGAACTCGCCGAGCAGCTGCGCGCCGCGGGCGTCGCCTTGGAGTTCCTCACGGGGGAACTCCAAGGCGCCCACGACCCGTCCGGCGTGGTGTTCACCGTGCTGGCGGCGCTGTCGGGGATGGAGCGCGAATTCATCCGCGACCGCACCCTGGAAGGCCACGAGTCGGCCCGCAGGAACGGCAAGGCCATCGGACGTGTCCTTATCCCAAGGAGTCGCGATGGTGTTGCGGCTCGCTACCGGGGCAGCACCGCAGTGCTCGTTTCCGGGTGAGGCCAAGGATGGTGGTTCATGAACGCCGATGGCAAGGACAGCGTCAACGGCGCCGCCGACGATGGTGCCGAGGAACGGTTCACCGTCTCCATCGGTTTGCATGAGGACTTCATCCTCGCGCGCGCGGTGGGCGAGCTGGATTACGCGTATGCCAGGATGCTGCACCGGCAGCTCAAGGACGCTTGGGAGATGACGCGGTCGGCCGGGCTGATGGTAGACCTGAGTGGGCTGACCTTCTGCGATTCGATGGGCGTCGGCATCTTGGTGCTGCTGCTGCTGCGCCAGAGCCGGGAACAGCAGAGCACGCTGGTCTTGTCGGCCGTCCCCACCACCTGGAGC
This sequence comes from Nonomuraea deserti, assembly GCF_004348685.1. Taxonomy (GTDB): domain Bacteria; phylum Actinomycetota; class Actinomycetes; order Streptosporangiales; family Streptosporangiaceae; genus Nonomuraea; species Nonomuraea deserti. The sequence continues at coordinate 27,476 of NZ_SMKO01000110.1, read as the reverse complement.
GCATCTTGACCGTCACCGGCCCGTTGACCGCCTTCCACATCGAGGCGTCGGTGGAGGAGGCTATCCAGGTCGTGCAGGCAGCATCAAGGCCCGGCGGCCGCGCCACAGCCACCGGGCGAGGCCGAGCCCGGCTGAACCGCCGCACTCGCCGTGCACCTGGGCCGGTCATGATTCAACCTCGGGCATGGATCACCTGAAGAACATGTCGCTTGAAAATGTTCAGGTGTCGTCAGGCTCCGACTTCCACCCGGCGGAGGAGATCGTGGGCGCCGAAGGCGCGGCTGACCGAGAGCCCACCTGGACCTTCCTGACCAACCACGCCCGCGTGCTGGTGATCCTCGCCGGCAATCCCCGCGCGCGGATCCGGGACATCGCCGCGACCATCGGCATCACCGAACGCGCCGCGCACGGGATCATCACCGATCTGGTGCAGGAGGGCTACGTGGAGCGGGTACGTGAGGGCCGCCGCAACCGGTACGCGGTCGTGCCGGGCCGCCACCTGCGTGATCCCAGCCAGAACACCGTTCCCGTGCATGGCTCATCGACTTGTTCGCCGGTACCGTCGCAGGCCCTGACACGCGCAGCGGCGCCGAGGCCGAACAAGAGGCAGAGGCACCTCGGCGGCGTTCGACGCGCGCGGCGCGCCTGGCCTGGTTCTCACCCGAGTACGCGGGGCGTTCGTGGCGGACGTGCCGCCGTCGGTCGAGGAGACGCCGTACGTGCGGCTGGGCGACTGGGTGCCGCTCTGGCGAGCGGGATCACGCTCGGCGGCGCAGCCGCGGCAGTCGCCCGGCGGATCACCGGCCCTGACTGATCGAAGCCTGCGATGCCACCACGACGGGCATCGACGAACCGTCGGCGCGGCGTGCTTCAGGTTCCTGTCCCCGGCCGCTGGCGGTCCGGTGGGCACTTCGGCAGGTTGACAGGCTCGGCATTCTTGTCAGCCACGCCTTCCCGGCCAATCCGGGCGGTCCTCGACAGGCTGCCTGCGGGAGGCGGCGCGGCGGCGGACGGCGGCGTGGGACCGTCGCGGTGGAACCCACAGCGCAGCGGCGCTGATGATCGCCGAAAAGATCAGCAGGATCCCCGCCAAGATCTCAAGCAGCACGCTGATCGACATAAGGACTCCCCCTCGGCCTCGCCTGGAGATGCGGCCACGAGGACGAAGGTCTTCCCGCACCCTCCGCCTCTGCAGCCGCGTCGGCCAGGCCGCGAGCAAGATGGCAGAGGGCCATCCCGCCGGGCCTGTCCAGGCGTGCAGACCGTGATGACGACCGGGATGCCGGATGGCGGGTACTCCCCTTGCGTGCTCCTTCCACTATCGGCCCAGCTCGCGGCGCCGGTCAAACGCTTGACGATCACCATGGGAGCCGCCGAAGTGGAGCTGACCAGGGGGTTCGCCTAGCCTGGAAGGGCGAGGGGAGTACTTCCCAAGAGCCGACCCGGTCAGTACGGGCGTGACCTCGTCCCCGGGCGGCCGCCCGCACGGTCGTGGGTGAAGGAGACCTCGAACAGCCCTGTCGCGTTCGAGGAGGTTCCATGCCCGCCCCAACCAGTCTGATGACGGCTGCTCCGCTGGAGACGATCGGCTCGCCGCAGCTGTGGGCGATCACCGTTGGCTGCCTCGCGCTGCTGCTGGGCGCGGATTTCCTCGTGACGCGGCGGCCGCATGAGGTGCGGATGCGGGAGGCGGTCGGCTGGTCGGTCTTCTACCTGGCGCTTCCTCTGCTGTTCGGCGTCTATGTGTGGCGTGCGTTCGGATCGCAGGCGTCGGTGGAGTTCTACACCGGGTACGTGGTGGAGAAGTCGCTGTCGGTGGACAACCTGTTCGTGTTCATGCTGCTGCTGTCGGCCTTCGCGGTGCCCCGCGAGCTGGCCCAGCGGGTGCTGCTGTACGGCATCATCGGGGCACTGGCGCTGCGCGCGGTCTTCATCGCCTTGGGCGCGGCAGCGCTGCAGAGGGGTACCTGGGCGTTCCTGCTGTTCGGCGCGATCCTGATCGTCACCGCGGGGAAGATCCTCGCCGACGCGCTAAGCGGCAAGGAGAAGGAGGTGGACATCTCCTCGATGCGCTCGGTCCGCCTGCTGCGGCGCTTCATGCCGGTCACCGGCGACTACCGCGGCCCTCGCCTGATGGTCCACGAGCAGGGCCGACGCGCCCTGACCCCGTTGGCGCTGGCCATCGTGGCCGTGTTCGCCACCGACATCGTCTTCGCGGTTGACTCGGTGCCCGCGGTGTACGGCGTGACCGAAGACCCCTTCCTCGTCTTCGCCACCAACGCCTTCGCCCTGCTGGGCCTGCGGGCGCTGTACTTCGTGCTGCTGGGCGTGCTGGAGAAGCTACGGCACCTCAACCACGGGCTCGGCGTCATTCTCGGTTTCATCGGGGTCAAACTCCTCCTGCACTGGGCGCACGGCATCTGGCCTGCGGTCCCAGACATCCCCACCCTTGTCTCACTCGGCGTCATCATCGTGGTCCTGACGACCGTCACGATCACCAGTGTGCACGCCAACCGCCGCGACGCCCGCCGTGATGTCCAAAGTGTCACCGGCTCACGCCCGGATGGTTGACCCCGCGTGGCGCCCCGGTTTCCGATCCGAAGCCATTTCAAGGCGAGCACCACCGCTTGCGGGCGCACATCCCGCAGATACGCCTGCGTGCGAGCCGCGTCTCGCAGGTCCAGGTGGTCACGGCCCGCAATGACTACCTCAAAGCCGTCGGCGTTCGGGCGACGGGCGACGGGCGACGGGCGACGGGCGACGGGCGACGGGCGACGGCGGATCGGACCATACCGCGGTGGCCGCCACGAATATCCGGGGCCCGTCCGGCAGCAACTCGTGCGCTTGGATAACAGCCATGGCTCTGGATTGTGGCAGAGCACGGGTCCCGAAATGCCCGCGTATGGGGGGCGCAGGACAGGACGATGAACGCCTGGGCCGGACTCGGTGGTCCTCCCGGCGCTCCCTCGGGGCGTGGATATCTAACGACTGTTAGATAAACACGCCGGACCGGCTTCGTAAGGCCGTCTACGTGCGGATCCACCCGGGCTTAGCGCTAATACTCGTGAGTAGAGTCCCGACACCCCGTCTACGTCTGCCCGGCCGGTCATTGTCAGACAGAGGGGCCGCGGTGCCGCTCACACGGCGGGCCGAGGTCCTGCGGCCCGGCGCAGCCGGTTGGCGATCGCGGCTCCCATCCCCTGCTCCGCCGGAGGGGACGCGATGATGAGGTCGCAGCCTCGCTGGTCGAGTTCGCGCAAGAAGGCGTACAGCTCGCGCGCATAGGCGGGCATCGACGCGGGCAGCGCCACCACGGCGTGCGCTTTCACCTCGGCGTCGGCGAAGGCGACAGGAAGCAGGACGCCCACCTGGTGCCCCGATTCCTGCGCACGTTCCGCTTCGGCGATCACCTTGTCGGGCGCGACCAGGACGACCCGGGCCTGCGGCGCGTAGTGCGAGGGATGCTGGCCGGGCACCCGGATGTGGCTTGTCGCGGGGACCTCGAGCGGGCGCCCCAGTGCCGCTTGCAGATCTTCGCGCGTCACTCCGCCGGGCCGCAGGATGCTCAGGGCCTCGCCCGTGGCGTCGACGATGGTCGACTCGACGCCGACCTGGCAGGACCCGCCGTCCAGCACGACGTCGACGGCGTCGCCGAGTTCGGCGCGGACGTGGCCGGCCGTGGTGGGGCTGACCGAGCCGAAGCGGTTGGCTGAGGGGGCCGCGATGCCGCCGCCGAAAGCCGCCAGCAGCGCGAGCGCGACAGGATGGGCGGGCACGCGCACGGCCACCGTCTCCAGGCCGCCGGTCGTCTCCAGGGGCACCCGGCCGCCGCGCCGCAGCACCAGCGTCAACGGCCCCGGCCAGAAGCGCTCGGCCAGCAGCCGCGCGGGGGCGGGCACGTCCGCCACCCAGTCGCCCAATTGCTCCGCGTCGGCGAGGTGGACGATCAGCGGGTGGGAGGGCGGACGCCCCTTGGCCTGGAAGACGCGCGTGACGGCGGCGCCGTCGGCGGCGTTGGCACCCAGCCCATAGACGGTCTCGGTCGGGAAGGCCACCAGACCTCCGCCGCGCAGCACCCCGGCCGCCCTGTCGATGGCCGCACTGTCCACGGCCGCACTGTCGATGTCACCAGGTCTTGCCGTCACCCTCGCCATCCTTCCACTGCTGTTTGCCGCCGCAATCCGCACAGCGACGCGACGATGATCAATGACGGTCCGGTGCCCCGCCCGCAAGGTGGAGCAGCCTGGCAGCGCCACCACCCCCAGGGCCCAGCCCTCTGCCCGGGCACGTTCAATGCCCTGCTCGCCCGGGCAATCCGGGGCCGCCACCCGGACGCCTTTCTAGACCGCAGCCCTGCTCAGGCCATGCGCGGCGACCAGCCGCGCACTGCCGTCGGCCAGCCGATACGACAGGCCCACCACCGCCAGGCGGCCATCGGCCACCCGCTCGGCCAGCACGCGAGAGCGCTCCAGCAGCAGGTCGGCGCTGTGTCGGATGTGCTCATGCAGGATCTGCTCGCCCTGATCGTGTCCGGCGGCGCGGGCCGCCAGCACGCTCGGCATCACCCGCTCGACGACGTCACGGACGAACCCGGCCGGGGTGCTGCCGCCGTCCGCGGCGGCGCAGGCCGCCGCGATAGCCCCGCACGACTCATGGCCCAAGACCACGACCAGCGGGCAGCCCAGCACGCTCACCCCGAACTCTATGCTGCCCAGCACCTCGGTGCCGGCCACGTGCCCGGCCGTGCGGACCACGAACAGATCACCCAGGCCCCGATCGAAGATGATCTCGGCGGCCAGCCGGGAATCGGAACACCCGAACAGCACCGCGAACGGGCTCTGCGCCGGCGCGGTCTCGGCGCGGCGGGCGGCATCTTGGTTGGGGTGCTCCGGCGTACCGGCGACGAAGCGCTGGTTGCCCTCCAGCAGCATCGCCAAGGCATCATCGGGCGTCAGCCTCAGGATCTCAGTCATGGCCGCAGGCTACTGGGTATCAGGGCACGGCCCACGCACCGTCCCGACGCCGGCCGTACGCGCCCACGCGCTCGGGCTCCACCAACGCGGCCACTCGATGCCGGAAATCTGCTTCCGGCCCAGCACCGACCATGCTCGGCCACCGACCACCGTGGCAGGAGGCACGATGTCGAACCACCACCCCGTTCCCGCCGCGTCAGACCCTGCCGCTCGAGCCCTCTATGCCGCAGCGCCCAGCTCCGGCACATCCCTCGCCAGGTGAAACGCGTGCTGGACCTGCTGGAACCGGCCTGCAAGCAGTGACCACCACCGCACGCACACCCTCCTGAAGGGGCATTCGCGCACGATAAGCCGTTGTAAATCGACGGACCGTATGGTCGGCAAATGACTGATATGGGCGATGGGCCGTGGCGTGCTGACATCCGGCGCACAGGAACTCTCCGCGGGGCGATGACCCTGGTACGACGGGCATGGATCGCGATGGTCACAGCCGTGGTGTTGACCCTGGCCCCGCTGGTCCTCCTGATCGGATCAGCGTTGACGCTGGTCGTCGGTGAACAGGTGGCGCTCGTCAACGGCCGGCCGGGATACACCGGGCAGCCGGGACCGGCGCTTCTCTTCTCAGCCGCCGTGGGCCTAGCGGTGGGTGCGTTCGCGAACGTGCTGGTCGTCTCCGCCACCACGCTCATTGCAGCCGGTCGCCTCCTCAACCGGCCGATCTCGCCGGCGGGAGCGTTGCGGGCGTGCCTGGCCCGCTGGCCCGCGTTGCTCGGGTTCGTCATCCTCGGTGTCGTGGCCGGCGCGGCTGTGCTCATCTCGTCCTGCCTCGTGACCGGGCCAGGCCCGGGCCGGGTGTTCGTGGTGCTCCTTCTGGGTCTGGTCGCGATTCAGGGCGCGCTGACGATACCCGCTGTGGTGCTGGAACGACAAGGGCTTGTCGGTGCCCTGGCCAGGGCCCTCAGTGTGGCCTCCGGCAAGCGCCTGGCGATCTCGGCAACGCTGGTCGCCGGCATGATCCTTCCGGTGCTGGCGGTCGTGGGCGCGTACTGGATGAGCGACCGGGCGGCCGATGTCGTGCCGGCCGCGGCTATCGGCCTTCCGCTCCTCCTGCTGACCGTCCCGGTTCAAGGGGCGGTGCTCGCCGTACTGTTCCTCAAGGCGGTGCCGGAGGGAGAGTTGCCCGCCCTCCGCGATGGACTGCCCGGCCCCGGACAGTCATGGCAACCGCGACCACCCATCGCCCTCGGCGGGCTCCTGCTTCCAGGGCTGCTGCTGGCCGGGATGGCGGTGTTCAACCCGCTTTCCTGGCGGGAGATCACCACCGGCGACCATTGGGAGCACACCATCGACCCACGCTCGGGGGTCACCCACACCCGGCTGACCTGGATGGACTACGACCGCGACGGCATCGACGCCTTCGTCGTTGGCCGGGATGGCCGTCCCTCGCTGGTATCGGCCGAAAAACAGCTGATCTGCGATGATCGCCGCTGCCGCGAGCATCGCTGGGCCACGTTGGAAAGCCCGGGAGGTGAGGTGTTCGGCGACGTCTCCGTCGGGCCCGGCGACGGCTACTTCGTGGCGCGGATCCAAGAACCGAACCTCACATCGTGGCTTTGCGATCACCGAGCCCGTTGCGTTCCCGGCACTGATCTGGAGGTCCCCGGCCGGACGTTCCCGTCCCTGGTCACTGACGTGGGCTCCGATGGGCGCGCGGTGATCGCCTATCAGAAGAACCGGCCCGGCCACAAGGCCGGGTTGACCCTGGTGACCTGCCGGGATCCGCGATGCACGGACACGACCAAGGCCACCACGCAGGACGTCGACGCGGAGCCGATCGTCGACGTCGCCGCGTCAGCCAACGGGCGAATCATCGCGGCGGTGGCACATCGGCACAAAGGCACGCTCAGCATCCATTCGTGCGACTTGACCGAATGCCGGAAACCCATCGTGATCAATCAGGTCTCCCGGGAAGGGGCCCAGGGCGTCGAGGTGATCACACGGCCCGACGGGCGCCCCGTGGTGCTGTACGAAGGCAGAAACGGCCCTCCCGCGCTCGTGAGCTGTCAATCCCCGGACTGCGCGCGAACCGACTCGGCGCGACTCCCCATCGCCCGCCCACATCCCACCGCGCCGGGCACCCGACCGGCCCCCGGCAGTCTCCCTTGATCGATCCGGCCGAGTCCTCGTCGCCGGACGGCAAGGGACCAGCATTGTGCTGATCTCGTGTCTCGGCACCAGCTGTACGACCCGTCCCATCGCCGCCGGCGACGTGTTCGCCCGTCCCACGCTCATCCGCGACCACGCCGGCCACCTCGTGATCGCATGGTGGGACGCGACCGGACTCCACATGGCGACCCTCCACAACCGCAATGAGGGCTGATGGTCGGGAAGGTTCGATAGCGGCCCTCCTGGTGTCCAGGCCGAAGTTCTCGCCGCGATATTCCGCTGGACGCGTCAGCCCGCGGCGGCTGTTTCACAGGCGTTCGCATGAAACGCATGTCCCGCAAGACGGTCAAGCTTGGTTGGGGGTCATGACACGTTTCTTACCGGCACCCCTGCTTGTGTCGTGATCGCGAGGACCTCGGCGCCGTTGCCGGAGCATGGCCCTGGCGTCTTGAGCAGACCCAGACGTCTCCGCATGGAGCAGGCGCAACGGCGCACATCAAGCCGACAACCCGCACCCCAAGACCCCGTCAGTCCCACGCCGACCTCGGCGGAGCCCTCGCCACCCACCGCGCCTTCGGCAGGAGGGCCGCGTTCGTCACCGTGGAGGGATGGAACCACGGCATCCTCGGCGACAGCTGCGCCGACGGCCTCATCGCCGGCCGGATCGGCCACCGCACCCTGCCGGCGAAGGACGTCTCCTGCCCGGCTGCCGCCGCGGGCCGGTGACCGGGCGAGCCTCACGATCGGGAGCGCCAGGCGGCCAGTTCCCCGGCGGCCTCGTTCAGGTCCTTGGCCGTGTCGATGGCGCGCCAGTACACCCCTTGCGGCAACTCGTACCCCGCCAGGCGGCGCTGCCGCGCCAGGCGCGGGAAGGTGCTGCGCTCGTGGTCGCCGAGATCCGGGAGCATCGAGGCGAACGAGGCGGAGAAGACGTAGACGCCGGCGTTGACCGGATAGGGCGAGGGCGGGGCCTCGACGAAGTCCAGGACGTTGCCGAAACGGTCGACGTCGACGGTTCCCCACGGCAGCCGGGGGCGGGCCAGGGCGAGCGTGGCGTGCGCGTCGCGCTCGTGATGGAAGGCCGCCATGGCGCGCAGGCCGAAGCGGGTCCAGATGTCGCCGTTGGTGGCGTACCACGGCTCGTCGGGGCGGGGCAGTGCGGCGGCGGCGAACTTCAGCCCGCCCCCGCGCCCGAGCGCTTCCGCCTCGACCACCGCGGTGGCCGTGAGGGGCAGGCGCGCCGTGCCGAGCCAGTCGAGCACCACCTCGGCCAGGTAGCCGCAGGAGATGACGGCGTCGGTCACCCCCTCGGCCGCCAGCCATTCCAGCTGGTGGCCGATGATGGGCAGGCCGGTGCCGGGGATCTCGACCATCGGCTTGGGCCGGGTGTCGGTGTAGGGGCGCAGGCGGGAGCCCTGCCCGCCGGCGAGGATCACGGCCTGGGTCACCGGCCGCGAGGCTCGCGGCGACTCACCGGCGGACGGGATGAGATCGTCGACAGTCATGACGGCAATCTAGAGGGCGGCCCGCCGTTCAGGTGACGCGGCGCTGCAGGAGCATGCCCGGCCACTCCCCCACGGTGAAGGGGGCCGTGCGGGTGAAGCCGCAGCTTTCGTAGTAGGCGACCAGGCGGCCGTCGTCGCCGGCGTAGCAGTCGACGCGCAGCAGGCTCACGCCGAGCTCGCGGGCCTGCTCGTAGGCGTGGTCGAGCAGGGCCCGGCCGACGCCGTGCCCGGCGAAGGCCTGGTCGATGACCAGGCACTGGACGTACAGCTCGCTCTCGGCGGCGGGGGTGACGTAGTCGTGGGGGGCGCCGACGACCAGGCAGCCGGCGGGCCGGCCGGCGACCTCGGCGATGCGCATGCCGTCGCCTTCGGCCCAGCCGGCGATCTGCCGGGTGCGTTTGTCGTCGCCGGTGAACGGGCGGCTGCCCCACTGGCCGGTGCGGCCCTGCGAGACCAGCCAGGCCACGGCGCTGTCGAACATGGCGAGCACGGCGGGGACGTCGCCGGCGTGGCCCTTGCGGATGTGCATGGAGGTCAGGTCTTCTCCTTCAGGGCGCTGCCCTTCTTCCACTTGGAGAACGACAGCTGCCAGTAGCCCCAGCCGTTGTTCCATTCTAGCTCGCGGTCGGTGCCCTTGATCTCGACGACGTCGCCGCGCTGGACGTTGTCGTAGAACCATTTGGCCTGGTCGGGGCGGGCGTTGATGCAGCCGTGGCTGACGTTGCGCACGCCCTGGGCCCAGACGTTGTTCTTGGCGTGGACGTACTCGCCGGAGTTGGAGATCCGCACCGCGTGGTCGATCATGACGTCGTAGTAGCCGGGGTCGCCCTTCTTGCGGCCCGGGGAGATCATGCGGACGGGGTTCGCACGTTCCATGGTCAGGTGCACGCCGGAGGTGGTGGTGTATTCGCGGGTGGTGGCCATGCCGGCGCTGATGCGCATGGTCTGGACGCGCTTGCCGTCCTTGTAGACGTACATCATGTGCTTGGCGGCGTCGACCTTGCTGATCTGCTTGGCGCCGATCTTGAGGTTCGCGGTGTAGTCCTTGACGCCGTAGAGGCCCTTGCCGCCCTTGACGCCGGTGATGTCGGCGTGGAACTTCACCTTCTGGTGGGCCGGCCAGTATTTGGCGGTGCGGTAGATGACCTTGTTGTCGGCGACCCAGCGCCAGGCGCCGTCGACGGGCTTTTCCGCCTCCACCTCGAGGGCGCGCTCGATGGCGGCCTTGCTGGTGACGGGCTGGTTGAAGGTCACGATGATGGGCGCGCCGACGCCGAGGGTCTCGCCCTTGGCGTTGGGGGTGACGTCGACGATCTGCAGCGCGCGCTCGGGTTTGGCGGTGGTGAAGTCGCTGGTGGAGGAGGTGACGCCGGCCTTGGCGGTGACCGTGTAGTCGGTGGACGGCTTGAGCGGCGTCTTGGAGACCCACCTGGTCCTGTCGGTGTTGAAGCGGCCCTCGACCGGCTCGTCGTCGCCCTCGACGGTCACGTCCTCCAGGGCGCCGCCGGAGGCCATGACGGTGATCTTCTTCTCCGGGCTGACCTTGGCGCTGCCCTCGGCGGGGGTGATCTTGATGGTGGGTGCCTGCGGGGTGGCCGAGGTGGTGGCCTCGGGGGCGTCGGGTGTTCCCGAGGGGGCGCCACCGGAGCATGAGGCCGTCAGCGCCGCCGCAGTGAGCAGCGCGAACGCGGTGGCGGGCTTCCTCCAGGCAGGCGCAACGTTCAAGACAGTCCTTTCCCACTAGGGCACCAAAGGCACCCCAAAAACCATAATGCTCCTTCTTGTAAGACGACGAATGATTTAGGAGAGTTCGGTCACATTTCAATTACTTCTGCGGGGGCGATCAACCGCAGGTCAGCGCGTTGCGAGGCGGTGGGTGAGGCCGGTGTGCCGGCGTCCCGCCCCTTTGGTGCGCACGGCCTGGGCCAGAGCCCGGCGCGAGCCGACGATCACGACGAGCTTCTTGGCGCGCGTGATGGCGGTGTAGAGCAGATTGCGCTGCAACATCATCCAGGCGCTGGTGGCCAGCGGGATGACGACCGCGGGATATTCGCTGCCCTGCGAGCGGTGGATGGAGACCGCGTAGGCGTGGGCCAGCTCGTCCAGCTCGTCGAAGGCGTAGTCGACCGCCTCGTCCTCGTCGGTCAGGACGGTCAGCTTGTGCTCGTCGGGACGGATGTCGGTGACGATGCCGACCGTGCCGTTGAACACCCCGGCCGCGCCCTTGTCGTAGTTGTTGCGCAGCTGGGTGACCTTGTCGCCGACGCGGAAGACGCGGCCGCCGTAGCGGCGCTCCGGCATGCCCTCCCGGGCCGGCGTCAGCGCCTCCTGCAAGGCGGTGTTGAGCGCGCCCGCCCCGGCCGCGCCGCGGTGCATCGGCGCCAGCACCTGCACGTCGCGGCGCGGATCGAGCCGGAACCGGCGCGGGATGCGGCGGGCGACCACGTCGACCGTCAGCGCCGCGATCTCCTCCGGCTCCTCGCACGGGAACAGGAAGAAGTCCCCCATGCCCTCCAGGACCGGGTGACGACCGGTGTTGACGCGGTGGGCGTTGACCACGACGCCGGACTCCTGCGCCTGGCGGAAGATCTGCGTCAGCCGCACGCGCGGCACGTCCTCGGCGGCCAGCAGGTCCTTGAGCACCTCGCCGGCGCCGACCGAGGGCAGCTGGTCGACGTCGCCGACGAACAGCAGGTGCGCGCCGGGGGCGACCGCCTTGACGAGCTTGTTGGCCAGCAGCAGATCCAGCATCGACGCCTCGTCGACCACGACGAGGTCGGCGTCCAGCGGGTTGTCGCGGTCGAAGGTGGCCTCGCCGCCGGGCCGCAGCTGCAGCAGCCGGTGCACCGTGGTGGCCTCGTGGCCGGTGAGCTCCGCCAGGCGCTTGGCCGCCCGGCCCGTCGGCGCGGCCAGGATCACCCGGGCCCGCTTGGCCCTGGCCAGCAGCACGATCGAGCGTACGGTGAAGCTCTTGCCGCAGCCCGGCCCGCCGGTCAGCACCGCGACCTTCTCCGTCAGCGCCAGGCGCACCGCCTGGCGCTGCTCGGCCGCCAGCTCGGCGCCCGTCTGGCCGCGCAGCCACTGCTCGGCCCGCTCCCAGTCGACGTCGGCGAACGCCTTGAGCCGGTCGTGGCCGTTGCCCAGCAGGCCCCGCAGGCCGGAGGCCAGCGACAGCTCGGCCCGGTGGAAGGGCGGCAGGTAGACGGCCGGCACCACGTTGTCGCCGGCGGGGATCGGCTCGCGCACCACGCCCTCGGCCGCCACCAGCTGCTCCAGGCAGTCGGCCACCAGGTCGGCGGGCACCTCCAGGATCTTGACCGCGTCGCCCACCAGATTGGGGGCCGGCAGGTAGCAGTGGCCGTCGTCGGCGGCCTGCGACAGCGTGTAGCGCAGCCCGGCCATGACCCGCTCGGGGCTGTCGTGCGGGATGCCGACCGCCTGGGCGATGGTGTCGGCCGTCTTGAACCCGATCCCCCACACGTCGTCGGCCAGTTTGTACGGCTGGGTCCTGACGACGGAGATGGACGACTCGCCGTACTGCTTGAAGATGCGCACCGCGATCGAGGTGGACACGCCGACACCCTGCAGGAAGATCATCACCTCTTTGATGATCTTCTGTTCCTCCCAGGCGGCGGCGATCATCTTCGTCCGCTTGGGACCCAGCCCCGGCACCTCGGCCAGGCGCTGCGGTTCCCGCTCGATGACCTCCAGCGTGTCGACGCCGAAATGGTCGACGATCCGCTCGGCCATCTTCGGGCCGATGCCCTTGATCAGCCCCGAGCCGAGATAGCGGCGGATGCCCTGCACGGTGGCCGGCAGCACCGTGGTGTAGGACCACACCTCGAACTGGCGGCCGTAGCGGGGATGGGAGGTCCAGCGGCCCCGCAGCCGCAGCGACTCGCCCACCTGCGCGCCCAGCAGCGGGCCGACGACGGTCAGCAGATCCGCGCCGGAACGCTCGGCCGCCACCCGGGCGATCGTGTAGCCGCTGGTCTCGTCTGCATAGGTGATGCGTTCAAGTACGGCGCACAATTCGGTACCGTGATGTTCTGCACCTGACTCCGGCCTTCCCACACCGACGAGATTAGGGCAGATCAACATCACCGCGGCACCTTCCCCGAGCCGCGCGGCCCGCGAGCCATCACGAACGCGTGACCGCTTCTCCCCTGTCCGGCCCCGCCGGCCGGGCCGCCGCTCCCCTGCAGCCCCGGAGGCTTCAATCCACGCCAGCGCGAGCACGCACGAACCACCGGGGCCGCGTCAGCTGCCTGACGCGAGCCGCCGAACCCGGCGGCGAGCTGGTCGATCTCCCGCCTGATCTCGGCGGGATCGACGTGGGCGTCGGGCTGTTCCGCGCCGAGCGGTGACCGTGTCTTACAGGTCCCAGGCATGGTGAGGCGGCATCGCGGGGCCTACTTCGCGGCGTTCATGGCGAGCCTGTCGAACTCGCGGTCCGGCAGCGTCCTGTTGAGCTCCAGGAGCTTGCCGGCCATCCAGCCGACCGCGTAGCGCGTCTCGGGCTTGTCCGCTTCGATGGCCTGCCGGATGGCGGTGGCGACCACGCCGGGGTCGGAGCCCTGGCTGTTCTCGCCGAACTGCGACTCGGCGCGCTTGGCCATGGCTTCGGCCATCTGCCCGTACGCGGTCGTGCCGGAGATCTCGCGCAGGTCTTGCGCCGTGCGGTCCTCGAACTCGGTCCTGATGATTCCGGGCTGGACGATCACGACGTCGATGCCGAACGGCTCGACCTCCATGCGCAGGCTGTCGGAGTAGGCCTCCAGCGCGTGCTTGCTCGCGTAGTACCAGCAGCCGAGCGGCAGCGCGATCTCGCCGCCGATGGAGGAGACGTTGACGATCGTGCCGGACCCCTGCTCGCGCATGTACGGCAGGGCGAGCTGAGTCAGCCGGGCCGGGGCGAAGACGTTGACCTCGAACTGGTCGCGCGCCAGGTCGATGGGGATGTCCTCGGCCGCGCCGTGCAGGACGGTGCCGGCATTGTTGACCAGACCGTCGATGCGGCCCTGCTCCTCGACGACGGTGCCGATGACGCGTTCCAGGTCCTCCGGACGGCGTGCGTCCAACGCCAGGACGTGTCCACCGGCGTCGCGGATGTCGTCCATCTTGGGTACGCGCCGCGCGGCGCCGTAGACGATGTGGCCGGCGCGGATGAGCTCGAGTGCGGTGGCCTTGCCGATGCCGGCGGAGGCGCCCGTGACGAGAACGACCTTTCCCATGATGACTCTCCTCTTCGATCTGGAGAAACGCTAGGGTCTGTTCCGGGATGGGACAACTCGCGAAACTCATAGGTGCAGGTGGACAGCCCTGTACTGGTGCAATGAGTTTGTAGCTGAGTGCAACAGCATGGCCAGGTGGCGCGTCGCCCGTGGGCGCGCGGCCCGGGGAGGGGATCACGTGGCAGGAGGCCGGTTGACCGCAGAGGACCGTCGCCGCATCGCCGAAGGGCTGGCGGCCGGCCTGGCCTACGCGGAGATCGCCCGCCGGCTGGGACGGTCCAGGTCCACCGTCACCCGCGAGATCGCCAGGAACGGCGGCCCGCACGGCTACCGCGCGGCCCGCGCGCAACATGCGACGAACTGGCGCGCCCGCCGCCGCAGGCGCGCTCCCCGCGCCGCCATTCCGCACACCACCGACGACCGTGGCGTCCGCACGGCCCGACAGTTCGAGGAACAGTTCGTCGCCATCATGATCGAGACCGGGATGGCGCCCATGACCGCCAGGGTGTTCGCCGCGCTGTTCCTCAGCGAGGCCGGGACCCTGACCGCCACGGAACTCGCCCGGCACCTCCACGTCAGCCCGGCGACGATCTCCCACGCCATCAAGTGGCTGGAGCAGAGACAGATGGTCACCCGGGAGCGCGAGGCGCGCCGGGTGCGGTACTTCGTCGACGTGGACGTCTGGTACCACACGTGGGCGGCCAGTGCCAGAGCGATGGCGATCTGGGCCGACACCACCCGGCACGGCGCCGGCATCTTCGGCACGGACACACCCACCGGCGACCGGCTCCGTACCACCAGCCAGTTCTTCGAACTCCTCGGTCACGACATGGGCCAGGCGGCCGAGCACTGGCGGCAGGCCCTGTCCATGCAACGCCGGCGGTGAACTCCGGCACGTAGGGGATCGCGGACGAGACGCAGGATGGACAGCACCTGCCGGCGCTGCCGGTGACGACGCCGCCCGAGTCCGGGCGCTGACCTCCGCAGCGACCCGCAAGGCGGCCCAGGCCAAGGGCGACCCGGCGGATCGTGACGGCTGCGGCGATCCGCGATCGCCGGTCTTCGTTCATGATGGCGGCGATCGCCCGCTCGCGGCCGGAGAAGCAGTCGTTGCAGGTCCTCGGAGACACTCCGGCGGCCCCGGCGACGTTCGAGCAGCGGCGAGCATCCACGCGGTGAGGAAGAAGCGGCGCAGGCGCCGCGCCGACCGCCGGGACGCGTATGCTGCCCGGCGTTGACACCACCAGGCCCGGGATGAGTGCACAAGGAGTGCCTGATGTTGCATGGGCGGGAGCGGGAGCAGCGGGAACTCGGCCGGCTCCTGGCCGAGGCCGCCTGCGGCCGGGGCGGCGCCGTCCGGGTCCTGGGTGAGCCGGGCGGCGGCAAGTCGGCGTTGCTGCGGTGGGCGGGCTCGACCCAGGAGTTCCGGGTGTTGAGCTGCACGGGCGTGGAGAGCGAGGCGGAGCTGGCCTTCGCGGCCCTGCAGTCCTTGCTGTCCGGCGCGATGGGGCACCTGCCCGGCATTCCCGGCCCACAGGCGGAGGCGTTGCGGGCGGCGCTGGGGCTGGCCGCCCCGGGCGGCGACAACCGCTTCCTGGTCGGCCTGGCCACGGTGTCGCTGCTGGCGGAGCTGGCCGTGGACGGGCCCGTGTTGTGCCTGGTGGACGACACCCAGTGGCTGGACCGGCCCTCGGCCGAGGCGCTGGCGTTCGCCGCCCGCCGGCTGGCGGCCGAGAAGGTGTTCCTGCTGCTCGCCGCCCGCGAGGGGGCCGCCCTGCCGGGCGTGCCCGAACTGGAGCTCAAGCGGCTGGATCCGACGGCCGCGCGGGCACTGCTGGCCGATCACGCTCCGGACCTGCCCCCGCACGTACGCGACCGGGTCCTGGCCGAGGCCGACGGCAACCCGCTGGCCCTGCTCGAACTGCCCGCGACCGCGGACGGCGACCCTGGGCCCCTGCCGCTGCCGCATCGCCTGCAGGACGCCTACCAGCGGCGCATCGCCGAACTGCCCGCGCCGGCCCGTAACGCCCTCCTGGTCGCGGCTGCGGAGGAGAGTGGCGCGCTGGCGGCCACGCTGCGCGCCATGGCCGGGCTCGGGCTGACGGCCGACGCGCTGGCGGCGGCCGAGGGCGGCGGACTGATCACCGTGCGGGAGCAGCGGATCGCCTTCCGCCACCCGCTCATCCGGACGGCCGCCTACCGGGGCGCGCCGTTCACCGACCGGCTGGCCGCGCACGCGGCGCTGGCGGACGCGCTGGCCGGCGACCCCGACCGGGCGGCCTGGCACCGGGCCGCGGCCGCCACGGGACCGGACGAGGAGGTGGCGGCGGACCTGGAGGCGGCCGCCCTGCGGGCCCGCCGGCGATCCGGGCCCGCCACGGCCGTCGCGGCGCTGGAACGGGCCGCCCGGCTCACCTCCGAGGAGGCGGAACGGGCGCGGCGGCTGGCCCTGGCCGCCGAGATCGCCGTGGACGCGGGACTGCCGGATCGTGCCCGTCACCTGGCCGGGCAGGCGCTGCGGCTCACCGGGGACGCCTGCGCGCTGGCACGCATCGCGACCGTGCGGGCCCGGGTGGAGTTCGAGCACGGCTCGTTGCGCACGGTGCACGAGGTGCTGGTCACCGCAGCGCGCCAGGTCGCGCCGCTCGACGCGGACGCCGCCGCGTCGATGCTCGCGGACGCGGCGCGGGCCTGCTGGTCGGCCGGTGACCCCGCGCGGGTGGCGCAGGCCCACCGGATGCTCACGGAACTGCCGCAGGATCCGGTCAGGGACAGGCTCGTCGACTCCATCGGCGGGGCGCTGAAGCTGTACTCCGGCGACGCGGCCGAGGCGGCCCAGGGCGTGGCGCTGCTGCGCGAGCACGTCGCGCAGGGCAGAAGCGGGCCGCCGGGACTACGGCTCAACGTGGCGCTGCAGGCACTGCTGACCGGCGACTACGACCACACCCGCGACATCATGGCGGACCTGGCGGAGCAGAGCCGCGCGAGCGGAGCCATCGGCTGGCTGCCGGCGGTGTTGTGCACGCTGGCGACCGCCGAGACCAACCTCGGGCGCCATCGCGACGCGATCCAGTCCGCCACCGAGGCACAGCGCATCGCCGAGGACATCGGCCAGCCCAGCCGCGCGGCCCACGCCGAGGCGCTGCTGGCGTATGTGGCCGCAGTCCGCGGAGACGAACGCGGCGCGCGACTGGCCGAGCGCAACCTCCAGCGGCTCCCGGCGCACGCCAACGCGCTCGTGGCAGCGTGGTGCGAGTGGGCGCTGGCGCTGCTTGACCTCGGCCGCGGCCGCTACGAGGCGGCACTGGATCGGCTGGAGACGGCCACCCGCGGCCCGATCCGGCACGTGGGACCCGGCGTGCACTTCGCGGCCGACCAGGTGGAGGCGGCCGTGCGGCTCGGCCGCCCGGAACGCGCCGCCGAGCCGCTGGCCAGGCTGGAGCAGTGGGCCGCCGCCGCCCGCCTGCCCTGGGAGGACGGGCTCGTGCTGCGCTGCCGCGCGCTGGCGACCGCGGACGGCACGCTGTACGCGCGGGCGCTGAAGCTGCAAGGCGAGGCCCGGCCATTCGACAGGGCCCGCACCGAGCTGCTGTACGGGGAGTGGCTGCGCCGCGAGCGGCACAAGGTCGAGGCCCGTACGCACCTGCGCGAGGCGCTGGAGCGGTTCGAGCGGCTCGGCGCGGCTCCCTGGGCCGAGCACGCCCGCGCCGAACTGCGCGCGGCCGGTGAGAGCTCCGCCCCCGCGGCGGCGGACGCGGCGGCCCGGCTGACCCCTCAGGAACTGCAGGTGGTACGGCTCGCGGCGACGGGCGCGACGAACAAGGAGATCGCCGCGCGGCTGTTCCTCAGCCCCAAGACCGTCGGCCACCACCTCTACCGCGCCTTCCCCAAGCTGGGCGTCTCCACCCGGACGGAGCTGGCCCGCCTGAGCCTCGAATAGGGGAACATGCCCGATACCTTCGGATGATCGCCGCTTCTACCGTCTTGACCAGCACCAAAGGGGACCAAGACGAGGAGCGTGACGGCAATGGAACTGGCCATCGAAGCGGAGGGACTGGTCAAGTCCTTCGGCCGGGCCCAGGCCCTGGACGGCCTGGACCTGACCGTACGGGCCGGGGAGGTGCACGGCTTCCTCGGCCCGAACGGCTCCGGCAAGTCGACCACCATCAAAATCCTGCTGGGCCTGCTGCGGGCCGACGGCGGCCGGGCGATGCTGCTGGACGGCGACCCGTGGCGCGAGGCGGCCGGGCTGCACCGGCGGCTGGCGTACGTGCCGGGCGACGTGAACCTGTGGCCGGGCCTGACCGGCGGCGAGGTCATCGACCTGCTCGGCCGGCTGCGCGGCGGCCTGGACCGGGCCCGGCGGGCGGACCTGCTGGAGCGGTTCGAGCTGGACCCGCGCAAGAAGGCCAAAACCTACTCCAAGGGCAACCGGCAGAAGGTCGCGCTGGTGGCGGCGTTCGCCTCCGACGCCGAACTGCTCATTCTGGACGAGCCCACCTCCGGCCTGGACCCGCTGATGGAGGCGCTCTTCCAGCAGTGCGTGGCCGAGGAGAAGGCCCGCGGCCGGACCATGCTGCTGTCCAGCCACATCCTGTCGGAGGTCGAGGCGCTGTGCGACCGCGTCACGATCATCCGCCGGGGCCGGACGGTCGAGGCCGGCCCCCTGTCCCAGCTACGCGGCCTGGCCCGCAGCCAGGTCACCGCCGAGCTGGCCTCCCCACCCGAAGGGCTGGCCCGGATGCCCGACCTGCACGCGGTACGCATCGAGGGAAACCGGATCGCCCTCGAGGTGGACCGCACCCGGCTGGACGCGGCGCTGGCCGAGCTGATCCGGGTGGGCGTACGGGACCTGACCTGCACCCCGCCCTCGCTGGAAGACCTGTTCCTGCGCCACTACGAGAGCGAGAAGGCGGAGCGATGAACGGCACCTGGACCCTGACCAAGCTCGCACTCCAGCGCGAGCGCTTCATCGTCCCCCTCTGGCTGCTGCTGCTCGTCGCGCTCACGGCCGGGCAAGTCAAGCGGTACGCCACCGGCATCCCCGACATCGCCGCGTTCGCCCGCGAGATGGCCGCGAACCAGGCGCTGACCGCGTTCGCCGGGGAGATCCCCTCCGCCACCCTGGCCGGCATGGCGGTCTGGAAGAACGCCGACGCCATCTACACCATCCTCGGACTGATCATGATCCTCACCGTCGTCCGGCACAGCCGGGGCGAGGAGGAGTCCGGCCGCGCCGAACTGGTCGGCGCCGGCGTGGTCGGCCGCCTGGCGCCGCTGACCGCAGCGCTCGCCGTCACCTGCGGCTCGGCCGTCCTGGCCGGGCTGCTCACCGCCGCCGCCATGACCGCGACCGGCGCCGACGTGGCCGGGTCGCTGGCCTTCGGCGCCGCGATCACCGCCGCAGGCCTGGTCTTCGCCGGCATGGGCGCGTTGGCCGCCCAGCTCACTCAGAGCGCCCGCACCGCGATCGGCGTGGCCGCCCTCGGCCTGGGCCTCGGCTACGTGCTGCGCTTCGTCGCCGACGGCGGCGGCCTGGCCGCGCTGAAGTGGCTCTCGCCGCAAGGCTGGTCGCACCTCGTACGACCGTACGGGGACGACAACGTGGCGGTGCTGCTGATCAGCCTCGCCTTCACCGCCGCGACCCTCGCGCCGGCCTACCGGCTGCTCGTCCGGCGCGACCTGGGCCACGGCCTGATCCCCGAACGTCCCGGCCCGACCGCCTCCGACCGGCTGCGCAGCCCCATGAGCCTGGCCTGGCGTCTGCAGAGGGGCCTGCTCGGCGGCTGGATCGCGGGATACGCCATCGCCGGGCTGGTCCTGGGCGCCCTGGCCACGTCCATCGAGGAGGTCGCCCAGCAGGGCGCCGCCGTGGAGGAGTTCTTCCACCGCTACACCGCCTCACCCGAGGCCACCATGACCGACGCCTACCTGTGGCTGATCGCGCTCAGCCTCGGCTACGTCTCGGCCCTCTACCCGCTGCTGGCCCTGCTGCGACTGCGCAACGAGGAGATCTCCGGCCGCGCCGAACTCCTCCTGTCCACCCCGGTCTCCCGCGCGCGCTGGGTCGCCGGCCACCTGCTCTTCGCCCTGGCCGGCAGCGTCCTCATCCTCACCGCCGCCGGGCTGACCATGGGTCTGGTGGCGGGGGCGCCCGGCAAGGTGCTCGCCGGCGCCTTGGTGCAGGTGCCCGCCACCTGGGTCCTGGCCGGGGCCGGCGTCCTGGCCTTCGGCCTGCTCCCCCGCGCCGCGGCCGCGATCTCCTGGGCGGCCTTCCTCTTCGTCAACCTCTTCGGCGAGGTGCTCGGCCCGATCCTCGGCATCGACTACTGGATCGCCAGGTACGCCGTGCCCTACCCCAACCTGCCCATGGTCGTCTCCGGTGAGCCCTTCACGGCCACAGCCATCCTGATCATGACGGGCGTCACCGCCGTCCTCGTCGCGGCCGGCCTTGCCGCCGTCAGGCGCAGGGCGCTCAGCTGAGCCGCGCCCGGCGCTCGTAGCGCGTCCGTCCGGCCTGGCCGCCCCCGGTCGGGCCGCGTCGACACGGTAGGTCCGTGGCTGACATTCACGAAGGCTCGCAGATGCCGGCAGCCGGTGTGTCACCGGGAGATGTCTGATGCGATCTGCGCGCCGATCCCGTTGAGTACGCGATCCAGCCCGTGCCGGAAGCGCTCGCCGGCGGCGAGATGCGCGGTCCTGGATTCCAGCACCGATCGGCTGAAAAGGGGATAGGCGCCCGACGCGACGATCTGGCGCACGTACGGGCCGATGTAGTCGCGTTTCCAGCGCTCCGGGTCGAGGCCGGTACGGCGGGCCTCTTCCAGCCAGCCGATCTCGCGGCGGACAGCGCTGTGGACGTAGTCGTCGACCATGCCGACGAAGCTCGTGATCGCGTCGATGTCGAGGCCGAGCCCATCGAGGGCGTCCAGGGCGAACTCGTGCACGCGCAGGAGCTGCGGGCCGAGGGTCGGGCGGCCGGAGAGGAGCCCGATCAGCCAGGGATGGCGCTGCCCCGCGGCCCGGGTCCGGTGCGCGACCAGCGAAAGATCGCTCCGCCAGTCGCCGGACGGCTTCTCGGGGAGGTCGACCTCGCTCATCGCCATGTCGATCATGAGGTCGAACAGGTCATCGCGTCGCGGTACGTATCGGTAGAGCGACATGGCGCCGGTGCCCAGCTCGCCGGCGATGCGGCGCATGGTCGCGGCGTCGACGCCTTCGGCGTCGGCGATCCGGACGGCCGCCCGGGTGACCTGCTGCCTGCTGTAGCCGGGCCGCCGCCCGGGTCCGGAACGCTCCTGCCGTTCCGGGCGCATCCAGATGCTGATCAGTTCCTCGTCGGACACCCATCCCCCTCCCACCGTTTGCGTACATCGTACCTGAATGGTTAGGGTCATTTTCCGGTACGTCGTACGCGATTGGAGGAAGCGTGAACCGATCTCTTCGTACGGGCCTGATCGGGGTGATGCTCGGCATGTTCACGGCCCCGCTGGACGGCATGATGCTCGGGCCCGCCCTGCCGGCGATCGTGGCGGATCTCGGCGGCCTGGAGTACTTCGCCTGGGTCGCCACGGCCTTTCTGATCGGCATGGCCGCAGCGACGCCCATCAGGGGAAAGCCCGGCGCCCTTCACGGGCGCAGAACCGTCTACACGGCGTCGATTGTGCTGTTCCTCTGGGGTCAGGGCTGTCGGGGATGTCGCAGGACATGATCCAACTTGTCGGCTTCCGCGCGGTGCAGGGCTTGGGCGCCGGCGGGCTCATGGCGGGCGCTCTGGCGCTCATCGCCGAACTGGTGCCGCCCCGGCACAGCGGCAAGCTCACGGGGCTGTTCGGGACGATGATGCCCATCGCGTTCATCGCCGGACCCCTGCTCGGCGGCCTGTTCACCGAACAGCTCAGCTGGCGTTGGGCGTTCCACGTCAACATCCCCATCGGGGCCGCCGCCCTGCTGCTCATCGGCACCGCCGTACGGCTGGAACCGCGGCGGATCAAGGCGAAGATCGACTATGTGGGCGGGGTCCTGCTGACCGCCGCCCTGGTGGCGCTGAGCCTGATCGCGAGCTGGGGAGGCACCCAGTACGCCTGGGCCTCTGGCCTGATGCAGAGCACCACGATCATCACCATCAACAGCGCCGAGCCGCGGGACATGGGAGCGGCCAGCGGCTCGGTCACCCTCTGGCACACCATGGGCGCCTCGCGAGGCCGGCGGCCGGCTCGTCTCCGGGCAGCAGCTGACGGCACAGGCGCTCCAGCAGTTCCCGCCGCCGGTGCGCGAAGCAGCCCAGCTCGCCGTCTCCAGCGGCATCCACGCCATGGCCGCCGGCGCCGCCGTCCTGGGCGTCATCGCGTTCGCCCTGGCCTGGTTCATCCGCGAGATCCCGCTGCGCGAGCGGATGCCCGCCGAGCCCGCCACGGCGGCGGCATGAGGCCCGGCACGCCGTACGGAGGCCCGCTGATCGAGTACGGCAAGGCCATCGCGACCGGCACCTTCCAGGCGCCCCGCCGCATCGCGGACGCCGACCGGCAGGGCAAGGCCGAGCCGATGACGGAGCGCCTCTTCCGCGCCCACTTCACCGATGGCCTGCACATCGGCGACGCGGGCACGCTCGCCCGGCCGGCCGCCGAGATCGGCGTCGTCATGGACGGCTTCCCGCCCGGCGAACTGCAGGCCCGCCTCGACCCCGTACGCCGGCTCGGCGTCACCGGCGTCCCGGTCTTCCTGATCGGGGGACTGCCCCCACCGACCGGATCGCAGACCGAGAACACGCTGTTCGCGACCCTGAGAGAGGCCGCGCAGACGAGAAGGGGAACACCGTGATCGACACACCGCTGCGACTGGCCGTCATCGTCGGCAGCGTCCGCGATGGACGCTTCGGCCCCACCGTGGCCAAGTGGTTCGCCGGCGAGGCGGCCCACCGTACGGACCTCGAGGTCGACCTGATCGACCTGGCAGAGGTGCCGATCGGCGCGGCGGCCCCCTCGATGTCGCCACCGGCGCAGGTGCTCGCGGCTCTGAGCGATCTGACTCCCCGGTTGGAAGCCGCCGACGCTTTCATGGTGGTGACCCCGGAATACAACCACAGCTACCCGGCGGCACTGAAGAACGCGATCGACCGGCACAACGCGCAGTTCCACGCCAAGCCGGTGGCGTTCGTCTCCTACGGCGGCCTGGCGGGCGGCCTGCGCGCCGTGGAGCACCTGCGGGCGGTCTTCGCCGAACTGCACGCCGTCACCACGCGGGACACGGTCAGCTTTCACGGCACAGGGGACTGCTTCGGCCCCGATGGCCGGCCCAAGGGCCCGCACGGGCCCGCCACGGCCGCCGACACCCTCCTCGACCAGGTGACCTGGTGGGCGCGCGTGCTGCGCGACGCCAGGACCACCACCCCCTACAAGGCCTGACGGAAAGGCATGGTCGGCATGACAACCCTGACCGGCAAGACGGCGCTGGTGACCGGCGCGAGCAGAGGCATCGGCCGGGCCGTCGCCACCCGGCTCGCGCGGGAGGGCGCCCGGGTCGCCATCCACTACGGCAGCAACGAGACGGCGGCCAAGGAGACGGCCGCGGCCATCGAAGCCGCAGGAGGGCAGTCCTTCGCCATCCGGGCCGAGCTGGGCGTGCCGGAAGACGCCGAAGCGTTGTGGGCCGCCTTCGACGCCCACGCCGACGGCCTGGACATCCTGGTCAACAACGCGGGCCTCCTCGGTGACCAGGCAGAGATCGACGGCGTGACGCGGGAGGGCTTCGAACGGCTGTTCGCGGTCAACACCACCGCTCCGTTCTTCGTCACGCAACTCGCCCTGCCGCGGCTCCGTGACGGCGGCCGGATCATCACCGTCGGCACGATGCTGACGCGAGGCGCGGCCATGCCCCGGGCGATCGGCTACGCCATGTCGAAGGCAGCTCTCGACGTGCTCACCCACGCGCTCGCCAAGCAGCTCGGGCCGCGTGGCATCACGGTCAACACCGTGGCGCCCGGCGTCATCGACACCGACATGCATCAGGGACGCCTGGTCGGCGAGGCCCTGGCCTGGCTGTCCTCGCAGTCACCGCTGGGCCGGCTGGGCACGCCGGAGGACGTCGCCGACGCGGTGGCCTTCCTGGCCTCCGACGACAGCCGCTATGTGACCGGGCACCGCCTGGACGTCTCGGGCGGGACGACCATGTAACCCACCCACCCCGACGCGCATCGGACGCCTCTGCAGCTGCCCCGCATGCCGGGCGCACGATGTCCTCGACGCACGATGTCCTCCACGAGATGCGCCCCGCCGGGGATCCCGCTGAAGACCGTACGCGCGAGGTTCGGAGATGTCACCGGTGGGGCCGCTGTCTCGTCTAGAGGGTGTAGGCAACCCTCGATCAAGGAGTACATGATGAACCTCGCGCTGTGGATCGCTGCCGGACTGCTGGCCCTGGTAGCGCTGAGCGGTGGCATCAGCAAGTCGTTCGTGCCCAAGGAGAAGCTGGCCGCCTTCCATGGCGGGGGATGGACCGCGGACGTCAGTGGCGGCTTTGTCAGGACCCTGGGTGTCCTTGAGCTCCTGGCCGCGGTGGGCTTGATCCTGCCTGCCGCGCTCGGCGTCGCACCGGCTCTGGTGCCGGTGACCGCCGTCTGCTGGATCCTGCTGATGGTCGGCGCCATGATCACCCACGGTCGGCGCGGCGAGTTCGCGTTCGTGCTGCTGAACGTGGTCTACCTCGCGGTTGCGGCGTTCATCGCGTGGGGCCGCTTCGTCCTCGAGCCCTTCACCGGCTGACGTGCGGCGACACACGTGCGGAGGGGCGATGGTCGATCTTGCTGCCGGACGGCATGGCGCCGGTGGTTTCGCGGCGTTCGGCGGGGACGATCCCCTCGGCGCACAGTTCCAGCTCGATACCGGCGGCCGCGGCCAGGGCGGTCAGGTCGGTCAGGGCGGTCAGGTCGGTCAGGGCGGTCAAGCGACGCGTGCCCCGGCGTCGCCGGCGGGGGGCGGGCGGTTCAGCGTTCCACGCGCCGCAGGTCGCGCACGGCCGGGATCGACAGCAGCAGTGCGCAGGTGACGAGCGCCATCGCCGCGGACACGAACAGCAGCGGCACCGTGCCCGCGACGACCGCCAGGGGCCCCGCCATCGCCTGCCCGATCGGCTTCATCACCAGGGAGCCGGCCGCGTCGTAAGCGTGCACCCGGCCGAGAACGTCCTGCGGGATGTGTGTCTGCACGCTGGTGTGGAACATGACGATCCAGAACGCCATGCCCACGCCGCTGACTGCGTAGCATCCGGCGATGAGCGGTGCGGGAAGGCCGAGAGCGACTCCCAACGGCATCAGCGTCCAGAGAATCATGGATAAGGCGCCGGCCCGGAGCGGATGCCGCGGGCGGAGCTTGATGGCGATGATCCCGCCCAGCACGCTGCCCGCCCCGAGGGCCGACATGACCAGGCCGAACGTCGATGCTCCGTAGTCGGTGACGAGGGTGCTGTGGCCGAGGGTCATGGTGGGGCCGGCACCGGCCAGCTGCCAGAACATGAAGACGACGATGACGCTCCACAGCCAGGTCCTGGCCCGGAACTCGCGCCACCCCTCGATGAGATCGGCTCGGAACGACGACTCGCCGCCGCGCCCGGCCGGGCCCATGGGGACGGAGCGGAGCCGGAGCAGGCAGGCGCCGCTGACTGCGAAGGTCAAGGCGTCGAGGGCGATCACCGCTCCAGGTGAGGAGACCACCAGCAGCAGGCCGGCCAGCGACGGGCCGATCACGGCGGTGATGGACTCCGAGACGCGGAGGGTGGCGTTCGCCTTCTGCACGTCCCGGGCTACACGTGGGATGATGCTGGCGACTCCCGGCTGGAAGACCGCGCTGCCCGCTCCAGTCAGCGCCAGCAGCGCCAGGATGTGCCACAGTTGCGGCGTACCCAGCAGGAACAGCAGTGCGAGCACCGTCTGGGAGCACAGCCGGGCCGCGTCCGAGATGACCATCAGCCGCCGGGCGCCGTAGCGGTCGGACAGCACCCCGCCGAAGATCATCAGTGCCGCGAAGGGTGCCAACAGCGCGGCGAGCGCATAGCCCACGCCACTTGCCCCGTATCCTGCCTTGATCACGGCGGCCGTGATCGCGACGGGGAGCACGGCGTCGCCCAGGAGAGAGGTGGTGCGGGCAGCGAAGAACAGCTTGAAGTCTGCGGTCCCCAGCGGTGGGTCGGACGAGTTCTCCTCGACGTGCGGGTCACCTGCTATGCCCGAGCCAGTCACTGCTCACCATCCCACGTAGGCCTTGATCCCGATCGGGGCGCCACCTCACGCACTTTGCCCGCACATATTTCCATACATGGTGACTGTGGGGCGTGACCCGCAGTTCTGACACAGCGTGCTTGCCCTGCTTCGCACGGTGCGCGCAGCATACGGGTGGACATCCTGCCGTCGCTTCGGCACCGGCGGCTGGGGACGCGTGCCGGGATGGAGGTCAGAGCATGTTCTTGATCGGCTGGGGTGTTTCCGGCACGGGCCGGGAGAGGATCTCGGTCGCCTCCCGCGGGGTGAGCAGGCGGGCGTCGCGCAGGAGGCGGACGGACTCCGCCCACTGCCTCCGCGCTTCGCCGTGCCGTTCGAGGCCGTGCAGGGCGGCGCCGAGCCACCAGCGTGATCTGGCTTCCTTCAGGTGGTATCCCGACTCGCCGAGCAGCCGCACGGCCGTCGTGTAGCTCTCCACCGCCTCGGTCAGCCGGCCGGCATGGAGGTAGATGTCGCCCAGCGAGTCGTGTGCCGAACCCGCACCGGCGAGCGGGTCCGTCTTCGGCCACAACTCCACCAACTGGCGTGCCTCCGCGATCGCCTCGTCGAAACGCCCCTGCCGGTAATAGACATGCACCCGATTGTTGCGGAGCACAGGCAGGGCCCCAGGGCGTTCGGCGTCGTCGTTGAGCGTCAGAGCAGACTCCAGGTAGGCGAGCGCGTCGTCGAGACGTCCCACGATCGTGTGGATGACACCGAGGTTGCTGAGGGCTCCCACCTTCCTTCGGGGCATCCCCGCGCGATCCCAGTCGGTGAGAGCCGTCTGCAGTTGCGCGATCGCGGCATCGTAGCGGCCCTGGTCCCGGTGGGCCCAACCGAGGAAGCTGCGGAGCTGGGCCTTGTCCTCCCATGCCGCGGTGCGATCGGCCACCTCGATGGCGTGCGCGTAGATGTCGGCCAGCTGCGTGTGCCAGCCCTGGTAGCAGAAGGGCCAGTGGAGTCCGATGGCCAGGCCGATGGCGGTCGCCGGGTCGGGGCCGGCCAGCGCCTGCCGCGCGACGGCGAGCAGGTTGTCCCGCTCGTCCTGGACCCATCGTCTCGCCTCGGCCGCGTCCTTGAAGGCGATGTCGGGCAACTCGACGGGGCATCGCACCACGGGATCCATGTTGAGGAGGGTGCTGGCCATCCAGAGGGTGGTCAGGTAGTGGTGGAGCGCGCGCCGTACGGCGGGGGTGCGTTCCTCCTCCGGAAGGTCCTGGTGAGCTGGGCCTTGTCCTCCCATGCCGCGGTGCGATCGGCCACCTCGATGGCGTGCGCGTAGATGTCGGCCAGCTGCGTGTGCCAGCCCTGGTAGCAGAAGGGCCAGTGGAGTCCGATGGCCAGGCCG
>NZ_SMKO01000010.1 GCF_004348685.1 Nonomuraea deserti | reverse complement strand
ACCTCCTACCCGCCGGCCGCCCGACCCCCTACCCGCCAGCGCCTGGACCTCATGCCCGTCGCAGCCGACACGTCGGTCAGGGGTTGTGCACGAGCCACTTCCGGTCGATCTCCGCCTGCAGGTCGACCCCGTGATGGCGGGCCATCAGCACCACGTGGCAGAGCACGTCGGCCAGCTCGGCACGGAAGCCCGCGTCGAGTTCGTCCTCCGTGCGCCCCTTCGTCCTGGCCCGGCCGGTGCGCATCAGGAACGCCTGGGTCAGCTCGCCGACCTCCTCCTGCAGCTTGAGCAGGAACCAGGTGTCGTCCCGTTCGATCCCCAGCTTCTCCGCGTAGCGCTGGGAGACGGACTCGACCTCGTCGGAGAGCCGGCTCAGATCCATGGCCGCGAGTGTAGGGCGTGCGGGCTCAGACGCCCTCGTGGCAGGGGAGGACGAGCACGAAGCGGGCGCCCGGCGAATGGTCGGCGACGGTGAGCGTGCCGCCGTGGGACAGGGCGACCTCCCTGGACAGGGCCAGGCCGAGGCCGCTGCCGCTCTGGTCCTTGGCCTTGGCGCTGTCCAGCCTGGTGAACCGCTCGAAGACCCGCTCCCTGTCCTCGGGGGCGATGCCCTCGCCGTCGTCGGTCACCGTCGTCACCACCCTGCCCTCGATCACCGCCACCTCCAGGTCGATCCTGGTCTCGGCGTGCCGGGTGGCGTTGTCGAGGAGGTTCGTCAGGAGCCGGTCGAGTTGCACGGGCGAGCCGTACACGGGGGCCGAAGCGCAGAGGTCGGGGACGATGACCACCCTGGTGTCCGCACGGCGGCGTACCTGCTCCGCGCACAGGCGGCACATGTCCACCACGCGGCGGGGCGCGACCGTGCCCGCGTCGAGCCTGGCCAGCATCAGGAGCTCGTCGATGATGCCGGTGAGCCGGTCGACGGCGGTCAGCGCCACCGCTCCCGTGGCGGGCCAGTCGGTCTCGTCGGGGATGGCGTTGGCCACCTCGAGCTGGACGCGCAGGGCGGAGATGGGGCTGCGCAGCTCGTGCGAGGCGTCGGCGACGAAGCGCCGCTGGGTCTCGGCGGAGCGTTCGAGGCGGTCGAGGGTGTCGTTCGTGGTGGTGGCCAGGTCGGTGATCTCGTCCCCCGTGTCGGGTACGGGGACGCGCCTGCTGAGGTCCTGGCCGGTGATCTCGGCCAGCTTGGCGCGGATGCGTTCGACCGGGCGCAGCGCGAACCCGACCACGAGCCACGTGATGCCCGCGACGCTCGCCAGGATCAGCGGGGTGACGACGAAGGTCTGGATCTCGAACCATCTGATGGCGCGGTCGACATCGGTGAGGGACGACGCGCCGTACACGGCGACGGGGCCGTCACGGGTCGGCACCAACATGGACATCACCAGGAAGTGGGTCTCGTCGCCGTTCAGCTCCTGCGGCGCCCATGTCTCCGAAATGTAAAGTTTCTCGAGCTCGGAGGGCTGGAACGCCTTGAGCCTCCAGTGCACGTGGCGACCGGTGGTGGCCGCGAGCACGTCGCCGTCGGGGGTGACCACCTCCAGGAAGTGCACGCGCGCGGGGGCTTCGATGGATGTGGACAGCTCTCCGGCTCTGGCCTCGCTCGCGATCCTGCGTACGGACACCTCGACCCTGTCCAGGACGACGTCGCGCAGGTTGCCGGGGACGGTGGCGAGCATGAAGGCGGACGTGGCGAAGAGGACCAGCGCCGCTATGGCGGTCGCGATCGCGGTCAGGCGCGCCCGGATCGAGCGGGGGAAAAGCCGTATCACCATCCCATGCACTCCCATGTCACTATGGGTGACCTTTACCCCTATAAGGCAATTTCACCATTAACGACCCTGATCTGCTGCTATACCCTGCCCTCACGTCGGTCGAACAGAGATCTGATTACGCACGGTGCATCGGATTCGCTCACGGCGATTCCGCCGAGAGCATGACCCCCTGTCGCCCGCGGACTCCGGCGGCCAGGGTGAACGCCATGAGACTTCTCGTACTGGGCGGCACGGAGTTCGTGGGACGGGCGGTCGTCGAGGAGGCGCAGGCCCTGGGGTGGGACGTCACGACGTTCAACCGGGGCACCCGCGACCCGGCGCCGGGCGTGACCGCGCTGCGCGGCGACCGGTCGGCCCCTGGCGGCCTCGCGGCGCTGGCGCACGGCGAGTGGGACGCCGTGCTCGACACCTGGTCGTGGGCGCCGTCCGCGGTGAGAGACACCGCGTCCCTGCTGGCCGGCCGGGCGGGCCACTACGTCTACGTGTCCAGCAGGTCCGTCCACACCTTCCCTGTGCCGTTCGGCGCCGACGAGAACGCGCCGGTCGTGACGGGGTCGGCCGACGACGGAGACGGCGACTACGCGAAGAACAAGGTGGGGGCGGAGCTGGCCGCCGTCGCCGCCTTCGGCGACCGGGCGCTGCTGGCCAGGGCGGGGCTCGTCCTGGGCCCCTACGAGAACATCGGGCGGTTGCCGTGGTGGCTCACCAGGATCGCGCGCGGGGGGCCGGTGCTCGCTCCGGAGCCCCGCGACCTCGGGCTCCAGTACATCGACGCCCGTGACCTCGCCGTGTGGTGCCTGCGCGCGGCCGAGCAAGGGCTGGGCGGGGCGTACAACGTGGTGAGCCCGCCGGGCTTCACGACGATGCGGGAGTTGCTCGAAGTCTGCGTGAAGGTGACCGGGTCCGACGCCGAGCTGCGCTGGACGCCGGAGGAACGCGTCCTCGGAGCGGGCATCGAGCCGTGGTCCGACCTGCCGATCTGGCTGACGGGCGAGCTCCACGACTTCATGCACGGGGCCGACGTGTCCAGGGCGGTGGCGGCGGGGCTGCGGGTGCGCCCGGTGGAGGAGACGGTCGCCGACACGTGGGCCTGGCTGCGGAGCATCGGCGGCGTGGCGCCCATGCGGCCCGACCGCCCCGCCGTCGGCCTCGATCCAGAGACGGAGGCGCGCGTCCTGGCCGGATGAGCCGCCGAGGTCACGCGCGGGGGGCGTCCCTGCGGGTGCGGGCGAGGTCGTAGGCGGCGGCCGCCAGGGCGATCACGACCGACATCAGCACCGCCGTCAGGCCGTGGCGGAAGGCGGTCGCCCAGCCCTGGCCCAGCGCGCCGAAGAACGTCGAGCCCGCCACGGCGATCCCGATCGCCGACCCCAGCCGCTGCCCCGTCTGCAACACGCCCGCCGCGCTCCCCCCGCCCTCGGGCGGCACCTCCGACAGCGTGATCGCCTGGTTGGGCGAGATGACCAGACCGCTGCCCATGCCCGCCAGCAGCAGCGGCAGCACCGTCGCCAGGCCCACCGCCCGCCCGGGCACCAGCACGGTCGCCAGCATCGTCGCGCAGAGCCCGGCGATCACCATCGTCAGGCCCACCGCCACCACGCGCCGGCCGGCGCGCGACACGAGCCGCCCGCCGACCACCGAGGCCGACGCCGAGCCGAGCGCGAAGGGCGTGATCGCCAGCCCGGCCAGCAGGGCACTGTAGTGCAGCCCGACCTGCAGGTAGAGGGTGAAGATGAAGAAGATGCCCGTGAAGCCGGCGAAGTAGAACAGCGCGATGGCCGTCCCCAGGCTGTACGAGCGCTTGCCGAACAACGCCAGGTTCACCAGCGGCTCGCGCGGATAGCGCCGCTCCCAGAGCACGAAGGCGGCCAGCACCACCAGCGCGACCGGGATGAGCAGCCATTTCGCGTTGCCCTCCCACTGGTGCCGCTGGATGAACGGCAGCAGCAGCCCCACCACTCCCATGCCGAGCAGCAGCACGCCGACCGGGTCCATGCTCTCGCGCCGCCCGGTCCCCGGCCGGGCCGGCAGCGCCCGCCAGGCCAGCGGCAGCAGCACGATCCCGATCGGCACGTTCACCAGGAACACCCACCGCCACCCGTGATCGGCACCGGCCAGGCCGACGAGCAGGCCGCCGATCAGCGGCCCCGCGGCCGTGGACACGCCGATGGTGGCGCCGAGCGCCCCGAACGCCCGCCCCCGCTCGGCCCCGCGGAACATCTGCTGGATCAGCCCCGACACCTGCGGGTTGAGCATGCCGGCCGCCAGCCCCTGCACGAACCTGGCCGCGATCAGCACGTTCATGTCCCAGGCGAGCCCGCACGCCGCGCTGGAGGCGGTGAAGAGCGCCACGCCCGTCATGAAGAGCGTGCGCCGGCTCCTGGCGTCCCCCAGCCGCCCGGCGGGGACCAGCAGCAGCCCGAACGCGAGCGCGTACCCCGACACCGTCCACTGCAGCCCGTCCTCCGAGGCGTCCAGCGCATCGCGGATCGACGGGACGGCCACGTTGACGATGCTCACGTCCAGCCCGCTCATGAACGCCGCGACCAGGCAGATGGCCAGCGCGTGCTTGCGCGTGTCACCCCCAAATGCCCTCATCACGGGAGTCTCACCGCAGACCAGCGGCGGAAACGTGTCCCCGTACCGGAGGTAAGGGTTCGTTTCTTCGCAGAAGGCGAGTAACGTCCGATCATGGACACGATGGCCGTGGAGCAGAACGGCATCAACGCGGTCCCCGAGTCCGAGCGGCACGGGCGGCCGAGAGACCTCTTCTGGCCGTGGGCGGGCTCGAACCTGTCGCTGTTCGGCGTCGCCTTCGGTGTCTACATCGTCGGGCTGGGCCTGGGCGTGGTGCCCGCGATCATCACCGGCGCCATCGGGTACGCGCTGTCGTTCCTGCTGGTCGGCCTGGTCGCGATCGCCGGCGCCAGGTCGGGCGTGCCGACCATGACGCTGGGCCGGGCGCCGTTCGGCTACCAGGGCAACAAGTTGCCCGCGGCGTTGTCGTACCTGTCGAACGTGGGCTGGGAGATCGTGCTCGTCACGCTCGCCGCACAGAGCGGCGCGGCCATCCTGGGCCGGCTCGCGCCCGGCATCCCGCCCACGACGGCCACCGCCGTGTGCTTCGCCGTCGCGGCCGTGGTGGTGATCGCGGTCGGCGTGTACGGCCACGCGATGATCATGGTGGTGCAGCGCTACCTGACGTACGCGTTCGTCGTGCTGACCGTCGTCTACATGATCCTCATGGCCCCGAGGCTCGGCGTGTCGCTGGAGACCACGGCCGGCCCTGGCGGCTGGGTGGGCGGGATCATCTTCGCCATGACCCTGCTCGGCCTGGGCTGGGTCAACTGCGGCGCCGACTACTCCCGCTACCTGCCGTCGGACTCGCGCCCGCGCTCGGTGGCCCTGTGGACGATGCTCGGCGGCGCGCTGCCGCCCATGGTGCTGCTCGTGTTCGGCGTGCTGCTGGCGGGCGGCGACCCGACGCTGGCCGAAGCCGCGGGCGGCGACCCGGTGGCGGCGCTGGCCGGGGCGCTGCCGACCTGGTTCCTGCTGCCGTACCTGCTGACCGCCATCGGCGGCTTCCTGGCCGGGGCGATCATGGACATCTACTCGTCGGGCCTGTCGATGCTGGCGCTCGGCGTACCGATCAGGCGGCACTACGCGGTGCTGATCGACGGGCTGCTCATGGTGCTGGGCGGCTACTACCTGCTGTTCGTCTCCACCAGCTTCCTCGGCACCTTCCAGGCGTTCCTGGCGATCATCGGCGTGGTGATGGCGGCCTGGGCCGCGGTCTTCCTGGTGGACATGTGGCGGCTGCGGGACGGCGGCCGCTCGTACGGCGGGCAGAACCAGCGTGCCGACCGGGAGCGGCTGCTGCGTCCCGGCGCGCCGGCGCTGCACTGGCCCGGCCTGGTGTCGCTGGTGGTGGCGTCGATCGTCGGGCTCGGCCTCATCACCTCGGCCGACGAGAACATCGCCGCGGTCGTCGGCTTCCTGATGAGCCACGAACTCCGGACCGGCACGTTCGGGGCGGCGAACATCGGCGTGGTGGTCGCCCTCGTGGTGGCCGGCGCGCTGTACTACCTGCTGACGGCGTTCACCCGGCGTGGCGACCGCGGCACCCGCTGATCGGGAGACCCACCCGGCGTTACGCTGAGTGAGTCATGTCGAACCTTCCGTTGCGGCTGCTGCAGTGGGCGACGCACGTCACGGCGTGCGGGCTGCTGCTCATCGCCGTGGTCACCGTGCTGCGCGACGGCCTCGTGGCCGTGGCCGCCGGAGGCGTGCTGCTCGGCCTCGTCTACTCCACCGGCCCGGTGATCGAACGCCGGCCCATCCCGGCGCTCGCGTGGCTGGGCCTGGTGACGGGTGGCTGGGCCGCGCTGGCCGTGGCGGCGCCGCCGTTCGTGTGGCCGGTGTTCGGGCTGCTGTTCGCCTACCTGCGGATGCTGCCGCTGTGGGCGGCCATGTTCGGAGTGACGGTGCTGACGTCGGCGGCGGTCGCCGCGGCGGCGTGGCACGCGGGCGAGCTGACGGTGCCGCTGGCGCTGGGGCCGGTGATCGCGGCCGTGCTGGTGACGTTGCTGGGGCTGGCCTGCGAGGCGCTGCACGCCGAGGCGGCCCGGACGTAGCGGGCGCCCCGGGAGCGCGGGTCAGGCCGTGACGATGGCGAAGTCCGGCACCGGCCGGTCCAGTACGGCGACCAGTCGCTGCAACACCGCCGTGTTGCCCTCGCGTTCGACCCCTTCGACGCCCTTGCCCGCCAGCAACCCCACGAGCTGCTCCTTCGTCAGCCGCAGGGTCAGGTCGGCGGCGTCGTCGCCCGGGTTCCGCTGCTGGACGAGCACGCCGTTGCACAACGTCGTACGGTGCCGCTCCCCCAGGTCGGTCAGGTGCCAGTCGATGGCCAGCCGCTCGTGCCAGGCGCGCGGCCCGTCGACGCGGATGGCGATGGAGTCGAAGATCTGCTCGACGCTCAGCGCGGCGAGCAGGTCCGGAGAGGTGACGTCCATGGTGGCGGGCACGATGCCGTCGGCCAGTTCCAGGGCGCCCATGAGGTAGAAGTTGCGCCAGGTGGCGTTCTCGGCCCCGTGGCCCAGCCTGGTGTAGACCTCGGCGAGCAGGTCGCGGGCCTCCTTGTTGCCCTCGTCGGCGAAGACCGCGTGGTTGAGCAGTTGGGCGGCGAAGCGCAGGTCGTTCTCGTCGATGTAGCGCCGGGCGAACGCGACCACGCCGGCGGCGCCGCCCAGGCACTCGACGTAGCGGATGGCGCTCTCCCTGGGCGGATGCTCCCACAGGTGGGCCGGGTTCCCGTCGAACCAGCCCAGGTAGCGCTGGTAGACGGCCTTGACGTTGTGGGAGACCGCGCCGTGATAGCCGTGGGTGTGCCAGGCCTGCTCCAGCTGGGGCGGCATGTGCAGGGCCTCGGCGATCTCGGGGCCTGTCAGGCCCTTGTTGATCAGGCGCAGCGTCTGGTCGTGCAGGTAGGCGTACATGTCGCGCTGCTGCTCCAGGAAGCGCACGATGGCCTCGCCGCCCCAGGTGGGCCAGTGGTGCGAGGCGAAGGCGACGTCGGCCCGGCCGGCGAACAGGGAGACGGCCTCGGTCAGGTAGCGCGCCCACGCGCGGGCGTCGCGCACCACGGCGCCGCGCAGGGACAGCAGGTTGTGCTGGTTGTGGGTGGCGTTCTCGGCCAGGCAGAGGGCGCGACGGTCAGGCAGGAGCAGGTTCATCTCCGCGGGGGCCTGGGCGCCCGGCGTGAGCTGGAAGATCATGCGGATGCCGTCGACCGTCTCCTCCTGGCCAGTACGCGTGAGGTCCAGCGTGGGCGGGATGAGCGACACGGTGCCCGTCGAGGCGGTCATGCCGAGGCCGCAGCCGATCTGTCCCTCGGGCGAGCGGGGCAGCGCCCGGCCGTACAGGTAGACTGCGCGGCGGGTCATCGCGTGGCCCGCGTAGACCCGTTCGGACGCGGCGTGCTCCAGGAAACCCGCGGGGGCCAGGATCGGCACGCCGCCGTCGGTGACGCCGCGCACGCCGCCGAAGTGGTCGACGTGCGTGTGGGTGTAGATGACGCCGGTGACCGGGCGATCGCCGCGGTGGGCGCGGTACAACTTCAGTGCCGCGGCGGCGCACTCGGTGGAGATCAGCGGGTCGATCACGACGACGCCCCGATCGCCTTCGACCAGCGTCATGTTCGACAGGTCCAGGCCGCGCACCTGGTAGACGCCGCTGGTGACCTCGTACAGTCCCTGCCTGGCGCAGAGCCGGCTCTGCCTCCAGAGGCCGGGATGAGCCGTCTCCGGGCAGTCCTCCTGGAGGAAGTCGTAGGAGTCGCCGTCCCAGACGACCCGGCCGTCCGCCGTTCTGACCACCGCCGGGCTGAGCTTCGCGATGAATCCGCGGTCGGCGTCCGCGAAGTCGCCCTGGTCGTGAAGTGGAAGGTCTGCCATGCCGTGTGGCATGCCCGGGAATCAGTCCCGATAGCTCAATAGACTTCCCTAATAGCATGAATCTCGGGCAATAAGGACATATGTCAGGCGTGCCGTGCCACGGGGGGCCGGTCGCCGTTCGCGTATTCTCGCGGTCGTGAGAGCTTGCGTGTTCGACCTCGACGGCGTGCTGGTGGACTCCGAGCCCGTGTGGGAGGAGGTGCGCCGGGCGTTCGTGGCCGAGCACGGCGGCGCCTGGCAGCCCGACACGCAGTCCAGGCTCATGGGCATGAGCACCGCCGAGTGGGCCGCCTACCTGCACGAGCTCGGCGTACGGATGCCACCCGCCGAGATCGCCCGCGGCGTCGTCGACCAGATGGCCGCCCGCTACCGCGCCGGGGTGCCGCTGATGGCGGGGGCGGTGAAGGCGGTGCGGCGCCTGGCCGAGCGCAACACGCTGGGGCTGGCCAGCTCGTCCCCGCGCACGCTGATCGACGTGGTGCTGGACGCGGCCGACCTGAAGGAGTGCTTCGCCGCCACCGTGTCCACAGAGGAGGTCGCGCGTGGCAAGCCCGCCCCCGACGGTTACCTGGAGGCGGCCCGCCGGCTGGACGTCGACCCCCGCGGCTGCGTGGCGGTCGAGGACTCCAGCAACGGGCTGCGCTCCGCCCACGCCGCAGGCATGCACGTGATCGCCGTACCCCATCCGCGCTACCCGCCGGCGCCCGACGCGCTCGCCCTGGCCTGGCGCGTCCTGCCCAACCTCGACGCGCTCACCCCGGAGCTGCTCTCGTGAACGCCGGGCCGGGGTGGGTAAGCTCAGGGAACCGTGCGAGACATCACGGTTTTCAGCGGCAGCGCCCACCCCGAGCTCGCGGAGGAGATCTGTGCCCATCTGGGCACTCCCCTGCACCCCGTCCAGATCCACCGGTTCGCCAACGACGTGCTCGAAGTGCAGTTGCAGGCCAACTGCCGCGAGCGTGACGTCTTCCTCATCCAGCCGCTCGTCCCGCCGACGCAGGAGCACCTCGTCGAGCTGCTGCTGATGCTCGACGCCGCCCGCGGCGCCTCCGCCGCCCGCACCACGGTCGTCCTCCCCCACTACGCCTACGCGCGCAGCGACAAGAAGGACGCGCCCCGCATCTCCATCGGCGGCCGGCTGGTCGCCGACCTGATGGTGGCCGCCGGGGCCAGCCGGGTGCTGGCGATGACGCTGCACTCGCCGCAGGTGCACGGCTTCTTCAGCGTCCCCGTCGACCACCTGCACGCCCTGCGCGAGCTGGCCGCCCACTTCCGCCAGTACGACCTGTCGAACACGGTCGTCGTCTCCCCCGACCTCGGCAACGCCAAGGAGGCCGCCGCCTTCTCCCGCCTGCTCGGCACCGACGTCGCGATGGGCGCCAAGCAGCGCTTCAGCGACGACCGCGTGGTGATCAGCTCCGTGATCGGCGAGGTGGCCGGCAAGGACGTGATCATCCTGGACGACGAGATCGCCAAGGGCTCCACGGTCATCGAGCTGCTCGACCGGTTGCGCGAGCAGGGCGTCAGGTCGGTCCGCGTGGCCTGCACGCACGGGTTGTTCTCGGGCGGGGCGCTGGAGCGGCTGGGCGCGCTGCCGGAGGTCGAGGAGATCGTCTGCACCAACACCGTGCCGCCGCCCAAGCCCTGCGACAAGCTCACCGTCCTGTCGATCGCGCCCGCCCTGGCCGAGGCCATGCGCCGCATCCACGACGGCGAGTCAGTAAGCGCGCTCTTCAACACCGGCCAGTAAGGAACGCCCGGCCGCGCCCGTGCGGCACGAGGTGTCGGCGAAATCACGATGCTGCGTCCGCCTCGAAGGCCGCTCGTACGGAGTCACACGCTGATCGCCAGTGCCGCCCGGAAACCAGGCGGCACCGGTATGTCGAGCACCAGCCAGGCTCCCGGCAGGATCCCGGCCGGGTCCCGGACGAGCTGGGGCGACGGCCCGCTGACCGGGAGCCGCAAACCTTGCGTCAGCCGCCCCCCGGCCGCCTTGACGCAGGACTCACGCCGCGCCCAGACGAGCGCGAACCGCTCGGGTGACCTGTCGATGTACGCGACGTCCTCGGGCGGGAAGAAGCGGGCGGCGAACGCCGCCCGGTCGAGTTCGGGCCGCACCCTCTCCACATCCACCCCTACGCTCCGATCGGGGGCCACGGCCACGAGCGCGAGTTCTCCCGAGTGCGACAGGTTCCACTGGATGTCGGGCCGCTCCGGCGAATAAGGCTTGCCGTGCCTGCCGACGGCGATCCGCACGTCAGCGGGGCGTACGCGCATACGCCGGGCCAGGATGCGCCGAACGGCGGCGTGTGACACAAGGTACCGCCTGCGCTCGGCCGTCCCGGCGAAACCTGCCGCCCGGGCGCGCTCGCGATCGTCCAGGGTCGTGGCGTAGTCGTCCATGTCGGCCGACCGGTCCAGGGCTACCTGCCAGATCTCCACACCGGCGAGCGCCTCCGCTCCGGCCACGGGGACACAACCACGCGGCCGGAGTGACCAGGCGCTCAGGAGGCGAGCCTTCTCCGGGAAAGCCCCTGGAAGACGTTGAGATGGTGGATGTTACGCGTGCCCTCCATGTACTCGACGGCACGGGCGTCCCTGGCGTACTTGTCCAGCCGCGGATGCTGGAGCCGCGCCCCTGCGCCGAAGAATCCGAAAGCGCCCAGCGTGATCTCTTCGGCCAGTTGCGAAGCTCGCGCCTTGGCCGCCGACGCCAGGGTGGCGAGTGCGGGGTCGTCCGCGTCGGCCGCCGTGGCGGCCCGGCGGACAAGCTGCCGCACGCTCTCGATGTCGCGCGCCATCTCGTCGAGCTCGCATCTTTCCCAGGCGGTCAGATCACGCCGCTCGGCGCGCACATACTCGTAGGCACCACGCGCGATGCCCAGGCCCAGAGCTGCGACGCCGGGGCGGAGCTTGTTCAGGCCGCGCACAGCGCCCAGCAAGCCCCTCCTCGTGGGCGACAGGTGCGCGCCGAGCATGCGGTCCATCGTGATCTCCACATTGTCGAACCGCACGTCGGTGACCTGGTTGCCGCGCAGCCCGACGGTCGGAAAGGGTGTGGCGGTGAAGCCCCGCAGGGAGGTCTCCACCAGCGCCGCCACCACACCGAGCGGCCCGGGCTTCGTCCGGGCGAAAACCACCCCGAACGAAGCCCGGGCGGCGTTACCGATGAACCGCTTGGCTCCGTTGAGCAACAGGCGATCGCCGTCGGGGACGAGCGACGTTTGCAGCCCGCCGGCGTCGGAGCCCCGGTCTGGTTCGGTGAGTGCGAAGAACGTCCAGGTGGGGCGTTCCAGGACACGGCTGAAGAACCACTCTTGCTGCGCCTTGTCCCCGAGCTGCGATACCAGCACACCGGACATCGACGGACCCGGCGCCGCCAGCATCATCCCCGCGTCGGCCGCCGCGAACTCCTCACAGATCGTCACCCGCTCCATCGACCCCCCGTCGTAGCGGTGGCCGTCGAGGAGGATCGGATCCCGGTCGTACTCGGCCGGGACCGGGGTCCTGGCCAGGAACACCATCCCGGGCAAGTCCAGGAGCCGATGCACGAGCTCCGGTGAGCGTTCCAGCTCGAAGGCCCGCTTCGCCAGCTCGGTCGCCCATTCGCGGGCGTACGCGCGTAGCGTGGACTGCCGCTCGTTGAGTTCGATCATGTCGTCTGCCGTTTCGTGTACGCGTCGGCCATGAGTTCGGAGATGTGCACGGCTTGGCCGGGGCCGTCCGCGCACAGGCTGCTGCCGCCCAGCAGCCGTAGCAACCCTCGATCGGTCCGGGTGATTCGCTGGTGCAACGCGGCCAGGGCGCTTTCGTCGAGGTCACCCGGGTGCGCGTCTTCCAGCGCGGTGAGGACCTCCAGGTGTGCGATCACGGCTTCGGCGAGCTGACCTTTGATCATCTGCTGGAGCAATAACGGGCTGTTCCCCACCGTGCGTCCGCCGAGGTAGGTCATGCACGACTCGAGCAGCCCTTCGGACAGGCCGTACCGAAGCCAGACCAGCCCAAGCGTCCACTCTTCAGGAGCCTGTCCTGATCTTCCGGGGCAGTGCAGGCCGTACAGAAGCCGGCCGTGCAGCTCGATCGTGTCGATGACCTCGGCTTCCGGATCGGCCTCGATCAGGCCACGGGGCACGATCACATGCCCTTCCGGGCCGTACCCGACCGTTCCCGTGGTCTCGTGAAGCAGTGACAGCGCGGCCACGAGACCGTCGGTCCGCGCCGCGACTCGGATGGGGGCGTAGGAGAGATCCCGGAGCGTCATTGTGACTCTCAATCGATATGGAGTGTGCAGGTGCTGAGGTGGCGCAGTGCGTGGTCGTAGTCGGCGACTGTGACGCTCCGGCCCCGCAGGCCGGGCAGCGCGACGGCCAGTTCCGTCCAGGCTCCGGTGCACGGCAGTCCCAGCGGTGCCACCCTCATGTCCGGGAAACCACTGGGCAGGGTTTTCGCCAGGCCGGCTCCGGCGATCAGCGTCGCTCCACCGTCCCGTTCGCCTGCCAGCAGATCCGCCACCTTCACGGGTGGAACGTCGACCCAGTGCCGGATGGCGAAATCGTCGGCGCAGCCGCCGTCCTCGGTGAACAGCAGGGCGACCGCGCAGTCCTGGAGTGGCACGATCTCCTCCGGGCCGGTCACGTCGTACGGCAGGCTTCGCTGATCCAGCACCATCAGCAGAGCGTTCTCGGTGTCGTACAGCTGGATCAGCTCGAGCGCGGTGAAGGGCGCGATCGGCCCCTGCTCGCTGGCCCCGAGCGGCAGCGGATCGCTGAGCAAGGCGTCGGCCAGCATCGAGATCGGGGCCTGCTGCAGATCGGCGTCGGGCACTGTGGTGGCCATCGCCACCACCTCCATCGCAGCCGGGACGGGAGCCATGATCTCCAGCATGGCCGCGGCCATGTCGGCATAGCTGTTACGTCGCTTCAGCAGGTGGCCGGGCCGCGGCGCGAGACCGTACAAGCCGGTGATGTCCTGGGTGTAATGCTCCATCCACCGGGCGGCCGCGCCGGACGAGAAGGGGAGCCCCTCCTCGAACACTCGTGTCTCGATCCGGTGCAGGCGCACGCTATGCCTGCTCGATGACGTAGTCGGCGAGCGTGCCCACGGTCTCGAAGTGGTGCTGCTCCAGCGTGTCCGTGTCGAACTCGATCATGAGCGTGTCCTCCAGCCGCATCAGGAGTTCGAGGACGGTCGTGGAGTCGAGACCGAGTTCGTCGAAAAGTGATGTGCTGTCCGAAATGCCGGTGACCTCTCGGTTGAGTATCGCCGCGAGCTCACCCGCAATGGTGTTGCTGACGGTGGACCGCTCGATGGTCTTCATCTCGCTCATCCGTGCTTCTCCTTGCCTGAGATGGGCATGCGCTGCTGCCGCAGCAGGTCGTCTACGCCGTCACGCTCGCGGATCAGCCGGGACTCCCCGTCGATCACCAGAACCTCGGCGGGGTGGCCGTGGCTGAGGAACAGGACGGGAGAGGCGCTGGGGCCGTACGCACCGGACCTGAGCACGCCGAGCAGGTCTCCCGGCCGCAGGTCGGGGAGCACGACCGCCTTCGCGAGCGTGTCGTTGGGGGTGCAGAGCGGACCGGTGACGGTCCAGGGACCGGTGGGTTCGGCCGACCGGCTGAGCAGGCGTACGGGGAAGTTGCGCTTGACGAACGACCCGATGCCGACCGCCGCCATGTGATGGTTCGTGCCGCCGTCGGCGATGGCGAACCTCTCCCCCATCGAGGTCTTCACGTACCGCACGCGAACGACGTAGATCCCGGAGGGAGCGGTGAGATAGCGGCCCAGTTCCATGACCATCCGCGTCGCCGGGTTGCGGGCGGTGAACTCCTCGATCATCGGGTTGAGCAGGCCGGCCAGGACGTCCACGTCGAGATCTCGT
This sequence comes from Nonomuraea deserti, assembly GCF_004348685.1. GTDB lineage: Bacteria > Actinomycetota > Actinomycetes > Streptosporangiales > Streptosporangiaceae > Nonomuraea > Nonomuraea deserti. The sequence continues at coordinate 104,879 of NZ_SMKO01000010.1, read as the reverse complement.
TCGCCGTCGAAATAGGCCACGCCGAGTCCGCCGCCGACGTCCACGAGATCGAGCGGGAAGCCGAGCTTCGCCGACAGCCGCTCCGCCAGGTCCAGGATCATGCGGGTGTTCTCCGCGACGACGTCTTCGCTGAGTATGCGCGTCCCCATGTACGTCTGGATGCCGGCGACCCGCACGTTCGCGTGGCGCTCGCACAGGTCCGGCGCGCCCAGCAATTGGTCCTCATCGATCCCGAACTGGCGTGGCTTACCGCCCATGGTGAGCTTCGAGCCCTTCACAGCGAAACCGGGGTTCACGCGAAGGACGACGGGCGCCCGCACGCCGTACTCGGCGGCGAGACGGTCGATCAGCTCCAGCTCCCCGAAGGACTCGCACACGATGGCATGGACCCGTTCGGTGAGGCATGCCCGCAACTCCTGCTCGCTCTTGCCCGGGCCGAGGAAGAGAATGTCGTCGGAGGCGATTCCGGCACGCAGGGCGGTGGCCAGTTCGGCCAGGGACGACACCTCGGCTCGCGCACCCAACGAGCCCAGAACCGTGCAGATGGACACGTTCGGATTGGACTTGAGCGAGAAGAAGATCTCCAGCCGGGAATGGAGCCGGGCCCGCAGGTCCTCGAACTGCTGCCGCAGCGCGTCGCCGTCATAGACATAGAGCGGCGTCCCGAAGTGCTCGGCCAGCTCGCCGATGTCGAGACCCTGCACTGTGTACGCCGTCATGGCAGTCTCCTCACGATCTCGGTGTCGAGTGCGGCCAGCCGGGCCCGGTCCTCGGCGATGAGCAGGCCGTACAAACGCCCGTCGAAGGTGCCGTCCCTGGCGCCGGCGTTGACGGTTGCGAAGTTGTTGACCAGCAGACCCGAACCCCCAGGGGCATCCAGGAGAAGCCCGGCGAGTCTCCGCCTCAAGGTCCGGTACGTCAGCCGGCCGTCCAGACGCAGGGGGTACAGGCGAGCCAGCGCGATCTGTCCGGGCGCCATGAGAAGCTCCTGCACGGTGAGCTGGTAGGTCGACATGTTGTGGCGGGCGTTGATCTCGACCACGGGGTAGAGGCTGTTGTCCGGCGCCACCATGGCGTCGACACCCGTCACTCCGTGGAACCCGTCGCCGTGAAGCACCTTCGCCAGCCTGTGGGCCGCGTCCTCCAGCTGTGCCACCTGTGCGGCCGCCAGGTCGGCCGGGATCCGGTGCCCCTTGTGGACGCCGGCCTCGGTGATCGCCTCCTTGACGAAGTCGAAGTGCGCCGACCCGTCGTGGCCCACGGTGAACTGGTAGTTGAGGTCGGCGACCTTGGCCACCCATTCCTCGATCACGAGCGCCAGGGTGTCGTCCCCCCTCTTGGCCGCCCGGCGCCGGATCATCGCGTGCAGGCGATCCAGCTTCTGTTGTTCGGCGATCACCGTGATGCCTTTGCCTGACACGCCGAACGCGTCCTTGACCACAACGGTCCCGCCCTTGCCCAGCAGGACCCTGGCTCCGTCAAGGGCGACCTCCAGCTCGTTCATGTCGCTCACGGTCCAGCCGGTGGCCTGGCGCAGACCGGTCCCGTCGGCGGCTCTGCGGCTGTAGATCTTGCTGTTGGTCGCCTTGCACACGGCCGCCGAGGGCGTGATCAGCGGCAGCCGGGCTGCCTCCGCCAGCCGTTCCTCCAGGACCGAGGTGCCATGCGGGGCGATCCATGCGCCGACGAGCCCGGACAACTCCGCCAGGAGCTTCTGGTCTTCCAGCGCGTCGAGTGTCACCGTCCGCGCCGGGTCGTTGCGCGCCACAGTGTGCACGCGCGGCAGCGCCACTCCCAGCTCTTCGAGGTGCGTGAGGTAGTCCTCGTCGGGAGCTTCTTTCAGCACCACGTGGTCGCCGGGACCGGCCAGGAGAAGGCCGAACTCGTCCATCCGGTTGACGATCGTCGCCCCGGCGGAGAAGCTCACACGCGGCAGCCCGTTCACTCCGTCGGCCCATTGGTCCTCGACTTCGAAATTGCCCAGGAAAACCAGAGGGGTGTGCGGCGAGCCGGTCAGGGCCGCTTTCATCCGGTCGAGAAACACGGTGCGGTCTCCTAGTGCTTGAGAATCATGGCCGAGAACGTCGCCCCGAGCCCCACAGCGGCCATCAGATACGTGTCGCCAGGCTTCAGCCGGCCACGTGAGCACGCCGAGCGAAGGTTCAGGAAAGGATCGGCGCAGAAGCAGTGGCCGGTCACGGGGATGTTGTCCAGGAACACCCGGTCCAGGGGGAAACCGATGAGCTTGCACAGCCGTACCCATGAGACGCGGTTGACGTTGTGCGGCAGGATCAGGTCGATGTCGGTCAGGGCCAGTCCCGCGCGGTCCGCGGCCTCCCCCATCACCTCGGCGAGCGCCTTCGGATACATCTCACCGAACTCGGCGAGCTTCTCACCGGACAGAGTGAGCCCCTCGCTGAAACGCCCGTGAGTGCGGGTCGCGTAGCTCAGCACCTGGTCGCGCCCGCCCGCGGGCGCGACCAGGATCGCCGCCGCGCCTTCTCCGTTGACGGCCACGTCCGGCACCATCTTGGCGGCGATGGTGAAGGTCTTCTCCCCGGTGAGCACCAAGGCGAGCGCATCAGGGTCTCCATCCCTTTCCAGCAGCCGCCCGGCGATGTCCACGGCGAGCAGGCCGGACGCGCATGCATGATGGAAGACGACGAACGCCTGGGCTCGATGCAGGCCGAGTGAACGCGTGACCTCCTGGACAGCGCTTGTCGGATACGGCGTCGCGACCGGCAGGGTCCTGGCCTGAATGACATAGCGGATCCGCCGCTCGAGGCCGTGGAGCGTGCCGAGTTCGCCGGCGGCCGCCATCAGCAGGTCGTACACGGTGCCCTCGGGCTCACGCAGGATGTGCGACAGTCCGTAGAAACGTTCGTAGACCTTGAGTTGCACGTCGGTCAGGTGCAGCTCCTCCTGGAGCGAACGGACCGCGACCCGTTGCGACGGCAGGTGGACGGCCACCTCCTTCAGGACGGTCACGGCTGCTCCACCAGCGAGCTCAAATGGTCGGCCAGGGCGTCGATGGTCTCGTAGTCCCAGGCCACGGTCGGCTCCAGCCGGACATCAAGGTGGTCTTCGATGTCGCCGCACATCACGAAGGCGTAAACGGAGTCCAGCCCGTACGTCGCGAGCGACACCGAACCGCTGATCTCGTCCGGATCCTTCTCCAGATAGGACGCCACCAGGTGGGTCAGCCATTTGTGCAGGTCATCCACAGGCATCTCCTTCGCGTGGTCAGCCGGCGATCGAACCGGCCGTCAGGTCGAAGCCACGGCTGTCCTCATGCCGGGTCAGCAGCTCCGACATGAGGCGCCGGGTCAGGGGAGCCGGCAGGTGCCCGTCCCCTTTTCCGATACGGGCGGTGAGACGGGTCAGGGCGGCGACCACCCATGTGGGATCGGCGAGGAAGCCGCCTTCCGCATGCCGCCAGACGCCGAGGCACGCGCTCGCGGCCAGCACGGCGGCCAGTCGCGCGGGTATGGCCAGCGCTTCCGGGCTCGCTCCCACGCCTGTTTCCATCGGCCGCAGATCGCCGGCCTCGCTCGTCAGCTCCCGCAACTCGGTGGCGAACAACGCGGCCAGCCGCCTCAGCTCCGGGTCGAGGCCTGTCTCGTCGAGCATGGACCTCGGCACCGCACTCAGCGTGTCCCTGCCCGAGGCGGAGACCGCCAGGGCGTCGAAGGGCAGCGGGGGCAGTTCGGTACCGAGCTGGAATATGGCGTCGGGCGGCTGCTCCGCTGCCGGCCACGACCGTTGCGCGAGCAGGGGCGTTTGTGGCAGCACGGTGGCCAGGCAGGCGACCCTGGCGGCATGCCCGAAACCGATGACCGCAAGGTCACGCAGCAGCTTCTGGAAAATCGCGTGATCGCCGTCGCGGATGTAGAAGTGCGCGCCGAGCACCGACGACAGGCGGTTCATCGCGTCGATGAGCTGCTGCGAGACGACGTACTTCACCAGCGAGGCCGGCACGCTGGCCAGGCCGGGCAGCCGGTGCAGCGTGCGGGCGGTCACCGTGCAGAAGGCGTCGCACAGCAGAAGGTCGGCGAACGCTTCGGCGACGATCGCCCGCACGTAGGGGATGTCGGCGGCCGCGCGGCCGTAGAGCCGTCGCCCGGTGGTGAAGCGGAGCGCCGTGCGCAGCCCGGTGTCGAGAACACCGATGATCATCGAGGGCAGCGCCGTACGAGTGAGCTGGAAAGAGCGTAGCGCGGTCTCGATCCCCCGGCCGGGCATGCCGATCATCGCGTCATCCGGAATCGGGCAGTCGGTGAAGACGACGCCGCCCAACTGCACGCCACGCATCCCCATGCTGGGAAATCGAGGGAGGTAAGCCATCCGGTCCTGGGGCAGATCCGCTTTGTCCACGAGAAACTGGGAGTGGCTGCGGCTACCCGGGTCCGGTGACGTCCTGGCGAAGATCACCAGAGAGTCGGCCCTCTGGGCGTTGGTCACCACCTCTTTACGGCCGTTCAACCGCATGCCGTAGGCGGCCAGTTCCGCACGGGCGAAATCGTTTCCATGCGCCAGTTCGTGATAGACCGAGGCGATTTTCCGGTCGGCCAGCAGATGCTTCGCGAACGCCGTCCTCTGCTCGGACGACCCGGCCGCCCACACGTTGACCGAGGCGATGAAACTGCTTGCTCCGTAGCCGAGGCCCAGACAGGGATCTCGCCGCCAGACGGCGCGCATCACCCGGGCGAGCCTGTCCAAGGTGCTGAAGCGGCCGCCATACTCGACCGGGACGAATTCTGCGTTCATCCCGTAGGCGTCCAGCCGCTGCTCCGCCTCGGCGAACATCTCCTGGCGTTCGTCGGCCGCCACGATCTCCGCGTAGCCGAGGGGATTGGCCGGGTCCCAGGGATCCCCGAGCAGGTGTTCCAGTGCTTCAGGCATCGACAGCCTCCTCGGCGAGCCGGTCGTAGGCAGGGCCTGCCGGCCGCCCGGTGAGCCTGGCCAGGACGTAGGCGAGCGCGGCCGTGGCCCGGCTCTCGTCGCCGCCGTTGACCAGGTGAAGTCCGAGCACGGCCGCTCCGGCGAAGCAGAGCTCGTACCGCTGGGCCAGCGCGAACGCCTCGGGGCTGACGTCGCGGGCCGCCGGCGCGATCCCGGCCAGTTGCCCGTGCACCTCCTCGCACGCCTGCCGCAGCTCGGCCGCGCCCGGGAGCTCGGGCAGGTCGCCGGCCCGCAGGTGCTGCACGAGGCTGGAGCCGTTCCTGGAGGACAGGGTGAGCTGGTCCGGGTCCGCCGCCGGCAGCGGAAGGGACGTGTCGAGCGTGCGGCGCAGGCCCTGCTCGTCCACCGTCCCCTTCCGGTAGCCGCCTACCAGCGCTGGGAAGTGGTTGATCAACGCGTTCTGGTTGACGAACGAGCTGCCGTCGAAGATCGCCACCACGCGGTGGTCACGGTCGAGCTTCTGGAAGGCGCCGTGATCGAGGACCTCGGTGAGGAACGCGCGGGCGCCCAGCAGCGTCCCGCACGCGCCGATCAGTTCGTCGATCCTGGCCGGGACGAACGCCTTGGTCACGGCCGAGACGACGGCCATCTCGCCGGGCAGGGTGTGGATGGATCGGGCCGCGACCGTGGTGACGGCCTCACCGACGATCCTGGCCGCGTGCGCCTCACCAAGCGTCCTGCGCACGTGGGGCATGTCGATCAGCCGCCTGCCGTACAGGTGCCTGTCCCGCGTGAACGCGGTCGCCTGGCGCAGCGCCTGGTCGGCCGCGCCCAGCGACAGCCCGGCGCAGAAGGTGCGGGTGAGCTGGAGCGCCTTGAGCACGAGTTCCAGCCCGCCGCCGGGCTCGCCCACCAGGGTCGAGGGCGCGTCGCGGAACTCGATGCCACTTATGTCGGCCCCCCTGATGCCGTGTGTCGGCACCTTGGGCAGATGGCGGTAGCTGCCCTCGGGCAGGGTCCGCTTGTCCGCCAGCACGACGCTGAATCCCCTGGGCCCGCCCGCGGGGGACGTGCGGGCGAGGACGGTGAGCAGGCTGCTGCGGGTGGCGTTGTTGATCAGCCACTTCTCGCCGGTCAGCCGCCCGTCGTAGGCGGTGACCTCGCCGGCCAGCAGGTCGCTGCCGTGACCACGCTCGGTGAGCGCCCAGGAGACGGGGGTCCCGGCGCGGACCTCGCGCGCCAGCCACCCCGCCTGGTCGTCGTCCCCTGCCAGCCACACACAGATCGATCCGAGGAACGTCTTGGCGTGCGCCACGGCAACCGTGAGGTCCCGGCGCGCGACGGCCCTGATCAGTTCGAGCAGTTCCGGGTAGGAGTGCAGGTCACCGCCGAATCGGGCGGGCACGTAGTGCGCCGGCAGGCCGAACCGGTCCAGCTCGCGGCAGTGGTCCGCCGGGAACTCCTCGGCCCGGTCCAGCTCGGCGAGGCGCGCGTGGGAGAACAGGCCGCGGAGATCTGCCGGGTCGCCGAGCACGCGGTCCATGTCTGCGGCCGTGGTCATGTCGCGCTGCCCCGGTAGCGCGAGCGCACGGCGGGCGTGAGCTCCTCGTGCAGGGCCCTGAGCTCGTCCTTGGTGAACAGGTCGCGCGTCAGCCCGCGCTGGATCTTCCCGCTGGTGGTCCGCCGGACCTGGGACGGCCGGACCAGGACCACACCGCCGACCGCCACGCCGAAGTCACGCCGGATGGCACTGCGGATCTGCGCGGCGAGGCCGGACGGTGTCATGTCCTCCAGGGCGTGCGCGCGGCACTCCTGCACGATGACGATCTGCTCGTCAGGAGTGGGAACCGTGAATGCCGCGCCGACGCCGCGGGCGAGCGCCGGGTGGGCCGCGCGCACCGTGGCCTCCAGATCCTGCGGGTACAGGTTCTGCCCGTGGACGATCAGCACTTCCTTGATACGGCCTGTCACGTAGAACTGGCCCTCGTGGATCGTCCCCAGGTCGCCGGTACGCAGGTAGTCGCCGCCCTGGTCGCCGGTCGTTCCGAAGACGGCTTTCGTCGCGTCCGGACGGTTCCAGTAGCCGCGCGTCACCTGGGGACCGCGTACCCAGATCTCGCCGATCTGCCCGTCCGGCAGGATCTCGCCCTTCACGGGGTCCACGACGACGACCTCGTCGCGGGCCGGCCCGCTGGAGACCAGGAGCCGGGTGTGCTCCTCGGTGCTCGCCGCCGGGCGGGCGGGCACGAAGAGGCCGAGGGCGAGCTGGAGGGCGTCCACGTGGGTGGCCACCATGCCGCGCTGAGGGTCAGTGCAGGTCACCGCCAGGGTCGCCTCGGCCAGTCCGTACGCCGGGAGCATGGCCGCAGGGTCGAGCCCATGAGGTGCGAAGCGCTCGATGAACGCCTGCTGGGTCTCGGCGCGGATCGGCTCGGATCCGTTCAGCACGTGGGTCACCGAGGACAGGTCGAGCCCGGCCGCCTGCGCCTCGGTGACCGCTCGCACGCAGAGATCGAAGGCGAAGTTCGGACCGCCGGTGAAGTTGACACGGCGCCGGTCGAGCAGCCGCAGCCAGGCGTACGGCCGCTTGACGAAGGCGAGAGGGGACATCAGCACCGTCGTGGCGCCCAGGGACAGGGGGAACAGCAGCAGGCCGATCAGCCCGAAGTCGTGGAAGGTCGGCAGCCAGCCGCCGAAACGCGTCCGTGAGGTGGCGCGGGTCATGCGGCGGAACACTTCGGTGTGCTCCCGGATGTTGCCGTGGTCGACCACGACCCCCTTGGGGTCTCCGGTGGAACCGGACGTGTACTGCAGGAAGACGAGGGTCTCCGAGGTGGTCGTCCCCGGGCCGGCCCACTGCTCGGCCGGGGGAAGCGCTCCGTCGACGGCCAGGCAGGTCATCGTCTTCAGGCCGGCGTCGTCGGCCCACTCCTGGACGGCGTCCAGCCCTGTTCGCTCGGACAACGCCACTTTGACGCCGGCGTCTCTCGCGATGCCCGCCAGGCGGGCCTGGTGGCTGCGGTGACCGCCGGGCGGCGGCGCCGGAACCGCGATCATGCCCGCGTAGACGCAGCCGAAGAAGGCGGCGACGAAGCCGAGGCCCGGCTCGTTGAGCAGCAGGACCCGATCGCCCAGGTCGGCGTGCAGCTGGAGCAGCGCGGCCACGCGGCGCGCGGTGCGATCCAGCTCGGCGTAGGTCAGGCACTGGTCGCCGGCGGCGTCTGTCGGGTCTGTCGCGAAAACGACCGCTTCCTGATCGCCGCGGACGACGGCCCAGTCCCGCAGGAGTGCCGTCAAGGTGTCGTGGTCAGGCATGCAACCCTCCCTGATGGGAACATGATGGGATGATTTCGTCCGGTTCTCGGAGGCGACAGCCGCATTCGGGCGGCCCAAGGGCTATGCCTGATCGGCTTCACAACCCCGCCCGGACGGCCGCGTACCGGACCCGCGCGTAGAGCGTGTTCAGGTCGTCGAGTTCGGCGTGGGGCGAGAGGAAGTGCGAGGGCACCTCGTTCGCCATACGGGTCGAGGCCGGCACCACCGCGTCGAGGCCGCTCGGGGCGCGCCTCCCCGGGTCCGCCCAGCTCTCGGCCGCGTCCAGGGCGGTCAGCAACTCGCTCACGTTCCCGGCCGACGGGCGCCTGGCCACGAACACCCCTCGCGACAGGTAGTGTCCGGGCGCGGTGGCGAGCACCGGGAGCAGGGCCCGGTTGGCGAGCGTCTCGCAGGCCAGGATCGTCACGACCGGCCGGTCGTCCGGCGGCTCGGGCCGAACGCGACGCCGGACGACCGGCGGCTCACCCGGCTGCGCGCCCGGCGGCTCGGGCCGGGCACCGCACCAGGGGCAGGTGACGGAACGCAGGGTGACCTGGGGGTCGAGCACCCCTGGCGGCGCGGGGATCGAGGGCGGGACGAGCAGCAGCGCCCGTGCCTCACGCCGGGCCATTCGCTCGGTGATGGTGGCTGCCTCACGCACGGACGAGCTCCTCCAGCCTCGGCCGGGCCGCCGCGCGACCGATCTCGACGGCCTCGACGCCGAGCTCGGTCAGGGCCGCGGACGAGCTCTCGTCCAGGCGTGCGCGGTCGGCGGCGCTGAGTCCCGAGGCGACCCACGAGGCGATCGCCCGGTGGAGGATCCAGTCCGCGCCGGGGCCCGCGCGTTCACCCGCGTCCGCCCCGAGGATGTAGGCCGCGGCCCACAACTCCCGCGCGTACGCGGGCACGTCCCGGCGCGGCAGGGTGGCGAGGATCCGCCGGGGATCCAGGCCGATCAGCGCGGACCAGTCCGCCCAGTACCAGCCGAAGGGATGCTCCACGGGCTCGCCCTCGCGGAACAGCCGCAGGAAGCACCGGGAGTCGATGAGCTCGACCGCGAAGCTGCCGCGCTCCCGGTCGTCGCACGTGTGCCAGTGGCCGGGGTCGAGACGCCGGCCGCCCGCGTGGACGGTCGCGTGGAAGGAACCGGGATGCCCGGCGAGGCTGGGCGTGTCCTCGTGGTCGACCAGGTGCGGCACCGCGGCGACCACGGGCAGCCCGCGCTCGGCGCAGAAGAGCGCGACCATCTCGTCGTCGTCGCGGATGTCGTCGCTGATGGGAGCCAGGTACGCGGCCAGTTCCCTGGCCCGCTCGGCGGGGAGCACGAGCCCTTGGGTCGGGATCCACTCCTCCTGCGACAGCTGCGCCCACGCGGAGCCGGCCGCCGCGGCCCGCCTGACGAGGTACGAGTTCTGCGGGCTGTTCCAGTTGGAGTAGAGGGCGACGGCGTGCCGCGGCCGCGCGTGGACGGCATCGGCCAGGTGGGCGGCGAATCCGGCGCTCAGCCGTACGTCGTCCTGCAGGACGAGATGGTGGGTGGCCTCGCCGGGCACGGCCGCCCAGGCGCGCTTGGCCGTACGCAGCGGGCTGGGAGTTCCCGAGGGATCCGGATCCACGATCACCTGCGCGGCGAGCGGGGCGCACGATGCGAGCAACGAGGGAACCTGATCGGCTCGACGCGGATGATGCATGATCGCGACGCTTATGCGGATGTCCATGAAGGTGCCACGCGCTCTTTCTGGTCGTCGACGTCGATCAGGTCCTCGACGGGCACGAATCTGCACCCGCTCACCATGAGGGTCTCCAGGATCAGCGGGAGCGCCTCGATCGTCTGCGAACGGTCACCGCCGCCGTCGTGCAGGAGCACGACGGATCCGAAATCCGTGTCGCGGATCACCTGGTGGGCGATCGCCGAAGCGCCGGGAAGCGCCCAGTCAGCGGCCTCGACGTCCCAGAGCACGGTGGTCTGCCCGTGCTGGGCCAGCCACCCGAGCACGTCGGCGTTCCGGCCGCCGAAAGGCGGCCGGAACAACGTCGGGACCTGCCCGGTGATCCCGGCCAGCACCTCGGCCGTCCTGTCCACCTGGGCGAGGACCTCCTGCCTGGTGAGGTCGGGCAGGTAGGGATGCGACCACGTGTGGTTGCCCACGCTGTGGCCCTCCTCCGCGACCCGCGCCACCAGGCGGGGATGGGCCGCGGCGTGCAACCCGAGGCAGAAGAAGGTGGCGGGCACGTGGTAGTGGCGTAACAGATCGAGCAGGCGCGGCGTGTGGTCGGGGTCGGGGCCGTCGTCGAAGGTGAGCGCCACCCTCGGGTGTACGCGGCGGCCGTGCGGCACGCACCGGCCCGAGGCGACCTGCTCGGCCTCGACGAGCGCGGCCGAGTCCAGGTCCTCCTCGATCCGCTGGTCGAGCCCGGTGAGCGTGCCCGAGTCGAGGGCGATCCTGGTCAATCGTGACCCGCTGGTACGGCCCAGCTCCGCCAGGACGACCGCGTCCGGCGACCCGAACGCCCGCCGCGGCGGCGCGACGTCGCCGTCAGCACGGTAGACGTCGAGTCCCGCGGCCATCAGATGACCGTCGACGACTCCGTTCGTGCCGTCGATGACGCACATCAGCGGTTCGCGGCCGGCCAGCCGGACGAGGCGGGCCACGACGTCCCTTACCCCCACGGTCTCGAGACGGAGCGGGGGCACGACGGCGGTTCCCGCCTGGTCGAGGACGGCCAGCTCGTACGCGTCCTTCTCCCATCCGACGCCCGCGTACCACATCGGTCAGCCCTGCCGGAGCGGGACGGGCTGGCCGTCCCGCCGGGCCGACGTGTACGCCGCCTCGATGGCCTCGGCGGTCGAGGCGATGTCGTGGAGGGGCTCCGCCCACGAAGCGGGCCTCGCCAGCCGGGCGGTGAAGTCGGCGAAGAGGTCCGCGAACCAATCCTCGTGGGTGGAGCTCTGGGTCGGCGACTCCAGGGATCGTTCCTCGTCACCGCCGGGCCCGGTCAGCACGGCGGTGCCGTCGGTGATGGCCACCGAGGAGGTGGGGCCCGCCAGGGTGTAGCGGTTCGTACGCCGGTCGCCGACCCAGCTCAGCTCGATGTCGGCGGTGCCGGAGGGGAAGTGCAGCCGCACGTCGATGGCCTCGTCGAGGCCTTCGGTCTGCCAGCGGGCCACGGCGGAGACCTTGGCGGGCCGTTCCCCGAAGAGGCGGGCGGCCATGTAGACGCAGTGCGAGCCGTGGTCCAGCAGGATGCCCCCGCCGGCGATCTCCAAGTCACGCCGCCAGTCCGGCCGGTAGGCGTCGTTGCCCCTGGCGTGGGTCTGCCGCTCGATGCGGAAGGACAACGTTCGCGGTGTCCCGGCGCCGGCCGCGCACTCTTCCAGCAGCCGCATCATCGGCGAGAACAGGTAGTTGTGCGCCGGGTAGAGCAGGCGCCCGGCCCGCCTCGACGCCTCGGCCAGGTCGAGCGCGTCGGCGGTGCGGAAGGCGACGGGCTTCTCGCAGATCACGTGGCTGCCGGATGCCAGCGCCGCCAGGGTCAGGTCGCGGTGGTGTCCCGGGGGCGCGCACACGTCCACGACGTCGGGCGCGTGTTCGGCGCTCAGCTCGGCGAGCGTGGGGTACGCGCGGACGCCGGCCTGCCTGGCTGTCTCGCGTCTGTCCTGCGACGGGTCGACGACCGCGACCACGTCCACGCCCGCCAGGCGGTGGTAGGCCGACAGCCGGGCCGCGCCGGCGACGCCGAAACCCGCGATCGCCACCTTCATCGGGAACCTCCTGTCAGGGTCTCGCGGATCACGCCGGCGGCCTCGCGGGCGAGGTCGGCGTCGACGTTGAGCGGCGGATAGAGCCGCAAGGTGTTGCCGCCCGTCATGACCAGGACCCCCGCCCTCAGCAGCGCGAGGAACGTCTCACGTAGCACCTGGCCGGACACGGGCTCCTTCGTGGCCTTGTCGGCCACGAGCTCGATGCCGATGGCCAGGCCCAGCCCGCGCACGTCCCCCACCAGCGGCGCCTCGTCGGCCAGCGGGCGCAGCAGTTCCAGCAGCTCGGCGCCGATCTTGCGCGCGTGTTCCGCGAGGTCCTCATCGACGAGCACGTCCGTGGTGGCGGCGACCGCCCGGCAGGCCATGGGGAACGCGCCGAAGCTGGAGGAGCTGGCGCTCGGGTCGGAGAAGGGCGCGGCGGACATGTGGACGGCGGTGGAGATCACCCCGGTGACCGGGTACCCCCCGCCCATTCCCTTCCCCACCGTCACGATGTCCGGGGTGACGTCGTCGTGCTGGTAGGCCATCGGCGCTCCGGTACGGCCGAAGCCGGTCATCATCTCGTCGGCGATGAGCAGGGCGTCGAACTCCTCGGCCACCTCCTTGAGCGCCGCGAGATAACCGTCGGGCGGGACGACGTTGCCCGAGCGGCCCTGCACCGGCTCGACCACGATGGCGGCGAACGCCCCCGTCGATTCGCGTTTGATGACGTCGCGCGCCAGGTCCACGCACGCGAATCCGCAGGAGGGGCTCTTGAGCTTCAGCGGGCAGCGGTAGCAGTTGGCGTACGGCGCGCTGAAGGAGCCGGCGGGCAGCGGGCCCAGCCCGGCCCTGGCTCCTGACGTGAGGGCCAGGCTGCCCATCGTCTTGCCGTGGAAGCCGCCCCAGAAGGACAGGAACTCGTGTTTCCCGGTGACCGACTTGGCCAGTCTCAGGGCCGCCTCCACGGCTTCTGTGCCGCCGCTGTAGAGCTGGATGCGGTCGAGGGGCGCGCTGAGCACGCGGCGCAGGGCGTTCACCATGTCGAGCCGGGCGGGCGAGCCGAACGCGCCCGCAGGGGTGCCGGTGAGCTGGGCGGCCAGCGCCGCGACGTACCGGGGGTGGGAGTGTCCGATCGAGTTGACGCCGCCGGCGCCCTGGAAGTCCACGATCTCGTGACCGTCGGCGTCCGTGAGCATGGCGCCTTCCGCATGCTCGACGCAGAGCTTCGACCACAACATCACGGCTTGCAGGCCGGGCCCGATGACCCGCTGCTCGGCGGCCCAGTGAGCTTCCGACCTGCCGCGCTCGGACGTCAGTCCCATTGCCATCTCCAGGCCCTTCCACGTGTGTGTGCTCCAGCGTGCCGACTGGCCGGAGGGGACATAAGCGGCGATCGGCCGGGCGAGAGGGCATACCCGAACGACCCGGTGCCGGGGACCCCTCATCTGCCTAGGGTGAGGAGATGGATCATGTCGGGTTGGTCGCTCTGGCCGCCGCGGCCGCCGTCGAGGCCGGCTCGCTCCTCGTCACCCGCTACGGCCCCGGCGTCGCGACGCGGGCCAAGAGCGGCCGGCATGACGTGGTGACGGAGGCGGACGGGCAGGCCGAGTCGCTGATCCGGACGATGCTGGCGGCGTCCTGCCCCGACAGCGTGATCGTCGGTGAGGAGACGGGCGCCAGCGGAGCGGGCGAGGTCGAGTGGTACGTCGATCCCATCGACGGCACGCACAACTTCGCGCGCGGCCTCGGGCTGTACGCGGTGTCGATCGGGGTGTCGGTGCGCGGCGAGCCGGTCGGCGGAGCCGTGTACGAGCCGACGCGCGGCGAGCTGTTCACCGCGGCGGGCGGCGTTCTCCGCATCGACGGCCGGCCGGCGCCCCCGCGCGCCGCGGAGCCCGATCCGCTGCCCGTCGTCCTGACCGACATCCCGACGCCGGGCGTCCGGGACCCTGCCGAGGCCCGGTTGCACGCGGAGCTGGTGGAGACGGCGGACGTGCGCAGGATCGGGTCCTCGGCGCTGGCACTCGCCTACGTGGCCGCGGGCCGGGCCGACCTGGCCGTGAACGCGGATGTGTTCGTCTGGGACGTGGCCGCCGGGCGGTCACTGGTCAGCGCGGCGGGAGGGGGTTTCGCGGGAGTGCCGGGAGAGCCGGGAACGCAGCGCCGGTCCGGTTTCGTGGCCTGGGGTCCGCTTTTCGCCGCGCACGGAAGCCGTTTGTCGCACCGCCTCGCGGAATTCGCGGAGCTCGCTGTCCGGAACCTGTCAAATGCCTGGCCTTGCCCAACGACGACCGTATTTGATGCCAGTCATGACGCCGACCTTTCCTGAAGGCACAGAAACCGCACAGATCAGCGTCGCGATTCTCGTCGGCAGCGAGTTGCTTCATCGAGGTCTGGAGACCGTTCTGCGGCAGGTCCCCATGGTGAACCTCACGGTCGACGGCGACGCCTGCGATGTCCTGATCACCACGGAAGCGCTGCCCGGCACGCGCGAAGAAGACGTCAAGACCATTCTCCTGCTCGACGAGGCCCAGGTGGCCGGCCCGGAGTTCGCCCTCTCATCGCAATTCGACGGTTACCTCATCCAGGAGGAGATCACGGCGAATCATCTGCGCGACGCCCTTCACCGGGTGGTCGCGGGCGAGCTGGTGATTCCCGACCGGCTGGCGCGGGAGCTGCTCACGCGCGCGTCGGGCCCGCCTTCCGCGGCGGACGCGCCACAGCGCCGTCCGCCGGTCAGCCTCACCGCGCGGGAGAGCGTGACACTGTCCCTGCTCGCCGACGGTCTCAGCAACAGGCAGATCGCGCGCCGCCTGTCGATCTCGGAGCACGGCGCGAAGCGGCTGGTGGCCAGCGTGTTGCTGAAGCTGGACTCGCCCAACAGGACCGCGGCGGTCGTCACGGCGATCAAGGCCCGCCTGATCGAGTACGCCTGAGGCGCGGCAACAACGGCCGGAACGTACGCTCGCGCAGCATCCCCTTCCACACTCCGACCGCGCCCACGACGTCGTCCAGCACGTGCGCGGCGACGTACCTGACCGGGTCGAGCGGCGGGCGGCGCTCTGCCCACTCGGCCAGCGCGGGCAGCACCAGCGCGGCGACGAGCGGGAGGCGCAGCCGGGGAACGGCGATCGCGGCGGGCAGCGCCAGCGGCCACCACACCTGCGATACCGACGCTCCCGCCAGGCGGCCCGCCGTCAGCGTGTCGGCGGCGGCCAGCGCGGCCGCCCGCGCGGGCTCGCCGGGCAGTTCCCCGGCCAGGTCGGCGGCATGGGCGGCCACGCAGGCGGCCGCCAGGCCCGCGCGGGCGGCCGCCCCGCCGGGCGCGCACACCGCGGCGGCCCAGGCCAGGACGCCCCACGCGGACGCGTCGAGCGCCGGGATGGCGCCGGGGTGCCTGCGGTCCAGCGCCGCCACGGCGGTGCCGTACTCGACGCGGCGGGCCAGCCAGGCGCCCAGCCGGACCCTGTGGCGGTGGGCGACCTTCGCTCCGGGCTCGTATCGGACCTGCCGCCCCGAGGCGGCCAGCCGCCAGACGAAGTCGACGTCCTCGCCCAGGGGAAGCCGCTCGTCGAAGCCGGCGCCCGCCGCCGCCCGCCGGACCACGAGCGCCGCCGTCGGCACGTACGGCACCAGCCCGTCGGGCCTCACCACCGAAGCGGTGTCCCCCATGTCGAGCGCGGAGCGGGCGGCCTCGTAACGCGACAACCATCCGCGGCCGGCGTCGTACGACACGACGCGCGGGGCGACCGCCGCCACCTCCTCGTCGGCGAAATGCGGCAGCAGGCGGTCCAGCCAGCCCGGTTGCAGGACGCAGTCGGAGTCCACGAACGCCACGTAGGGCGTGGTCACGGCGGCCAGCCCGGTGTTCCTGGCGGCGGCCGGGCCGCCTCGCGTCTCCCTGCGCACATAGCTGGCCCCGGCATCGGAGACGACCTTCGACACCGCCTCCCCGTCAGGCGAGCCGTCGTCCACCACGATCACCGCGAGGCCGCGCAGCCCGGCGAGACACGCGGCCAGCTCCCGCACCCGTCCGTGCACGGGAACGACGGCCGTCACCTCCGCGTCCCGGGGCCCACCCGCTCCGGGCTCCGGACGCAGCAGCCCGGCCTCCACCAGCAGGCGGGCGAGTGCGCGATGCGCGCCGGAGACCGGCCGCCCGGCCCGCCAGCGAGTGACCTCGCCGGCTTGGGCCCGGTCGAGGCACAGCACCCGGCGGGGACGGCCGCCCACCAGGACGCGGCCCTGCGCCAGGACGCGTGTGCCGGGGTCCAGCCGCGGGATCACACGTACTCCCCGAGCCGCGCCACCTGCACATCCCGGGAAAGCTGGTCGACCAGCAACCGTTCGAAGCGCCACAGGTACCTCTCTATGGCGTCGGGAGGCATATACGCCGTGTCGGCGCACAACGACAGCAGGACCGCGCCGGGATGCCCCGGCGTGTCCCCGACCTCCAGGAAGAAGGTGATGCCGTCCTCGTCGGTGCCGTCCGCCCAGCGGAATTCGGAAGCGACCCGGGCGTCGGGCACGATCGCCGGTGTGGAGTTCGTCCTGAAGTCGTTGAAGAAGCAGCGCAGCTCCGGATGCCCGCCCTTCTCCTCACCGATGTCGTCGATGATGTCCCAGGCCTTGTCAGGATCAAACCTGCCGTGTCGGTAGGCACGGACGGACGACTTCCAGGTCGCCCGGATCACGTCGGAGAACGCCGGGCCGGTCACCTCGATCAGTGCCGGGACGTCCTGCGTGAGGGTGCCCACGGCATGCCGCAACTCGGCCGGGATCCGGTTGCCCGTCACGAGCAGCAGGCCCACCTCGTCACGGCCGGTGACTGCGCCGAGCAGCGCGGCCGCGGCGGCCAGCGCCACGGTCGAACTGCCGACGCGGTAGCGGCCGGCCAGCGTGTCCAGCGCGGCGGCGGCCCTGTACGAGCCCAGGCCGCCCTGCCGGTAGCGAGGCGTCTGAGCCGGCCCGGCCGGCCGCGGGAAGTTTGCGCGCGGGAAGGCGCTCAGCGTGGAGCGGACATGAGCCAGAGCGGCCGACTCCATCCGCCGCCCCGAGGCGGACTGCTCCGCGGCCGCCACGTCGAGCGGCTGGGCCGCCGGCGCGGGTTCCGGCAACGGGGCACCCTCCGCACGGCACCGGAGCATGCGCTCCAGCTCCGCGGCGAGCAGCCGGGTGCTCAGCAGATCCGCCGCCAGATGGGTGACGCACACGACGACCGCGTACGGCACGCCGTCGCGCGCCGCGACGGCCGCGCGGAAGGGCGCGTCGGCGGCGTGGTCGAAGTCCGCGCCACGGAGCCGCGCCGCCAGCGCGTCCACCTGCTCGTGGTCCGCTTCCGGATCGTCCAGGACGCCGACCAGGACCTCGCCGGAGGCGAGCACCCGCTGCACGAGCCCGCCGCCCTCGTCGGTGAAGACGGTGCGCAGGGACTCGTGCCGCCCCACCAACCCGGCCGTCAGCTCCAGCACGTCGTCCAGGCCGATCCCGTCGGCGACGGCCAGCGGGCAGGCGACGTTGTACGGCGTGCCGCCCGGCATCTGGCGTATGTCACGCCACACCTGCCGCTGGCCCCACGTGGCCGGCCCTGTTCGCGCGCGGGTCCCGGTGAAGGGGACCTTGTGCCAGGTCAGATCGTTCATATCCCTTCCTCACCCATGGCGGTCAGCCGGACTTCCAGGTACATGTCGTTGAGGTTCGTCTCGCGGTCCGGCGCGTGCGGGCCGGTGAACATCGGCAGGAGATCGCGGCCTTGCGCCCTCGTCACCGCCGGCAACGTCGCCTCGCCGACGTCGCCCGGGGCGTCGTGCCCGTCCACGAGGGCGTCCGCCCAGGTCTCGCTCCGGTCGACGGCCCACAGGTCCAGGCCTTCCAGCCGCGCCACGGCCCGCGTCCGGTACGCGAGCGGCCCTGTCCCCTGCTCGATCGCGACGGCCATGGGCAGCACCGCCCGTGGAGCCAGCCATTCGCAACCGAGCACGGCAAGGGTGGGCAGACCGGTCTCCTCGCCGGTCACGCTCCAGTGGTCGAACGGCGGATCGGCGCCCGCGGCACCGCAGACGGGGCACGGCACCACCCGCATCACCACGTCGGGAGCGGGCGGGCGGATGTCGCCGGGTGGCTGGTCGGGGGCGATGAGACGGTTGAGCCGCGCCTCCCTGCGAGCCATCCTGGCCGCCACCGACCGCAGGTCCTCAGACGGCGACATCGGCGGCCCTCCTGACCGAGAAGCCCTCCAGGCACGCCTCCGTCAGCTCGGCGCGACCTTCAGGGCCGAACCGCGAACGGTCGGCCGGCCGCAGGCCTGACTCCACCCAGGTGTTCAGAGCCGGCCGGAGCCAGTCGGCGCGGTCGATCTCCAGGGTGTCCGCCCCGAGCATGTATCCCGCCGCCCAGACCTCGGCCCGCACGCCCTGTCCCGGGACCACGCGCGGATCGATGCCGATCAGCGGCGCCCAGTCGTGCCAGTACCAGCCGTATTCGTGTCCTGCCGGTTCCTTCGTACGAGGGCGGGTGAAGCGGAGGTAGCATCGCGAGCCGCGGAGCTCGACCATGTGCTCCCAGGGATCCGCCCGCTCGAATCCGGCCGCCAGCGCGGCGTCCTGTGCGGAATCCCTCGCCCAGTGAACCGTCGGCGGCGGGTTCCTGCCGGCGAACACGGTCGCGTGATACAGGTCCTCGTGCGCGGTGAGGGATTCGACGTTCCCCTTCTCCACGAGGTGAGGGACGGCGGCCAGCATCGGCAGCCGCCACTCACGGCAGAACCGGGCGATCATCTCATCGTCGTCGATCACCTCGTCGGGAATGGGCGCGAGATAGCGGGCCAGCTCACGGGCCCGATCGGCGGGCATCAGGAGGGCGACCGCGGGCGCCCAGTCGGTGCGGGAGAGCGGAGCCCACGCGGCGCCGGCCGCGGCGGCCCGGCGTACGAGATAGGAGTTCTGCGGGCTGTTCCAGTCGGAGTAGAGGGCCACGACGTGCCGCGGCCTGGCCGCGACGGCGGCCATGACCTGCGCGGCGAAATCCGCGCAGAGCAGCGCGTCGTCCTGGATGACCAGGTGATGGGTGGCGCCCTCCCCCACGGCGGCCCACGCGCGCTTGGCCGTGCGCAGAGGGCTGCGGATGCCCGACGGGTCGGGATCGGTCACCACCCTGGCGACCAGCGGCAGGCAGGCCCTGACCAGCGCGCCCACCAGGTGGGCGCGAGCGGGATGATGCATGATCGCGACGCTGATGTTCACCGTGGCCCTCCGGAGAACCGGCGGCGGACGAACCTGCTCGCGAGCAGTGGCGCGGTCAGCACGCCTGTGGCGTTCAGCAGGGCGAGCGTCCAGTAAAGGCCCTGGACGCCGACCGCTCGGGCGAACAGGGCTCCGACGGCGACGGTACCCAGGAAATACGGGATGTTCAGCAGGAGCGCGAGGAACCCGCCGCCGATCTGCTCGATGACCACGATGGCGGTGACCGTGATCCCCATGCACCCGTACGTGAGTCCGACGATACCGAGGAAGAGCTCGGTCTGCGCGGCGACGTCGGGCGCCCCGGCGATCAGCGAGGCCAGCGGAGCGCGGGGCAGCCATACCGCGAGAGCCAGCACCGAGTAGGTCAGCCACGCCAGCCCCAGGCCCGCCTTCATGGCCGACATCACCAGGTCAGGCCGACCAGCTCCGCGCAACCGGTTCATCGTGATCGCCGTCGCGGAGCCGATGGCGGTGGACGGTACCAGGATGAGCGTCTCCAGGGCCGCGGCCGCCGAGAACCCGGAAACGACATCGGGGCCGAACGGCGCCACCACCCACATCAGGCCGAAATTGCTCGCCGCGATCACCACGAACGAGATCGTGATCGGTCCGCCGACAGAGGCCAGGTGGGTGACCGCCTCCGGGCGCCAGTTGAGCGCTTCCCTCGATCGCCATACTTCGGTCCTGACCAACGCGAGGACGGCATAGGACAGCGCGGCGACGCCGCCGGCGGCCATGGCGATCGGCAGGGCGTACATGCCGAGGCCGGTGCCGAACCCGAGGACGGCTGCCGTGGCGATCTCCACACCCGCGCCCAGCAGGACCACGCCTGCCGCGCTGCGCACGTGGCCGTACCCCCTGAGACTGGACGTGCACAAGGACACCGGTAACCACAACAGGTTGGCACAGCAGATCCAACGGACGAAGGACACGAAGTCCGCCGTGGAACCGGGCGGTACTTCGAGCAACGAGGCGATCCAGGGTGCGCCCGCGATGACGGCGAGAGCGACGGCCCCCCACACCGCCCCTCCCACAACGACCATGCTCGCCGCCGTGGGCAGCACGTCCTGCGGTCGTCCCCGGCCGCGACTCAGCGCGGCGGCGACCTGGTTGCTGATGTCCAAACCCATCTGCAAGGCGATGAAGAGAAGCGCGAGCGGCACGTAGAGCGATCTGAGGTAAAGCGCTTCCTCGTCCACGCGGCTCATGATGGCCACGATGACGAGCGGCGTGATCACCCCCACGACCTCGCCGTACAGGATGGGAAAAGCCAGGCGGGCGATCTCCAGGCGACCCGCCCACGGCACGGACTCAGGTGGACGAACGACCTGCGCCACGATTTCCCCTTCCGGGCGAATGCAAAAGGCTCGGCATTTCGGCAACCATAGCCATGGCGGAGAAGGGCGACCAGCTCCCTGAACGGCTATACCCGTTCAGGGTCCTATTACCGGAACAGGGAACGGGCTAAGGTGCCGGACATGCAGCATGCAATGGGCGTCGCATTAGTGGGGTGTGGATATGTCGCCGACTACTATGCGAGCACAATCCCCAACCACCCGCAGCTCAAAGCAGTCGGCGTCTATGACAGGAATGCTGTTCGGGCCGCGGATTTCAGCCGCCACCACGGCATTCCAGCTTTCGCGTCCATGGCCGACCTGCTGGCCGACGAATCCGTTCGCATCGTAGTCAATCTCACGAATCCCCGAAGCCATGCCGACGTGACCAGGTCGGCTCTCGAGGCGGGCCGGCACGTCTATTCGGAAAAGCCTCTCGCCCTTTCCGTCGCGGAGGCGCGCGAGCTCGTGGAGCTGGCCGAGTCGCGTGGCCTGACCCTCGGCGCCGGCCCCTGCTCCCTGCTCGGGGAGACGGCGCAGACGGTGTGGCGCGCCCTTCGCGACGGTGTCGTGGGGCGGCCCAGGCTGGTCTACGCCGAACTCGACGACGGCGCCATCCACCAGATGCCGTACTGGACCTGGACCAGCGAGTCCGGCGCGCCGTGGCCCTACCTGGACGAGTTCCGCGTGGGCCCCGCCCTGGAACACGCGGCGTACTACCTGAACTGGCTGACCGCCTTCTTCGGCCCGGCCACGGAGGTCACGTCGTTCTCGGCGCTGGTGGTCCCCGGCAAGGTGCCCGGCGTGACCGGCTCGGACTTCGCGCCCGACTTCACGACCGCGACCCTGCGCTTCACCTCGGGAGCGATCGCCAGGCTGACCTGCTCCACGCTGGCCCCCGAGGATCGTGCGCTGCGGATCGTCGGCGACGACGGCGTGCTGCGCGTCGCCGAATGCTGGGACTACGGCGCCGGCGTCACCTTGCAGACGCTGGTGCCCGACGAGCAGCGGGAGTCGAGCGATCACTACCTTGAGCCACCGGTCCCCTTCCCCTTGGTCCGGCCGGCCGACTACCGCCACCGCTACAAGAAGTCGCCCGAGCAGGACCTGCACGACATGGACTTCGCGCGGGGGGTGGCCGAGGTGGCCGACGCCGTCATCGAGCGCCGCGCGGCCCGCGTGTCAGCCCGGCAGGCCCTGCATGTCCTGGAGATCATCCTGGCGATGACGGAGTGCGGCACCACCAAGATCGAGTCCACGTTCGAGCCCGTGACGCCCATGCCGTGGGCCGCTCTTCCGGCATGACGGCGCTCGGCTGGGGCGTGCTGGGGGCGGCCCGCATCGCCCGCTCGGACTTCCTGCCGGCGGTGGCGGCGTCCCCCGTGGCACGCCTCGCCGCCGTCGGCGCCCGCGATCTCGGCAGGGCCGCGGAGATGGCCGAAGGCCATCCCGGCGCCCGGGCGTACGGCTCCTATGACGAGGTCCTGTCAGATCCCACCGTCGACGCGATCTACGTGGCGCTGCCCAACTCCCTGCACGCCGAGTGGACCGTGCGAGCGCTGGAGGCCGGCAAGCACGTGTTGTGCGAGAAGCCGATGGCGAGATCGTCGGCCGAGGTGAAGGAGATCGCCGCCGCCGCCGGCCCAGGCCGGCCGGTGGTGATGGAGGGATTCATGTACCGCTTCCACCCCCAGTACGACACACCTGCCTTCACCGCGGTCCTCGCCGACATCGGCGAGATCACCACCGCGCACGCGCACTTCTCCGTTCCGCTCGCGAGGCCGGACGACTTCCGCCTCTCCGCCGAGCTGGGCGGCGGAGCGTTCTGGGATCTCGGCTGCTACTGCGTTCACGCTCTGATGTGGCTGCTCGGTGACGTGGCGCAGGCCCGCGGCACGTTCACCGGCCATCCGGACGTCGCGGGTTCGGCGTGGCTGCGCTTCGCCTCAGGTGCGACGGGCACGGCGTCCTGGGGGTTCACCGGCACGTTCGCCGAACGGCTCCTGCTGGTGGGCACGGCCGGCGTCCTCGAACTGGAGCTCCCCTTCCTGGCGTCCGGGGCGGGCACCATCCGCCTCACCACCGCCCACGGCCACCGGAGGTGGACCCCCGCGGCGGCCAACCAGTTCCGCACGCAGGTGGAACACTTCACCGCGGCGGTCAGGGGAGCCGCGGACCTTCGCATTCCCCTCTCCGAAACCCTGCGCTGGGTGAGCGTCGCGGAGAACCTGCGCTAGAGAGCCACGCCCGACCCCGCGAAGACCGGATGGACGGACGCCGCGACTAACGAGCATGCCCGCTCTGACGTGACGCCGCTCAGAACATCCTGATGGTCTGCCCGGTGACCCTCCTGCCCTGGTGGGAGACCAGGAAGGTGATGACCTCGGCGACGTCCTCCGGCTGCGCGACCTCCCGCAACACGCCGCTCTCCGCGACCAGCCTCTCCACCTCCGCGTTGACCCAGCCGGTGTCGGTCACGGGCGGATAGACCATGTTGGCCGTGATGCCGTACGCGCCCAGCTCGTGCGCGGCCGACATGGTGTAGTTGCCCTGGGCCGCCTTCGCCGCGCCGTAGGAGACCTCGGTGGGGAAGCCGTCGGGGCCGCCGGAGGTGAGACCGATGATGCGGCCCCAGGTCGCGCCGCGTTCGACGTGGCGCCGCGCGAACTCCGCGATCAGCAGTGCCGGAGCCCGCACGTCGACCGCGAACTGCCGCTCGTGCGTCCCGGCGTCCACCGGCCGCAGCGGACGCCCGACGCCGTCACGGCTCGCGGGGGTGAAGGTGTCACTCAGCCAGCCGCTCGCGTTGTTGACCAGGATCTCCACCGGGCCGAACGTCTTCTCCACCTGGTCGAACAGGGCCTTCGGGGTCTCCGGGTCGGCCAGGTCGGCCTCGGCGGCCTCCGCGGTGCCGCCCGCCGCGCGGATGCGCCCCAGCACCTCGCCGGCGTCGGAGCCGCGGGCCTGGTCGTACGCGGGTGGATAGGCCGGATCGTTCAGCGCGGCGAGCCGTTTGTACGTGAGGAAGACCGCGACACCTTCGGCGGCCAGCGCGACCGCGGTGGCGGCGCCTATGCCGTGATTGGCCCCGGTGATCAGCGCGACCTTTCCTGCGAGGCGTGGATCGATCATAGTTGCCATCATGCCTGCGGCGGCCGGACGGACGCCAAGGCTTTTCCTGCGGTACGCACCGGCTCAGCCCCTGCAAGGAACCGCCGGCTTCGGGCGATGCTCATCAACCGAATCCGCCGTCGCTCACCAGCGAACCGCCCGTTGCTCCACTCAACCGAATCCGCCGCCGCTCACCAGCGAACCGCCCGTTGCTCCACTCAACGAACCCGCCGTCGCTCACCAGCGAACCGCCCGTTGCTCCACTCAACCGAACCCGCCGTTGCTCATGAGCAACTGGCCGTTGATCCACTGGCCCTGCGGCGAACAGAGGAAGTCGACGAGGTCCGCGGTGTCCTGCGGCGTGCCGAGACGGTTGAGCGGCGTCTGGCGGATGCACTGCTCGCGGACCTCGTCCGGCATCCACCCGGTGTCCACGGGTCCTGGGTTGACCACGTTGGCGCTGACGCCGAGGTGTTCCAGCTCGTGGGCGGCCGCCAGCGTGATGCGGTCGAGTGCGCCCTTGCTCGCGCCGTAGGGCAGGTTGCCGACGGTGTGATCGCTGGTGAGGGCGATGATCCGGCCGGTTCCATGCGTGCCGCGGAAGCGCCTCCCGTATTCGCGGATCAGCAGCCAGGTGGCCCGCGCGTTGACCGCGAAGTGCCGGTCGAAGCTCTCCACGGTGGTGTCGAGCAGGCCCGAGGCGACCGACTCGCAGTGACACATCACCAGCGCGGTGACGTTGCCCAGCGCCTGCTCCGCCTGGTCGAAGATTCTGGCGGGGGTGGCCACGTCGGAGAGATCCGCCTCGATCGCCACCGAGGCCGCGCCGCCGTCCGCGAGGGCCGCGGCGATGGCGTCGGTCGCTCCAGGCTCGACGCCCCACGCCATGCGCTCGTCGTAGGGCGACCAGTGGGAGAAGGCGATGTCCCAGCCCGATGCCGCCAGCCGCCGGGCGATCCCCGCCCCGATGCCGGCGGTGCGGCCCACGCCTGTGATCAGCGCGACCTTCCCTGTACGCCGTGGATCGATCATAGTTGCCATCATGCACGCAGCGACCGAACGCCTGCTGAAGGATTTTCTCGACAGGATCGAACCGGCGGTCCCTCTGGTCGCGCTCTGGGCGCACGGTTCGCTGGGAGCCGGCGACTACCGGCCGGGCCGCAGCGACCTCGACCTGATCGCGGTGCTCGACTCGCCCGTGACGATGGAGCAGTGGCGGCGCATCAAGGCCGTCCACCGGTCGCTCGACCAGCCCCTCGCCGGCCTGCTGCACTGCTCCTACATGCCCCGTCAGGAGCTGGACGATCTCTCCGCCGAGCATGTGACGTGGGCGCACGAGCGCATATTCCGCCGCCCCGTCACCGCCGTCACGCGGCGCGAGCTGCACACCGCGCCCCGGCAGTTGTACGGCCCGCCGCCCGGCGAGGTGCTGCCGCCGGTGTCGGACGAGCAACTGGAGACGTTCGTCCGGTCCGACCTGCGGGACTTCTGGCTGGTCAAGGCCCAGGGGCGGCGGCGCTGGCTGCAGGACGTCTGGGTGGACCTGGGTGTGCTGACGGTCGCCAGGGCCACGGTCACCCTGCGGGAGGGCCGCCTCATCAGCAAGCGCGAGGCCCTCGACGTGCTGGCCGGGCTGGGCGCGCCGGAGAACGTGGTGGCAGACGTCCGCGCCCGCAGGTACGGCACCCCGCCTCCGGTGCTGAGCCGGTTCAGGAGGGCGCGGCTGGCGCGGGCGTTCGTCAGGTCGGCCATCAGGAAGGCCCTGGCATGAGGGCCGCCTCCGGGCGCGCGAGGCGGGCCGCCTCAGCTTGCCGGCCAGGTCCCCCCGACCCGCGCCCTGCGTGAGCCTGGCCGGGCCTCGTTGATCAGCCCGGTGGTCCGCTCGGAGGGCCTGGCCGGGAGGCGGCTTCCCGCATCCGGCAGCCCGTGTGAGAACGGATAGTGTTGGCGCGTACCACCTGAATCCGGGGAAAGGGCGGCAAATGGGGGAGATCCGGCAGTCCTATCTGGTGGCCGCGACGTCGGCGGTCTCGCTCCTGCGCCATCCCGCCGTGGGCGCGTCGTGGGACAAGCCGAGCGCCCTGACGGAGTTCAGCGTCTCGGGACTGGCCGGACACCTGGCTCACCAGCTCGTCAGGGTCGGCGACGTGCTCCCCGGCGACGGCGAGGTCCAGGAGCCCATCGACCTCATCGACCACTATTCGCGCTCGCCGTGGGTGCAGGCCGGGCTCGACCACGAGAGCAACGTGAGCATCAGGCGCGGTGGCGAGGCGGTCGCGGCGGACGGCCCCGCGGCGCTGGCGGAGAGGACGCAGGCGCTGCTCGACCGGCTGAGCGCCGCGCTGCCCGCGGAGCCGGCCGACCGGGTGGTCATGCTGCCCTGGGCCGGCTGGTGCCTCCGGCTGGACGACTTCCTGCTCACCCGGCTGATGGAGCTGGTCGTGCACTCCGACGACCTGGCGGCCAGCGTGGGCGTGGACACCCCCGCGCTGCCGCCGGCCGTCAACGAGCCCGTCGTGGCGCTGCTGGCCCGGCTGGCCGTGCACCGCCACGGAGCCACCGCGGTCATCCGCACCCTGAGCCGGGCCGAGCGCGCGCCGGCGACGATAAGCGCCTTCTGACCCAGCCAGGAACGAGCCCCTTCCGACTCAGCTCGGCACGAGCCCCTTCCGAACCAACCCGGCACGAGCCCCTTCCGAACCAGCTCGCCACCGAGCGCCTTCCGGCCAGGACGTGCTCTGGGACCGGGGGCGCCGCCATGACGTGATCATGCGCAGGGCCGTGACCCGTTTCGCGGCCCGGCAGCGCGCTGCCCTGACATCTCTCCTCCTATTGGAATGAATTATTCCGTTCTGCTACTATGAGAGCAGAACATTCCGTTCCAGACCGCAGAGGGGTTCGCCATGACCATGCTCGTCACCGGGGCCACCGGGACCGTCGGCCGTCACGTCGTCGAGGAGCTCCTCGAAGCCGGCCAGCGGGTCCGGGCCCTCACCAGGAACCCCGCCAAGGCCTCCCTCCCCGAGGGCGTCGAGGTCGTCGCCGGAGACCTCGCCGATCCCCGCTCCCTGCACGGCGTCTTCGACGGCGTCACCGGGGTGCACTTCATCAACTTCGCGGGCGACGACTACGCTGCCCTCCCCGACGGCGCCGAGCTCGTCGCCCTGGCCGTCAAGGCGGGCGTGCGGCGGGCCACGGTGCTCGGCGGGCGCGAGGACGGCGCCCTGGAGCAGGCGCTCGCCGCGTCCGACCTGGAGTGGACGCTGCTCCACCCGGTCGAGTTCATGTCCAACACGCTGCAGTGGTGGGCCCACTCGATCAGGGCGGAAGGCGTCATCAAGGAGCCGTTCGGCGACCGGCTGAGCGCGCTGGTGCACGAGCGCGACATCGCCGCCGTGGCCGCGAAGGTACTGGTCGAGGGGGGACACGGCGGTAAGGCGTACACGCTGACAGGACCCGAGGCGATCACCATCAAGGAGAAGGTGGCGATCCTGGGGTCCGCCATCGGCAAGGACATCGAGTTCGTGGAGCTGACGGTCGAGGAGGCCAGGGCGAAGTGGGCCGCCGACGGCATGGGCGAGCAGACCATCGAGTTCCTGGTCGACGCGCTGGGCAACACCCCCGAGGTCGGCTACACGGTGGTGCCGACCGTGCGTGAGGTCACCGGCAAGAAGGCGCGCGGCTTCGCCCAGTGGGCCTCGGAGAACGCCGACGCCTTCCGCGCCTGATCGACGATCGGCGGTTACTACTTTCGTCGTCATCCATCTCGCCGGCCGCCCCATACGCTGGGGACATGCGGTTCGTCCTGCTCGGCTCCGGTGTGTTCGCCGCCTCGCTGCTCGTGGTGCACGGGCAGGTCGGGGTGCCGTCGAGCCTGCCCCTCCCGGTGCTGGCCGCGATCGCCGCCGCCGCGGGTGTGGCCGCCTGGCAGGTCAGGCGCTCCTGGTGGCCGCTGGCCGTCGTGGGCGCCGTCGGGTACGCCGGGCTCGTGATGTGGCCGCCGCTCATGGTCGCCTCCTACTACGCGGGCCTCACGCTCGACAGGAGCCGCGGCGTCGCCGCCTACCTCGGCGGCTGCCTGGCGGTGTGCGGGATCTCCGCGCTGGTCGGCGAGTGGCGGGACGGCGCCCATCGGCTCGCCACCGCCAGCCCGGCCAACGCGGTGGCCATGGCGCTGGCCGTGATCGGGCTGCCGCTGGCGCTCGGTCTCTGGGTACGCGCCAGACGCGAGGTGCTGGAAGCGGCCAGGGAGCGCGCCGAGCGGCTGGAGCGCGAGCAGGTCATGCGCGCCGAGCAGGCCAGGGCTCAGGAGCGGGCCAGGATCGCCAGGGAGATGCACGACGTGGTCGCGCACCGGGTCTCGCTGATCGTCCTGCACGCAGGGGCGATGGAGATGCGGGCGGCCGACGACGGGACCGCGCGGTCGGCCGCCATGATCGCGGGAATCGGTCGGGAGGCGCTGGCCAACCTGCGTGACGTGCTCGGGGTGCTCCGCTCGCCCCCGCGCGACCTGGTGGGTGCGGATCCCGCCGCCGCGACGGGCAGCGCGCTCCGGCCGCCGCCCACGCTGGACGACCTCGACCGGCTGCTCGACCAGACCCGCGCCCTGGGCATCGCGGTGACCAGGCACGACGAGGGCGAGACGCGGCCGGTGGAGGCGACCGTGGAGCGGACGGCGTACCGCGTGGTGCAGGAGGCGCTCACCAACGTGCACAAGCACGCGGGGAACGCCGGCGCGGACGTGCGCATCCGCTTCGGGACCGACGTGCTGGAGGTGGAAGTGCGCAACGAGGCGCCGCGGTCGCCGCACGAGGAGCTGCCCGGCGCGGGCTGGGGCCTGATCGGGCTGCGGGAACGCGTCGAGCTGCTCGGCGGCACCCTGCGCACCAACCCCGAGGACGGCGGCGGCTTCCTTGTGAGCGCCAGGATTCCGGCTTGACCCGCCCGTCCTTCCGCGCATGGGGGTTCCGGTGATCCGGGTGCTCGTCGTGGACGACGAGGAGCTCGTCCGGTCGGGGTTGCGGCTGATCCTGGAGGCCGCCGGTGACATCGCGATCGTCGGCGAGGCCCGTGACGGCGCCGAGGCCGTGGCGGCGGCGCGGCGGCTGCGGCCGGAGGTCGTGCTGATGGACGTGCGCATGCCGGGCATGGACGGCCTGACCGCCGCCGCCCGGCTCCTGGCCGTGCCCGACCCGCCCAAGCTGGTGATGTTGACGACGTTCGACCTGGACGAGTACGTGCACGAGGCGCTCCGCCTGGGCGCGGTCGGGTTCCTGCTCAAGGACACCCCGCCGAGGGAGCTGGCCGCCGCCGTGCGTACGGTCGCGGGCGGCCAGGCCATGCTCTCCCCGTCGGTGACCAAGCGCCTGCTGGCCTCGTACGTGGACCGCGCCCCCTCACGCGCCGAGGCCGCGCGCAAGCAGCTCGCCGCACTCACCGGGCGGGAGGAGGACGTGATCAGGGCCGTGGCCCGCGGCCTGTCCAACGCCGAGATCGGCCGCGAGCTGCGCCTGACGGAGGCCACGGTGAAGGCGCACGTGAGCCGGGTGCTGGCCAAGCTGGGCCTGGCCAACCGGGTCCAGGCGGCCATCCTGGTGCACGACGCCGACCTCGGTTAGCCGCATGGACCTGCGTGGACGGATTCACCGCCACCGCCGATAGTGGTCGGCGTAGGAGGCCTTCAACGTGGTCTGCACGGTGCGCCAGCAGGCCGGCCCCTTGGTCCTGAACTCGTGCACCAGTTCACCCCCACGCACCGCGGGAAGCGTCGGGCCAGGGACCTTCGAGGCTTGGCGGCCTATGACACGTTGGTCAGCGGCACCCAGGATCACAGACCGTAGCGCAGGCAGATCCCGCTGATCTCGACTCCGTACCGGCCCTAGTCGGCACCGTCGAGCTGCCCACGGATGGCGCCGTCCGGGAATTCCTCGTTGTGGACGTTGGCGTAGAACTTCCTCGGACTGTGGGCGATGGCCTTCAGCTCGCCGAAGGTCAGCGTGGTCTCGGCGTTGTCGGCTGTCTGGCGCCTCACGGCGCGGATGCACTCGCTCGCGAAGCCCTCGGTGGGCGCCTGCAACGTCACCACGATCGGACCCGCCTCTCCTTCCCTGCCCTCGTGGATGTGCGCCGCGGTCGCTGGGTCGATGTTGTGGGCGGTGATGGCGTAGCAGAGTGACGATCCGCTCACCCTCCAGGCGAAGATTCCCACACCGTCCGGATCGCCGGGACCGGGAACCTCCTGTTCTCCGGTCATTTCGACGAACCGGTTGGACGGCGTGTGGCTCGTGGTTGCGCTGGCCGTACTGGGAAAGACGACCGCTGCTACGGCGAGTGCCGGAATTAGGACGATTGGCTTGATCACGGCAAGCCTCCTTGATGACTATAAGTAGCGATTCATCACTGTACGTAGTCGTTTCTTTCCGGCGTCTATCGGGTCGAAACCGCGCTGTCATGACCGGAATCGTCAAGGACGCAATATGACCGACGACGACGTTGTGCCGCCTGACACGTCATGCTTGGAGGCGTGGATTTGCCGGCTCTTCCAGCCGACGCGACCGATCCCATGTGACCGAATTACGGCCCTATGTCCAATAAGCGCAGTAAGTCTTCTGCCGTGAACCTCTGGTACGAACCCCGCGGCATGGAAGTAGAGGTCATCGTGCTCGACCAGCGCCCACGCTTCCGCTTCACGCAGACCGTGCGCGCCCGCCCTACCTGCCCGCCAACTCGGATTCGCTCGCGCAACCGCCGGGCCGCGATGCTACGCAACCGAGCGCCCCGCGAGTTAGCCGGCGACGTCCGCGTAGTGGCAGGCGGCCTGCGCCCCGGGGACGGCCGGCAGGACGTCGAGCGGCTCCGAGCGGCACTTGCCGTCGACCCCGGCCTCGGCCGCCTTGCCGGAGGCGAGCACCTGGCAGCGGGCGTGGAAGCGGCATCCGCCGGGGATCCTGGTCGGGTCGGGCGGCTCGCCGGTCAGCACCACCCGTTCGGGCGACTCCGGCAACACCGACATGAGCGCCTGCGTGTACGGGTGGCGCGGCGCGGTCAGCACCTGCTCCACGGGCCCCGACTCGACGATCCTGCCGAGGTACATGACCGCGACCCGGTCGGCGATGTTCCAGGCAAGCCCCAGGTCGTGGGTGACGACCAGCGCCGACAGGCCGAGGTCCGCCCTCAGTTTGAGCATCAGGGCGAGGATCTCGCCTCGTACGGAGGCGTCCAGCGACGCGACCGGCTCGTCGGCGACCAGTACGTGCGGGTTGAGCGCGAGGGCGCCGGCGATCACCACGCGCTGCCGCTGGCCGCCGGAGAGCTCGTGCGGGTAGCGCAGGAAGAACCGCTCGGGCGGCCGCAGCCCGGCTCTGGACAGCGCCGTGGCGACGGCGGTCTCCTCGTCGGCCAGGCCGTGGATGCGCGGCCCCTCCGCCACGGCCTCGTAGACGGTGTGCCGGGGGTTGAGCGAGCCCGTCGGGTCCTGCAGGACGAGCTGCACCTGCCTGCGGTAGGCCTTGAGCGCCTTGGAGCCGTAGTCGAGCGCCGTGCCGCCGTAGCGGACCTCGCCGGAGGTGGGCCGTTCGAGGCCGAGCAGGGTGCGGGCCAGCGTGGTCTTGCCGCAGCCGGACTCGCCGACCAGGGCCACGATCTCGCCCTCGCCGATCGACAGGTTGACGCCGTCGACCGCGCGGGCGCGGCGGCCGCGCGCGACGAACTCGACGTGCAGGTCGCGGGCCTCCAGCAGGTTCTGCCCCGCGGTCGAGACCTTCTCCTTCGTGGCCTGCGTCTCCGTCATGAGGCCTCCTCCTTCGCCCTGACGTGTACGCAGGCGGCCGTGCGGCGCTCGCCGGCCGGCCACAACTCCACGTCGAGGGTGGCGCACTCGTCGAGCGCGACCGGGCAGCGTGGGTGGAACGAGCAGCCGGTCGGGAGCTGCATCGGGTCCGGCGGGTCGCCGCCGAGGCCCTTCGGCGCGAGCCGCGCGGCCGGGTCGCCCACCGTCGGGAACGCCGCCGCCAGCGCCTTGCTGTAGGGGTGCTTGGCGTCGTGGAACACCTCGCCTGACGGGCCCTGCTCGACGATGCGGCCCGCGTACATGACCGCGAGCCGGTCGCACACGTCGGCCAGGACGGACAGGTCGTGCGAGATCATGATGAGCGAGATGCCGTTCTCGGCGACCAGGTCCTTGATCAGGGTGAGCACCTGGGCCTGCACCATGACGTCGAGCGCGGTGGTCGGCTCGTCGGCGATGATCAGGCGGGGCGAGCAGGCAAGGGCCATCGCGATCATCACGCGCTGCCGCTGGCCGCCCGACAGCTCGTGCGGGTAGCTGCGGGCCCGCCAGGTGGGCAGGCCGACCTGGTCGAGCAGCTCGGCCACGCGCTTGCGGGCCGCCTCGGGCCTGGCCTGGCCGTGGACCAGCAGCGGCTCGGCGACCTGGTCGCCGATCTTGCGCACGGGGTTGAGCCCGTGCTGCGCGCCCTGGAACACGATCGAGGCCTCGGCCCAGCGTACGGCGCGCATGCGTCCCCACTTCATGGTGAGCACGTCCTCGCCGTCGAGCAGGATCCGGCCACCGACGCGCGCGTCCCGCGGCAGCAGCCGCAGCAGCGCCATGGCCAGCGTCGACTTGCCGGACCCCGACTCGCCGGCGACTCCGAGCGCCGCTCCGGAGTCGAGCGTCAGCGACACACCGCGTACGGCCGGCACCTCGCCGGAGGCGATGCGGTAGGTCACCGAGAGGTCGTCGAGTTCGAGCAGGCCGGCCCTGGATTCGCTCCGCTCGCTCACGAGGCCCTCCTCAGCCGGGGGTTGAGCACGGCCTCCAGAGCCCGGCCGACCAGGGTGAACGCCATGACGACGGCGAGGATGGCCAGGCCGGGGATGAGGATGTACCACCAGGCGCCCTCGTTGGCCGCGCCGAAGTCGTACGAGCCGCGAAGCATGGTCCCCCACGAGGTCTTGTTGGCGCTGGCGCCGAGGAAGGCCAGCGTCGACTCGGTCACGATGGCGCTGGCCACCTCCAGCGTGGTGCTGGCCAGCAGCAGCGGCGCCACGTTGGGCAGCACGTGGCGGGTGGTGATGTGCCAGTGGCCGGCTCCGAGCGCCTTGGAGCGCTCGATGTACGGCCTGGACTCCACGGCCAGCGTCTGGGCCCTGATCAGCCGGGCGGTCGACGGCCAGGTGGTGATGCCGATGGCCATGATGATCGTGAAGGTGCTGCCGCCCAGGATGGCCGCCAGCACCAGGGCGGTAACCAGCGAGGGCAGGACGAGGAACCAGTCGGTGACGCGCATGAGCACGGCGCCGAGCCAGCCGCGGAAGTGCCCGGCGGCGATGCCGACGACCATGCCGATCACGATGCTCAGCAGGGCGGCGAGGAAGCCGATGAGCAGCGACGTGCGCGAGCCCCACCAGACCATCAGCAGGATCGAGCGGCCCGACTCGTCGGTGCCGAACGGGAACGCCAGGCTGGGCGCGTCGAAGTCGTCGCCGGTGGTGTCGACGACGCTGGTCACGCTCTGGTCGATGAACAGCGGCGCGATCAGCGCGAGCACCACGGCGGCGACGAGCACGGCCACGCCGGCGACGCCGGCCCGGTGGCCGCGGAAGTCGGCCCAGAAGCGGCTCAGCGCCTGCCGCCTGCGGGTCGTGGCGACACTGGTCATGCCGACCTCACTCTCGGGTCGAGCATGTGGTAGACCACGTCGGCCAGCGTGTTCATGACGATCACCGCCACCGTGATCAGCAGGAACGTGCCCTGCATGAGCGTGAAGTCGGGCACGCTGATCGCTTCGTAGAACAGCTGGCCGAGCCCCGGCCAGGTGTAGATCGTCTCGACGGTGACCGCGCCGCCGACCACGAACCCGACGCGCATGAACACCAGCGTCACCGTGGGCAGCAGGGCGTTGGGGACGGCGTGGCGGCGGCGTACGTCGTCGTCGCGCAGCCCTTTGGCCCTGGCCACGGTCACGTAGTCCTGGCTGACCTCCTCCAGCAGCGACGAGCGCATGACCAGGAGGTATTGGGCGTAGACCACGGCGACCAGCGTCAGGCACGGGAGCACCATGTGGGAGGCCACGTCGAGCACGTAGGCGAACCCGTCGGGGGCGTCGACGCTCTCGATGCCGCGAAACGGGAAGATGCCGGGGATCGGCCCGATGCCCACCCCGAAGACCATCATGAGCAGCAGCCCGAGCCAGAACGTCGGCACCGACCACAGCAGCAGCGACGTGCCGGTGGAGAAGCGGTCGAACGTGCTGCCGCTGCGCCAGCCGGCCCGCGTGCCCTGCCAGATGCCGAGGCTGACCGCGATGACCAGGCCCGTTCCCGCGAGCAGCAGGGTAGGGCCGAGCCGCTCGCCGATCAGGTCGAGGACGGGCCGCTTGTACTCGTACGACATGCCGAGGTCGAGGCGGAGCGTGTCGCCGACGAAGTCGAAGAACTGCTGGATCAGCGGCTTGTCCAGGCCGAGCCGGCTGCGTTCGAGGTCGAGCTGGGCCGGGGTCATGTTGCGCCCCTGCGCCAGGCTGCGCACGGGGTCGCCGGGCAACATCCGGAACAGGAAGAACGTGCCGACGATCACCATGGCGATGCTGAACAGCGCCCCACCGGCCTTCGACAGCGCGTAGCGCAGCGTGCCGCTGCGGGTGGAGCGCCCGTCACCAGGGCCCGCCGCCTGCGCGGCGGCGGGCTCTGCTGCTTCGAGCGGAGTTGTCATTCGCGCTCGTCTGCGACGCTCTTGCGCCGCCTGCTCAGGAGGAATCCGCCCAGTCCGATGACCACCACGGCGCCGACGATACCGGCGATGATGCCGGTGTTCGACCCGCCGCCGTCACCGCTCGCTCCGCTCGCCGCCGCGGCCTTGACGTCGACGGTGTAGAACGGCCAGTAGCTGCTGCCGCCGTACAGCAGGCCCTTGTCCTCGGGGATGGGGGTGATGCTGGTGATGCGGTCCTTGCGGTAGCCCTCGAGGTCGTTCGTGTAGTAGAGAGCGATGACCGGGGCGTCGGTGTAGAGGCGCTCCTGCATCTGCTTGATGATCTCGGCCCGCTTGGGCCGATCGAGCTCCTTCTGCTGGTCCTTGTAGAGCTTCTCGAAGGTCTCGTCGCAGTAGAACGACTCGGTGCCGCCGCCCTCGCCGTCCTTGGTGGGCCGGCGCGAGCACAGGTGCGTGGCCAGGACCTCTTCGGGGTCGGGGTTGACCGACCAGCCGCTGATCGCGATGTCGAACAGGCCGGTGTAGCCCGTCTCCTCCGTGAACTTGCTGGATTCGAGCTTCTTGGTGGTCAGCGTGATGCCGATCTCCTTGAAGAAGCCGGTCAGGTATTCGGCGAGCTTGTCCTCGAGCGGGGTGTCGGTGTGGATGCTGAAGCGGAACTCCAGCTTGCGGTCACCGTCGGGCATCGTGCGGACGCCGTCGGCGCCCTTCTTGTAGCCGGCGTCGTCGAGGATCTGGTTGGCCTTGGCCGGATCGTAGGTGACCTTGGTGTCGCCGGTGGCCTCCCAGAAGAAGTCCTTGTACATCGGCGGCACGATCGAGCCGTCGGCGCGCTTGGCCAGGCCGTCCCACACCTCGTCGACCAGCTTCTGCTTGTCGATGGCGTAGTGCAGCGCCTGGCGCACCTTGACGTCCTTCAGCGCGGGGTGGCCGTCGCCGAGGGGCTTGTCGTCGGTCGTGGTGGCGCCGTGGTTGATCTGCAGGTAGCTCGCCCGCCGGCCGTCGGTGTTCCACGCCTCGATGTTGGGGTCGCTCTGGATGGCCTTGAACTCGGGCGGGTCCAGCCGGCCGATCAGGTCGATCTCGCCCTTCTGCAGCGCGGCGATCGCGGCCTGCGGGTTGTCGTAGAAGATGACCTGCAGCTCGTCGACCTTGGCCTTGCCCCGCCAGTAGTTGGGGTTGGCCTGCAGCTTGACGTACTGGTCCTTCTTGTGTTCGGTCGCGAAGTACGGGCCGCTGCTCACCGTGGGGTACTTCTCGGCGTCGTAGTCGGCCATGTCGGTGACCGACTCCCAGACGTGCTTGGGCACGATCGGGACCGGGTTCTCCAGCATGGACGCCTGCGGCGACTTGAGCTTGATCGTCAGCTCCTGGCCGTTGGCCGTGACGCTCTCGAAGTTCTCCACCGCCGGGCCGTTGGCGGTCTTGGCCGCCTCGTCCGTCATGATCTTGTTGAACGTCCAGGCGGCGTCCTCGGCCGTGATCGGCTGCCCGTCGGACCACTTGGCCTCACGGATCTTGAACGTCCACGTGAGGCCGTCGTCCGACGCCGACCACGACTCGGCCAGGTCGGCGCTGGGCTGGAGCGTCTTGGAGTCGGTAACCGTGAGGAAGCCGTACATCCAGCGGTGGATCGACGTGGAGACCAGGCGGACCGCCAGGAACGGGTTCATGGAGTCCATGGACTGCGTGGCGCCGACGCGAACGATCTTCTTCCCCGCCGTCGGTTCCTGAGCAAGGGCCGTCGTCGTGCCCTGACCTGCTACTAATAGCGCGACGCCCAGCGCAGCCAGGCGTGCGAACCATTTCCTCATACGTGCCTCACCTTCAGGCGGGGGGTTCCTGTGTAGAGAAAGGCACACCATACGGAGACCTCGTGTCAACGCGTGACGGAAAATTGTTTCATTCTCGTTTCATTCGGCGGTGTAAATTTTCAGCCCGCCTGGCACGCCCGTGACCTGGCATCCCACCCTATGGCGACCCGCTGGAGACGCGACCCGCATACATCCGAACCCGTCGGATAGGGGGCGGGAAAGAGCCGAAACCAAGGGGGAGATCGCATGATGCAGGGCAAGACCATCGCGTTCCTCGTCGCTCCTGAGGGAGTCGAGCAGGTCGAGCTCACCGAGCCGTGGAAGGCGGTCAAGCAGGCGGGCGGCACGCCCAGGCTGATCTCCACCGCGCCCGGCCAGATCCAGGCGTTCAACCACCTGGACAAGGCAGACACGTTCGCCGTGGACGACACGGTGGACAACGTCGACGTGGGCTCCTTCGACGGCCTCGTGCTCCCCGGCGGCGTGGCGAACCCGGACTTCCTGCGTACGGTGCCGCAGGCCGTGCAGTTCGTGCGGTCGTTCTTCGACACGGGCAAGCCGGTGGCGTCGATCTGCCACGCGCCGTGGACCCTGGTCGAGGCGGACGTCGTACGCGGCCGCACGATGACGTCCTGGCCGAGCCTGCAGACCGACCTGCGCAACGCCGGCGCCACGTGGGTGGACCAGGAGGTCGTGGTGTGCACCGACGGGCCGAACACGCTGGTCACCAGCCGCAAGCCGGACGACCTGAAGGCCTTCTGCCAGGCCGCGACCGACGCGTTCGGGTAGAGGCGCGAACTGACGCGGAGGGAGGGCGCCGGCCCTGGCGCCCTCCCTCCGCCGTCGGATGACGAGATCGAAACCCGGCCGTAACTCCTTGTCCCCTGGAGAGAAATGGTCTAGATGTAGACCAAATGGAGCGTCCTCCGTGCCCCCAGGGAGACCTCAGTGACCACTGAAGAGGATTCCAGGCGACTCGCCGAACTCGGCTACAAGCAGGAGCTGGCCCGCACCTGGAGCGGATTCTCGAACTTCGCCATCTCCTTCTCGATCATCTCCATCCTCGCCGGCTGTTTCACCACCTTCGGACAGGCCTGGAACAACGGCGGCCCCATCGCCATCTCCTGGGGCTGGCCGCTGATCTCCGTGTTCATCCTGATCATCGGCTTCTGCATGTCGGAGCTGGTGTCGGCGTACCCGACGGCGGGCGGCATCTACTGGTGGGCCGCCAAGCTGGGCAAGCCGATCCACGGCTGGTTCACCGGGTGGCTCAACCTGATCGGCCTCATCGCCGTCACCGCGTCCGTCGACTACGGCTGCGCGACGTTCCTCAACATCACCATCAACCGGCTGACCGGCGGAGCTTGGGAGGGCACGCTCCCGCAGGCGTTCCTGCTGTTCGTGATCGTCCTCGCGCTGCACGCCCTCATCAACATCTACAGCCACCGGCTCATCTCGCTGCTGCAGAACGTCTCGGTCTGGTGGCACGTCGCGGGCGCCACGATCGTCGTCGCCATCCTGATCTTCGCACCGGACGACCACCAGTCGCTCGGCTTCGTCTTCGGCGGCACGAACAACAACTCCGGCTTCGGCGCCGGCTCGGATGGGCTGCCCTTCTGGCTGTACGTGCTGCCGCTCGGCTTCCTGCTCACCCAGTACACGATCACCGGCTTCGACGCCTGCGCGCACGTGTCGGAGGAGACGCAGGGCGCGGCCAAGAGCGCGGCCCGCGGGCTGTGGCAGTCGATCTTCTACTCGGCCATCGGCGGGTGGATCCTGCTGCTGTCGTTCCTGTTCGCCGCGACGAACGTGGACGCGCTCAACGAGCAGGGCGGCTTCGTCGGCGCCATCTTCGAGACGGCGCTGTCGTCCCCGCTGGCCACGGCGATCTTCGCGATCTCCACGGTGGGCCAGTTCTTCTGCGGGATGAGCTGCGTGACGTCGATGTCGCGGATGACGTACGCGTTCGCGCGTGACGGCGCGATCCCCGGCTGGCGGCTGTGGTCGCGGGTCGACCGCAACCGCACCCCGGTCAACGCCATCCTCGGCGGCTGCGTCACCGCCGCGCTGATCACCCTGCCCGCCCTCTACGCCCCTCCCGGCCTGACCACGCCGGTCGCGTTCTACGCGGTCGTGTCGATCGCCGTCATCGGGCTCTACCTGGCGTTCCTCATCCCGATCTGGCTCCGCCTGCGCATGGGCGACGCCTTCACCCCCGGCCCGTGGACGCTCGGCAGGAAGTACAAGGCTCTGTGCTGGATCGCCTGCGTCGAGATCGTGATCGTGTCGATCTACTTCATCATGCCGTTCTCGCCCGAGGGCGTGCCCGGCAACCCGGACTTCACCTGGACGTCGGTCAACTACGCGCCGATCGCGGTGGGGGTGGTGCTGATCGGCATCGCGCTGTGGTGGGTGCTGTCGGCCCGCCACTGGTTCACGGGCCCTCGCCGCACGATCGACGAGGTCCCCGTTCCTTGAGGCCCGACGGGGGTACGGCTCCCCGCGGGCCGTACCCGCGTGCTTGCACTCTTCTAGCATCTTGTGCATGGCATCGCTTTACATCCGCGATGTCCCCGAGGCGGTCGCCGAGTCGCTGAAAGCGTCCATGCTCCACACCTGCTCGATGTGGTGGTCGGAAGCGGGCACAACGCCGACGTGCAGGTGTTTCCGCGCGCCTGACCCCCGGTCAGGAGGCCTCGAAGGCGGCGGCCACGGCCGCGCGGACGTCGCCCATCGAGGCGGCGCCCAGCTCGCGCTTGAGCGAGGTCATGTCGACGTCGGGCATCCCGCAGGCGATCGCCCAGTTCCACGGCGACAGGTCGCCGTCGACGTTGAGCGCGAACCCGTGGCTGGTGACGCCCCGGCTCTGCCGCATCCCGATGGAGACGACCTTGCGGCCGGTCGCGGCCGTCCAGACGCCGGTGAGCAGCTCGGAGCCGGGCGGCGTGTCGCGGCGCTCGGCCGGCAGGCCCAGCTTGCCCAGCGCCTCCACCATCCGCAGCTCCACCTCGCGGACGTAGTCGACGATGCCCTGGTCGTCGTCGAGCTTGACGATCAGATAGCCGACGAGCTGCCCGGGCCCGTGGTAGGTGAGCTGCCCGCCGCGCCCGGTCTCGATCACGGGGATGCCGCGCGTCGGGTCGGGCAGGTGGTCGAGCGGGGTGCGGCGGCCGACCGTGTAGACGGAGGGGTGGCTCAGCAGCCAGAGCGTGTCCGGTCGTTCGTCCCGCTGGCGCTGCCCGACCAGGTCGGTCATGCGCTCCATAGCCTTGTCGTAGTCGACGAGCTCATCCTCGATGAGCGTCAGCGGCCTTGCCCTCATGACTTCGAGGATAAGCCGCCGCCGGAGCCACGCAGCACCCGCCCCGATGGTCCAGCCTTGTAACCCTTCGGCCACTTCTCACCAAGCAGGGGTGTCAATCGACGAAGGGAGCATGGCCGGTGCGTCGCAAACAGCCGAAGATCGCCACAGATCCTGTGGCTTTCGAGGCCTTCTACCGGCGACATGTCGATGCGGTCACCCGCTTTCTCACCCGCCGCGTCGACGACCCGCACACGGTCGCCGACCTGGTGGCCGAGGTGTTCATCGCGGTCCCCCTGCTGACCGGCACCGAGACGCCCGCGTACGCCGTGAGCCAGAACACCGACGGCACGATCAGCGTCCAGATCAACGAGTTCAGGGACGCCGACCGGCTGGAACGCGACCTGAAGGAGGCGGGCGTCTCCGCCGACGTCAGCTACGTGCCGTTCGGCAAGCAGTGCGAGCCGGGCCGCGGGGAGGTCGTCGGCGGGGAACCGTCCAGCATCGAGGAGTTCCGCGACTCCGTCGGCTACAAGGCCGCCCGCGTCCGGACCGGCGGGATGGACATCGATCCGCGCCACGTCGGCCAGGGCCAGACCCTGGTGATGGAGTTCTCCGAGAACAAGGAGGGCGCCGGGATGGTTACGGCCCGGCGCGGGCCGCCGCCCGGCTCCGATCGGAGCCGGGCGGCGGCGCACGTGGCCGGCCGCGCGCCGAACCTGATCACGCGGGCCGACAGGTCAGGCCGGCTGGGCGTACGCACGCGCCGACGGCGTCCGGCAGCCGACGATCGCCGGCGCCTCGTGGACCAGTTCGTCGTTGACGAGCGCCTCCACCATGAACAGGGCGAAGTCCACCCGGCGGGTGAGGTTGCTCTCGAGAACCGGGTCACCGACATGCCGGCTCCACACCGGCAGCCCCTGGCTCTCACCCTCTTCCAGATCGCTGCCCCGCACGACGGTCCAGCGGGTGCCACTGGCGAACACCCGGCGGCACGCCTCCACCTGGTCGTTGATGTCCACGGCCCGAGCCAGCCTGCCGAGCCAGCCGAAGATCTTGACGAACGCCCGGAACGTGAGCCCGTACACGTCCTGTCCGTCGCGCGTGATGTGCCACCCGCACGAGAAGACCAGCCGCGCTGCCGCGGGCGCGTGATCCATGACCGCCTGGGCGGTCCCGGTCGAGTATCCCTTGACCCCCCAGGGAACCAGCACCGTCAGCACCCCGTCGCACCCGGCGACCGCGCGCCTGATGACCTCGCGGTCGTCCGTCGCTCCCGGGACGACGGTGATGCGCCCCGCGAACTCCTCGAGTTTCCCGACGCTCTTCCCGCGGCACACGCCCACCACCTCGTATCCGCGGTCCAGGGCGTGCCGGACCATGTACCGTCCGAGCTTCCCGGAAGCCCCGACGATGCAGACCTTCATGGCGCGCCTGTCGCCGGCGCCCGCAGATCCTTCGCGTGCGTCCATGACCTCCCTTTCGCCGCGGGTACGGCGCCGCCCTCAGAACGATGCCCAACCGCGAGCCCGGATTCTTACACCTGTAAGGTATGGCTCGGACGCTATCCTTACGCGCGTAAGGCAGTCAAGCCCGGCGTCGAAGACGTCAGGAAATATCGGGAGATTCGCACATGCCATCGCGCCCCCGCCGGCCACGGACGACTCGGACCCCGCTCAGCAAGGAGCG
The DNA here is from genome assembly GCF_004348685.1 of Nonomuraea deserti. GTDB lineage: Bacteria > Actinomycetota > Actinomycetes > Streptosporangiales > Streptosporangiaceae > Nonomuraea > Nonomuraea deserti. The sequence goes on along the minus strand of NZ_SMKO01000010.1, from coordinate 63,713 downwards.
CGTCCTGGAAGCCGCCGTGCACGTGGCCGACGAGAAGGGCGTCGCCTCGGTCACCATGCGCAAGGTGGCCGAGCACCTCAAGGTCGAGGCCATGTCGCTCTATCACCACGTGGCCAACAAGGACGAGATTCTCGACGGAATCGTCGACCTGGTCTTCAGCGAGATCGAGTTGCCCGCCGGCGATGTCGACTGGAAGACCGCCATGCGCCGGCGCGCGATCTCCGCCCGCCACGTGCTCTCGCGTCATCCCTGGGCCCTGGGGCTGATGGACTCGCGGCGCAATCCCGGCCCCTCGACGTTGCGGCACCACGACTCGGTGATCGGCGCTCTGCGCGCGGCGGGCTTCCCGATCGCGATGGCGGCTCACGCGTTCTCCGCCCTCGACAGCTACATCTACGGGTTCGTCCTGCAGGAGTCGAGCCTGCCGTTCAGCACCCCCGAAGAGCTCGGGGACGTGGCGGAGACGATCGGCCGGCAGATGCCCGCGGGCGTCTATCCGCACCTCGCCGAGATGCTCGCGGACCACGCCCTTCAGCCGGGCTACGCGTACGCGGACGAGTTCGGCTTCGGGCTCGACCTGATACTCGACGGCCTCGAGAGGATCCCCGACCGCGGCCGGGGCGGTTTCACCGGCCCACCGTCCAGACGGGCAACGGACAGTGAGCCGGGATCGTCAGCGCCTAAGCCGCCCGGTAGCCCTTCGGCTCCTCGGGAACGAGGATCCACATCGCCACGTAGACCACCCAGAGCGGCCCCGGGATGAGCGAGAGCAGCAGCCAGAGGATCCGGACGAGGGTGGGAGGAAGGCCCATCTTGTCGGCGAGACCGCCGCAGACGCCGGCCAGAATCCTGTGCTCTCTTGAGCGGTACATGCTGTGCCTCCGTGTGGTTACGACCTACCCGTACAACGACCGACCGGCCCGACGGACTCCCGTCAGGAACCCTGAGAAAACCCTGTAAGGGTCAGCCACTCCTGAGCCATGCCCAGATGCCGGCTGGTCAGGCCCCGGATCGGGTCCACGTGGATGAGCAGGAAGTCGGCCAGCCCCTGACGGACCCTGAGGTACTCCTCGTCCTCTGCCCACACCTGGTCGTCGAACCACACGAACGGCCGCCGGCCGGCGTAGGCGGCCACGTGCGGGGTCTTGAACATCTCGCCGTGCTCGCTCGGCGGGTCGGAGGTCAGCGGGATGACGGGGAGCGAGGGCAGGCCGATCCTGGGCGCGATCCAGTCGTTGGCGTGCTGCTCCCACGTGGTCGCCCACACCAGCTCGGACCCGGTGGCGATGGCCAGGTCGAGCAGCCTGCGACCGTGCCTGGGGTTGAGGTGCACGGTGTAGACCTCGCCGCCGATCGTGCACCGGTAGCGCCGGTAGTCGGGCGTCGGCCGGCCCATCGGGTTGAGCACGCCGTCGACGTCGAGCAGCAGCAGCGGCTTCACAGCAGGGCTCCGGCCCGATGTTCCTGCGGGCTGACGCCGTGGACGCGCTTGAACGCCGCGCTCAGCGCGAACGGGCTGCCGTAACCGACCTTCCTGGCGACCGAGCCGATCGTGGTGTCGGGCTCGCGCAGCAGGTCGGCGGCCAGGGCCAGGCGCCAGCCGGTGAGGAAGGCCATCGGCGGCTCGCCGACCAGCTCGGTGAAGCGCCTGGCCAGCGACGCCCTGGACACGCCCACCTCGGCGGCCAGCGCGGCCACCGTCCAGGGACGGGCGGGGTCGTTGTGCATCATCCGCATGGCCCGGCCCACCACCGGGTCGCTCATGGCGCGGAACCAGCCGGGCGCCTCGTGGGTGGCGAACCAGGCCCGCAACACCGCGATGAGCAGCACGTCGAGCAGCCGGTCGAGCACGGCCTCCTGGCCGGGCTCGTCCTTGACGATCTCGTCGGTGAGCAGCGGGATGATCGGGCCGCCAGGTTGCACGATCAGCCGGGGCAGCGCTTCGAGCAGCCGCCTGCTGACCGCGCCCTCCAGGTTGTAGGTGCCGGTCAGCAGGACGGTGCCGCCGTCGGGGTCGTTGCCCCACGTGCGCACGCCCAGGTCCATCGTCCCGGTGAGCGGCCGTCCGTCGGGTGTCGCGCAGTGCTGGCCGGGGTGGATGACGACCTGCGGCTCGGTGCCGGGATGGTCGGCCACGGTGTACGGCTCCGGCCCGCGGGTGACCGCGACCTCGCCCGGCGGCAGGCGTACCGGTGCGCGCCCGTCGAGCGCGATCCACGACTCGCCCGACACCTGGGCGATCACCGACAGCGGGGCCTCGTCCTGGATGCGCAGCGCCCAGGGCGGAGCGAGGACCGAGCGGAGCAGGAAGGCGCCGCGGGCACGCGGGCCGTCGAGAAGCGCCGCGAGCTGGTCCATGGGTCAGACGATCGCATAGGGGATTGCGCTTCTCAACCGCGGCCGGTCGTATGGATATCGTCAGCGGGTTGCCTTGGCCGGGTCCCAGCCGGGCCGGGGCACCGAGTCGAGCAGCAGCCTGGTGTAGGGGTGCTCGGGCTCGGCCAGCACCCGCGCGACCGGCCCCCGCTCGACCACCACCCCCCGGTGCAGGACGAGCGTGTCGTCGCAGAGGTGGCGCACCACGGCCAGGTCGTGGCTGACGAACAGCAGGGCGACGCCCGAGTCGCGGCGCACCCGGGCGAGGAGCTCGAGGATCTGCGCCTGGATCGACACGTCCAGCGCGGCCACCGCCTCGTCCAGTACCAGCACCGACGGCTCGACCGCCAGGGCTCTGGCGATGGCCAGGCGCTGGCGCTGGCCGCCGCTGAGCTGGTGGGGCCGCGCCCCGGCCTCGCGGGCGCCCAGCCCGACCTGGTCGAGCAGCTCGCCGGCGCGTGAGAGCTCCTTGCCGTGCAGCCTGAGCGCGGTGCGCAGGCACTCGGCCGCGGTGAGCCTGGGATCGAGCGAGACGTACGGGTCCTGGAACACCATCTGGATCTCGCGGGCCCTGCGCAGCCTGGCGGCCCTGCCGCGCTCCCTGACGGTGCGGGCCCTGCCGGCCACGGTGATCGTGCCCGAGTCGGGGGTGACCAGGCCGACGAGCATGCGGGCGATCGTGGTCTTGCCCGAACCCGACTCCCCCACCAGGCCGAGCGAGCCGCCCGCGGCCAGCTCGAAGGAGACGTCGGCGGCGGCCACCGCGCCGTCGAACGACTTGCACAGGGCGTGTACGGCGAGCATGTCAGACCTCCACCAGCCGGCAGGCGGCCGAGCCGCCGGGCACGGTCACGGGCCGCGGCCGCCACTCCTCGCAGGCGCCGGTGGCGTGCGGGCACCGGGGCGCGAAGGGGCAGCCGGTGAACGCGTCGTCCAGCGAGGGCGGCCGGCCGGGGATCGGGCGGATCGGGCGGGGGTCGTCGAGCTCGGGCGTGCAGGCCAGCAGCCCCGCGGTGTACGGGTGGCGCGGGTCCTCGAACAGTTCCTTGGCCGGCCGCGACTCGACCAGCGTGCCCGCGTACAGCACGTGCACCCGGTCGCAGAAGGCGGCGGCCAGGTGCAGGTCGTGGGTGATGAACAACATGCCGAGCTCCCTCTCGGCCTGCACCCGGCGCAGCAGCGCGAGCGTCTCGGCCTGGGTGGTGACGTCGAGCGCGCTGGTCGCCTCGTCGGCCAGGAGCAGCGCCGGGTCGGCGGCCAGCGCGGCGGCGATGACCACGCGCTGCAACATGCCGCCCGACAGCTCGTGCGGGTACTGCCGCATGTGCCGTTCGGGCTCGCGCAGGCCGACCGCGGCCAGCAGCTCCAGCGCCCGCGCGCGGGCCTCCGCCTTGGGCCGGCCCAGCGTGAACACCATGCGCTCGGTGAGGAAGTCGCCGATCCTGCGGACCGGGTTGAGCGACGAGCGCGGATCCTGGTAGATCATCGACACCTGCGTGGCGCGCAGGTCGCGCAGCGCGCCTGGCTCCATCGTGAGCACGTCGTCGCCCGCGACCAGCACCCGCCCCGACACCGTCGAGTGCCGGGGCAGCAGGCGCAGCACCGAGCGGGCGAGAGTGGACTTGCCGGAGCCGGACTCGCCGACCAGGCCCACGATCTCGCCCCGGCCGACGGTGAGCGAGACGTCGCCGAGGATCGGCCGCCGTCCGCCCGCCTCGATCGTCAGCCCTTCGACGGAAAGCACCATCACGCCCCCCTCACGCCCATGCGGTCGGCCAGGCGCACGCCGATCACGTTGAACGACACGACCACGAGCGCGATGGCCGCGCCCGGCACCAGCACCGGCAGGAACGCCCCCTGCACGATCGCCGGCTGCCCCTCCTTGACCATCAGCCCCCAGTCGGAGGACGGCGGCTGCGCCCCGAACCCGAGGAAGCTCAGCGTGGCCAGGCTCATCAGTCCCTCCCCGAACAGCACGACCAGGTAGCCGACGATAGAGCGCGCCATGTTGGGCACCAGGTGCCGCACGCAGATCGTGAAGCCGCCCATGCCCTGCACCCGGTAGGCGTCGATGTACGGCTTGGCGCATTCGCCCAGCGCGACGCTCCTGGTGTAGCGGGCGATCGTCGGCGTGTAGGCCAGGCCGAGCGCGATGACGGCCGTGGTCATCCCGTTGCCGAACACGGCCACGATCAGCACGACGAACAGCAGCCCGGGGAAGGCGTACATGACGTCGGTCAGCCTGGCCACGACGGTGTCGACCCAGCCGCGGTGCCAGGCGGCCAGCGTGCCGAGCGCGACGCCGAGGACCGAGGCGATGGCGAGCAGCAGCAGCGGGCCGATGAGCGAGGTGCGGGCGCCGTACATGACCCTGCTGAGCAGGTCGCGGCCCGACTGGTCGGCGCCCAGCGGGTGTCCGGGCGACATCGGCGCGAGCGTGGCGGCGAAGTCGACCGCGTCGGGCTCGTACGGCGCCACCACCGGCGCCAGCAGGGCCGCCGCGACGACCAGCCCGAGGAAGGCGCCGGCCAGCCAGTAGCCGAGGGGTCGCGCGGGCCCGGGCGAGAGCGTGGAGACGACGGTCGTCATGCCCGCCTCCTCACCCTGGGGTCGATGAGCGGCTGCAGCAGCTCGACGAGCGTGGTCACCACGATGTACGCGGCGACCATGAACAACATCACCGCCTGGGTCACGGGGAAGTCGTGCGTGTTGATCGCCTTGACCAGGAGCGAGCCGATCCCGTTGAGGCTGAACGCGGTCTCGACGACCACGGTGCCCGCCAGCATGCCGGCGGTGACCAGCCCGCACATGGTCACGATCGGGCCGAGCGCGCCGCGCAGGACGTGCCTGGTGACGATCAGCCGCTCGGCCAGCCCCGACGCGCGGGCCACGGTCACGTGGTCGAGCTCGCGCTGCTCGACCATGGCCTGCCTGGTCACCCGGCTGATGATGGCCAGCGCGCCCAGCGCGAGCGTCACGGCGGGCAGCGTCAGGTGCCACAGCGACCCGCCGCCCATGACGGGGAACCAGCCGAGCTGCACGCCGAACAGCGAGATCAGCACGGCGGCGGTGACGAACGACGGCACCGAGGTGGCCAGCGTGGTGCCGGCGACGACGGCGGAGTCGGCGCGGCCGCCGCGGACCGCCGCCAGCACCCCGAGGGCGACGCCGAACACCACGAACAACACCGACGCGTACGCCACCAGCCCGAGCGTGCTCGGCAGCCGGGCCAGCATCAGGTCGAAGACCTGGTCGTTGTACTGCATCGAGCGCCCGAGGTCGCCTGTCACGGCGTCGCCCAGCCACCGCGCGTACTGCACCAGGAACGGGTCGTCCAGGTGGTACTGAGCGCGGATGGCGGCCAGGTATTCGGGTGTCAGGTTCTCCTTGCCGCCCGCCAGGAACGTGACCGGGTCACCGGGCGCCGCGTACGACGCCCCGAAGATCACGAAAGAGGTGGCGAGCAGCGTGGCGACCAGCCCGGCCAGCTTGCGGACCGCCACGGCTCAGCCCTTGGCCCCGAGGTCGGCCGCCCACGGGTAGCTCATGTGCACCTGCGAGGCGGGCGGCCCGGTGACCTTGCCGCCGAGCACGACCGCGTTGGGCACCTCGACCAGCGAGATCCACACCATGTCGGCGGTGAAGCGGCGCTGCAGCTCGATGACGTCCTTGGCGCGGGCCGCGTCGTCGGTGGTCTCCAGCGCCGCGGCCACGAGCTCGTCGTACTCGGGGGAGCTGAACTTGACCCAGTTGTTCGCCGAGCCGGTCAGCCCGTTGTCGTAGAAGCCGATCGGGTCGGACTTGGTGATGTACCAGTCGTCGGGCACCAGATCGACCTGGGCGCGCAGCGACTCGTCGGTGTAGAAGCTGCCGAACTCGGACGCGGGCACGGTCTTGATCTGCGCGGTGAGCCCGATCTTCTTCGCCGCGTCGACCACCGCGTTGGCGATGACCGTGCGGGACTGCTCGCCGTTGGTGGCCACGATGATCGGCTCCTTGGGCGAGCCCGCCTCCTGCACGAGCTTCTTGGCCTCGTCGAGCCGCGGCTTGTCCGGCGCCCCCTGCAACTGGTCGTAGGCCGCCTGGAACGCCTCCTTCTCGTACGACCAGGCTCCGGCCCCGACCGGCACCTTCCACGGCCTGGCCAGCCCGGCGAAGCCCGACTTGGCGATGCCCGCGCGGTCGATCGCCAGCGACATCGCCCGGCGGATCTTCGGGTCCTTCATCACGCCGCGGTCGGTGGGCAACAACACGTACACCCGCGTGGTGGCGCCGTAGGAGACGGTGACCGCCTGGTTGGCCTGCAGCGCGACCGCGGGCCCCGTGTCGGACAGGTAGGCCCCCTGCGCCTCGCCGGTGACCAGGCTGTTGACCAGCGCCGTGTCCTCGGCCCACTTGAAGGTGATGCTCTTGGTGAGCGGCTTGACGTCCTTGTTCCAGTACGCGTCGTGGCGGGTGATCGTGAGGTGGCTGCCCGACTTCCACTCCGCCACCTCGTACGGCCCGCTGCAGGCGTCCTCGTGGCCCGGCGTGCCGAACTCCTCGCCCTGCTTCTCGACGGCCTCCTTGTTCAGCACGATGCCGGCGCCGCCCGCGATGGCCTGGTCGAACAGCGAGTTGGGCTTCTTGAACGCGATCGTGACCTCGTGGTCGCCGGTCTTGCTGACGGAGTCGACGTCCTCGAACTCGTCGGACTCGTCCATGCCCTCGCCGGCGTGCCGCTTGAGGCTCCACACGACGTCGTCGGCGGTGACCGGCGAGCCGTCGTGGAACGTGGCGTCCCGGCGCAGCGTGAGCACCATGGTCTTGGGGTCGGGCCGCTCGGCCTTCTCCGCCAGCCAGGGTTTGACCGTCATGTCGGGCTGGGTCTGCATGAGGCGCTCGCAGACGTTCGCCATGATCGTGCGGTTGTTGGTGCCGCCGTCGGTGTCGAGGTCGAGGGTGCCCGGCTCCTCGTCGATCAGCCAGACGGCGGAGTCGAGCGGGCCTGCCGCCTTGGCCGTGCGGTCGACCAGGGTGAGCTTGGCCGGGTCGGGTGGCTTGGTGGTCGCGGCGGGGCCGCCGCAGGCCGCGGTGAGACCGATGAGCCCTAGGAGGGCGAGCGTCTTCTTCACGGGGTCACTTCTCCATGCGGTCCGTCGTAGAGGTTCCAGGGCACGCGCTCGTACTCGTGGTCGCAGGGCGTGCCCGCCGCGATCAGGTAGTCGCCGGTGGTGAGGTCGACACAGCTCGACAGCAGGGTCGCCCACCGTCTCACGGCGGGCTGGGCGGGGTCGGGGTGGGTGCAGAGGGATTCGGGGTAGCCGAGGTGGTCGGACATGGCGAGCCTGATGCGCTTGCGTGCCTCGTCGGTGCCGGACGCCTCGGCCACGGCCCGCAGCCCGCCTTCGGCTCTCGGCACCCGGAACAGCGAGTCGGCCGAGCCCGGCCGGTAGGAGGCGGCCAGTTGCGGCGGCACGAACGCCTGGTAGTGGTTGCCGTGGACGAGCAGCCCGTCGGTCGGGTACATCCAGCCGACCGCTCCCGGGGTGGTTTCCAGGTCGATCGCGAAGCCCTCGCGATGGGTGACGAGCGCGTTGCTCGCGATGTGGGCCCGCGGCTTGGTCAGCGCCTCCAGCGCGGCGTTGAGGTTGTCGCTGTCGAGCACCCTGCGCCTGATCAGCGTCTGCGGCACGCCCACCGAGTCGTCGAAGCGCCCCCCGAGCCCGTTGGCGTTGAGCGCGATGCCCGCCGAGTTGGCCCCCTGCCGCCCGACCTGCCCCGCCTCCACGTGCATGATCACCGTCGGCTTGCCCGGCTGGACCACCCTGAGCACCATCAGCGTGCCGGACACCCCGTCGCGCCAGTCCCAGTTCTGGCCCGCGTAGACGTGGCCGTCGCCCGCGGCCTCGCCCATCAGCGCGAACGACGTGCAGCCGTCGGGCTCCATGGAACTGAACGTGGTGTCGTAGATGATCTCGCCGCGCGCGTTGAGCGCCAGGACGTCGAGGAAGTCGACCCCCGCGCCCTCGGCGATGCCCTCCATCTCCTCGACCAGGTCCGGCGCGAACGCCCTGCTCGGCTCCACCCAGCGGGCCGCGCGCTGCACGACCTGCTCCCATGTCAGTCCGCTGGAGTGCCCGAACGCCTCGGCGTAGTAGGTCATCGCACGCTGGACGCGATCACGGGCCTGCTCGCCGTACTGGCGTCCCCGCTCGCGCGGAGCGCCGGAGATCTCGACGAGGGGCAGGGAAGTGAGGCTCAATGGTGCTCCTTGGACCGACCGGCCTGTAACGTTCATTTCAGGAGGCGGCGAGTCTGTAGCGGTCGTTTCCAAGACAGAGTAATGATCGCTACAGAGGAGTCAATAGCCGTAATGGAAAATACACACGGTCCGGTCGAGCAGCTCAGAGCCAAGGTCAGGCAGTTGTGGGACGAGCTGTCGCCGGCCGAGCGGGCGGTGTGCCAGTTCCTCGTGTCCGCCCCGCCCGAGCAGATCCTGTTCGCCAGCGCCCAGGAGCTGGGTGCCGCGACCGGCACGAGCAACGCCACCGTCGTGCGCACGATGCAGCGGCTCGGCTTCGGCGGGCTGCCCGGGCTGAAACGCGTGCTGGCGGCCGAGTTCACCTCGGCGGTGGCCCCCGACGTACGCCTCAAGCAGCGCATCAGCCACGTCGGGCAGGACCTGTCGGGCATCTGGGAGCGGGTCTTCGACGAGGCCCGCGAGCGCATCGACCACTGCCGGCGCCTGTTCGACGCCGAGGCGTTCAAGAAGGCGGTCGAGCTGCTGGTCAACGCGCCGGGCGTGCTCGTCTTCGGCACCGGCGCCTCCGACCCCGCCGCCCGCCACCTGGCGCTCAAGCTGGGCCGCCGCGGCCACCGCGCCCGCGCCACCTCGGCGACCGGCTTCGCGCTGGCCGACGACCTGCTCGCGCTGGGCCACGGCGACGTGCTCGTCATCTTCCAGCCGGGCCGCCGGCTGAAGGAGATCACGGTGCTCATCGACCGGGCCCACGCGGTGGGCGCGGGCATCGTGCTGATCTCCGACGAGCTCGGAGGCGAGTTCGCCGACCGCGTGGACGCGGCACTCGCGGCGCCGCACACGCCCACCGGCATCACCGGCGAGCCCCTGACCGGCATCATCGTGGCCGACGCGCTGCTGCTGGCGCTCGACTCCCTCGACCAGACCCGCTCGGTCGAGCACTCCCACCAGCTGAGCGCGCTACGCGAGCAACTGCTCGGCCCCCGTTTCCGCTAACCTCACCTCGTCACTCCCGCATTCTCGGAAGGTTTCGTCGTGATCGGCTGGCTAGAAGCGGTGGTGCTGGGGCTGATCCAGGGGCTCACGGAGTTCCTGCCGATCTCCTCCAGCGCCCACATCCGTGTGGTCTCCGCTTTCGCCGGCTGGCAGGATCCCGGCGCTGCGTTCACCGCGGTCATCCAGCTCGGCACGGAGACGGCCGTGCTGATCTATTTCCGTAAGGAGATCTGGGAGATCATCTCCACCTGGACGCGCTCCCTGTTCGTCAAGGAGTTGCGCGGCCACTGGGCGGCCCGTATGGGGTGGTACATCATCGCCGGCTCGCTGCCCATCGGCATCCTCGGCGTGCTGCTGAAAGACCAGATCGAGACCGGCTTCCGCGACCTGCGGCTGGTCGGCACCACGCTGATCGTCTTCGCCTGCATCCTGTGGCTCGCCGACCGCACCGCCCGCAACAAGCTCACGCTGGAGAAGCACCTGAGCCTCCCCCACGCCCTCGTCTACGGCTGCGCCCAGGCGCTCGCCCTGATCCCCGGCGTGTCCCGCTCGGGCGGCACGGTCACCGCGGGACTGCTGCTCGACTACCGCCGCGAGGACGCCGCGAAATACTCGTTCCTGCTGGCGATCCCCGCCGTCCTGGCCTCGGGCGTGTTCGAGCTGCGGGAGATCGGCGAGGGCCCGGCACCCGCGTGGGGGCCCACCATCCTGGCCACGATCATCTCGTTCGCCGTCGGCTATCTGGCCGTGGCCTGGTTCCTGAGATACATCAGCACCCACCGCTTCACCCCGTTCGTGATCTACCGGATCATCCTGGGGTTCTTCGTCATCCTGGCGGTCACGTTGGGGTGGATCCCCGCCAACGGCTGACGGTGCGGGGATAGCGGCTGCACAGGGCGAAGACGACGGCGAACAACGTCCAGGCGGCGACGTACGCGATCGGGTGGCCCCAGGTGTCGCCGACGAGGTCGGCCAGCGCGGCCCGGCCCTCGAAATAGCAGGCCAGGCCGCCGATCGCGCCCGGGATCGCGCCCCACCAGCGCTGCCACCACACCTCGTTCGTGACCACCTCGAAAACCACGAGGGCGATCGGTCCGCCGAGGTGGAACCTCATTCCCGGCGGGTCCGACATGAGCGCGGAGATCACCATGACCGCCACCGCGGAGCCGGCCGTCAGCAGGACGACGGCTCCGAAGGGCGCGGGCTCGTCACGCGGGTCGTTCCCCGGCGGCGACGGGGCGCCTTCTGGCTGCGGGGCGCCGGCGGGCACGGGCTCGTCGCGGGGGTCGTTGTCGTCAGCCACGGCGACCATTCTGGCCGACGTACGGCCGGGCGGGGCCGCGAGCGGCGTCGCTGGTTGAATGGCCCCATGGCCGAAGAACGGGGCAGGCGCCCGGGAAACCCGCAGACCAGGGAGCTGATCCTGGCGGCGGCGATCGCGTCGTTCGTGTCCCGGGGCTACCCCGGCACCACGATCAGGGGCGTGGCCCGCGAGGCGGCCGTCGACCCCGCGCTGGTGATGCACTTCTTCGGCAACAAGGACGGCCTGTTCGACGCGGCGATCAAGAAGAGCATGCCGGTCGCGCTGCTGGCCGAGTCCTTCGAGGGCGACGAGGACCACCTCGCCGAGCGGCTCGTCACGCGCTACCTGGAGCTGTGGGAGAGCCCGTCGCACGGCCCCACGCTCGCCGCCGTCCTGCACTCGGCCTCGGCCACCCCCGCGGCGGCCGACCTGCTGAAAGAGCTGATGCGCGAGGAACTCCTCACCCCGCTCGCCGGTCGCCTGTCACACGACCACCCCGAGATCCGCGGGCTCCTCGCCGCCTCGCAGCTGATCGGCGTGGCGATGATGCGCTACATCCTCAAGGTCGACCCGCTCGCCTCGATGCCCGCCCACCTGGTGGCGGCCACGGTGACGCCCGCCATCCAGCGCTACCTGACGGGCGAGCTCTCCCTGGAGGAGATCACGGGCGCCGCGACGGCCCGGTAGGTGGCCAGCGTGAACACCAGTGCCGCCAGCCCCAGCCCGGTGGACAGCACGATCACGCCCGTCCTGCCGTACCAGCCGAGTGCCGCGCCGCCCGCCAGCCCGGCCACGAACAACCCGAAATACTGCGCCGACGACAGCAGGCCCAGCCCGACCGGGACGTCGCCCGGCACGGCGGCGACGGTCCTGAACTGCTGGGCGGGCGCGATCAGCCAGCCGAGCGCGCTCCACAGGAACGCCCACACCAGTGCGACGGGCAGCGCCAGGTTCGCGACGGGGACGAGGGCCAGGAACACGGTGCTCGCGACCAGCCCGATCAGGATCATGCGGCGCGGCCCGTACGCGTCGGTGAGGCGCCCGCCGAGCGTGTTGCCGACGACGCCGCCGAGCCCCCACGCCCACAACACGGCCGCCAGCGGCAGGTCGAACAGCGACCCGATGTAGGTGTAGGCGGCGAAGCTCGCGGCGAACACCAGCACGTGCGTGCCCAGCACGGCCAGCACCCGCCGGTCGGCCAGCGGCACGAACCGCTCCTTCAGCCGCCCCGACATCGGGATCGCGACGTCGGGCACCAGGGCGGCCACCCCGGCGAGCCCGGCCACGCCGAGCCCGGTGACCAGCCAGAGCGTGGCCCGCCAGCCCGCGGCGCCGCCCAGCCAGGTGCCGAGCGGCACGCCGATCGCGGACGCCATGCTCACCCCGCCGATCACCAGCGCCAGCGCGCGGCCGCGGCGTTCCGGCGGGCTCAGCGCGCTCGCCACGGCGGACGCGGTGGGCGTGAACATGGCGGCGCCCGCGGCCGCGAGCACCCGGGTGACCATGATCAGCGTGTACGTCGGCGCCAGCGCGGTCAACGCGTTCCCCAGCACGAACACGCCCATCCCCGCCAGCAGCAACGTCCTGCGGGGCAGCTGCGCGGTCACGGCGGCGAGCAGGGGTGACAGGACCGCGTACGCCAGCGCGAACACGGTCATGAGCTGACCCGCCGCCGCCGTGGAGATGCCGAGGTCCGTCGAGATGGGCGGCAGGAGTCCGGCGGTGACGAACATGCCCGTACCGATCGCGAAATTTCCGGCAGCCAGCGGGTAGAGCCGTGTGCTCAAGAGAGCCTCCCCCATACAGTTGGACACATATCAAACTGTCGCATTGTTTTATGGTTGTCAAACAATGCGACGGAGGTAGGATGGGATCCATGCGCCTGCTTCCGCACCCGGCGACGGAGGACATCGAGCTCACCGAGGTCCTGCGGGCGCTGTCCGACCCCATCCGGCTGAAGATCGTCGCCCGGCTGGCCACGGTCGGCGAGATGACCTGCGGAGAGGCCGGCGACCACCTCGGGGTGCACAAGTCGACGACCTCACACCACCACCGCACTCTCAGGGAGGCCGGCGTCGTCTGCACCAAGCAGGAGGGCCGGATGAAATACATCAGCCTGCGCCGCGACGACCTCGACGCCCGCTTCCCCGGCCTGCTCGACTCGATCCTCGCCGCGTCCGGCGACGCCTCGCCCTCCGCCGCGTCCCGCGACCAGTCGGTTCTCGCCGCGTCCGGCGAGCGGGGCCGGCGCTGACCCGATCGCCATGACCGGCCCCGACCTGCCCATCCGTCACGTCCTGCCCGAGCTGCTCGGCACACTCGACCGGCACGGCGCCACCGTCCTGACCGCCCCGCCCGGCACCGGCAAGACGACGGTCGTCCCGCTCGCCCTGGCCGAGACCGGGATGCGGGTGCTGGTGGCCGAGCCGCGGCGCCTGGCCGTGCGCGCCGCCGCCCGGCGGATGGGGGTGAGCTACACGATCCGCGGCGAACGCCACACGGGCGCGAACCCCATGGTCGAGGTCGTCACCACCGGCGTGCTCCTCCAGCGCCTCCAGCGGGACCAGGAGCTGGCCGGGATCGACGCGGTCATGCTCGACGAGTGCCACGAGCGCCACCTGGACGCCGACACCGCGCTGGCGTTCCTCCTCGACGTACGCGACACGCTCCGGCCCGACCTGCGGCTGCTGGCCACGTCCGCCACCGCCGACGCCGGGCCGTGGTCGCGGCTGCTCGGCGGGCCCGTCGTCGCCGCCACCGGCGCCACATACCCGGTCGAGACCGTGTGGGCGCCACCGCCGCGCCCGGTCGCCCCGCCGCACGGCCTGCGCGTCGATCCCGCCCTGCTGGCCCACGTCGCCGCGACGGTGCGCGTGGCGCTCGCGGAGCGGGACGGCGACGTGCTGTGCTTCCTGCCCGGCGTGGGCGAGATCGCGAAGGTCGCGGGGCTGCTGGCGGGGGCCGGCGTGGAGGTCCTTCAGGTGCACGGCCAGGCTCCGGCCCGCGTCCAGGACGCCGTGCTGTCGCCCGGCACGGCCCGCAGGGTGTTGCTGGCCACGTCGGTCGCCGAGTCGAGCCTGACCGTCCCCGGCGTCCGGGTGGTGGTCGACTCGGGGCTGGCCCGGGAGCCGCGCACCGACCACGCCCGCGGCCTCGGCTCGCTCACCACGGTCAGGGTCTCGAAGGCGTCCGCGGACCAGCGGGCCGGGCGAGCGGGCCGTGAGGCCCCCGGCGCGGTCTACCGCTGCTGGGCGGCGGCCGACCACGAACGCCTCGCCGACCGCGCCAGGCCGGAGATCGTGCTGGCCGACCTGACGGGGTTCGCGCTGCAGGCGGCCTGCTGGGGCACGCCCGACGCGTCCGGCCTGGCGCTCCTCGACCCGCCGCCGGCCGCGGCGATGTCCGCCGCCGCCCGCGTCCTGGATGCTCTCGGGGCTGTGGAAGGGCGGCGGGTGACCCGCCGGGGACGGCGGATGGCGCTCGCCGGCGTGCACCCGCGCCTGGCCCGCGCCCTGCTCGATCTCGGGCCGCGCGCCGCCGAGGTGGTGGCCCTGCTGTCGGAGCAGCCGCCCCGCGACGCGGGCGACGACCTGGTGGAGCTCTGGCGTACGGCCCGGCGCGGCGGCACCCCGTACGCGGCCCGCTGGCGCCAGGAGACCGCCCGCCTGCGCCGCACCGCCACCGGGACGTACGGGAGCGGCGAACCGGCGGGCGCGACGGCCAGGACGGGCGAGAAGCCAGGCGGGCCGGCGAGCAGCACCGACCGGGAGGGCGCGGCGGCGCGCGGGACGGATGACGTGCTGGCGGGGACGGTCGTGGCGCTCGCGTTCCCCGAACGGGTGGCGCGCAGGAGCGGCGGCGGCTACCTGATGGCGTCCGGCACCCGCGCCGAACTCCCCGAGGGGTCGAGGCTGGCCACCGCCCCCTGGCTGGCCGTTGCCGTCGCCGACCGCCCGACCGGTTCGGCCTCGGCCCGCGTCCGGCAGGCGGTCGTCATCGACGAGGCCACCGCCAGGCTGGCCTGCCCCGTCACCACGGAGGACGAGGTGACCTGGCGGGTCCCGCCGGGTGAGCGCCGCGGTGACGTGTCCGCCCGCCGGGTGGAGCGGCTGGGAGCGATCGAGCTCTCCTCGGCCCCGCTCAAGGACGCCGACGTCCGCGAGGCCGTCCTGTACGGCCTGGCCACGGAAGACGTACTGACCTGGACGAAGCAGGCCAAGGACCTGAGGGACCGCCTGGCCTTCTGCCACCGCGCGATCGGCCCGCCGTGGCCCCCGACGGACGCGCTCACCGACCCGGCCGACCAGTGGGCCGCCCAGTGGCTCGAACCCGAGCTGTCCAGGGCCCGCCGCCGCGCCGACCTCGAACGCATCGACGTGGCCTCCGCGCTGCGGCGCCTGATCCCGTGGAGCGAGCGTCTGGAGGTGGCCGCTCCCGAACGCGTCGAGGTCCCGAGCGGCTCCCACATCCGCGTGGACTACTCGGGCGAGCAGCCGGTGCTGGCGGTGAAGCTGCAGGAGCTGTTCGGCCTGCAGGAGACGCCGCAGATCTCCGGTGTGCCGGTCCTGGTGCATCTGCTCTCCCCCGCGGGCCGGCCGGTGGCGGTCACGGCGGACCTGGCGTCGTTCTGGCGCGACGGCTACCGGTCCGTACGCGCCGAGCTCCGCGGCCGCTACCCCAAGCACCCGTGGCCCGAGGACCCCCTCACGGCCACGCCGACCCGGCGGGTGAAACGGAGCGCATCGTGACCGGCATGCTGGCGGAGGCCGTGCGCGACAACGCCGAGTGGTGCGACCTGATGTGCCGCGCCCACGGTTCTCCCGGCACGTTCACCGGCAGTGCCTGGACCAATCCTGTCAGGACCCCGCTCTTCTATCCGGACGCCGTCACCCTCTCCCCCGCCGCGACGGCGGCCGACGTGCTGGACCGCATCGACTCCGGCCCTGGCGCCTCGGTCAAGGACAGTTACGCCACACTCGACCTACCGGGCTTCGACGTGCTGTTCGAGGCCCAGTGGCTGTGGCGTTCCGCTCCCGGACGGACGGGCATCAGCCGGACGAGCACCGGACCGGCGGCCCGGCGGCGCCCGGTTGAGGTGGTCGGGTGGGAGGTCGTCGGCGACGCGGCCACGCTCGCCGACTGGGAACGGACGGCCTTCTCCGGCGAGGTGAACGGCCTCTTCCCGGCCTCGCTCCTCGGCCACGTGGAGATCCTTTGCGGCCGGATCGACGGCGAGATCGTCTGCGGCTCGGTGCTCACCGCGAGCGGTGCGGTGGCGGGCGTCTCCAACGTGTTCGCCTCCGGCTGCGACCTGGACACCGCGTGGGCGGGCACGCTGGCCATGGCGGCCGAGCTCCTGCCCGGCCGCCCGCTGGTCGGCTACGAAAGCGACCCGGAGGCCGCCGTGAACCACGGCTTCACCTGCATCGGCCCGCTCCGCGTGTGGCTCAGACCCTGATCGCCACCACCCCGACGTTGATCACGCCCGGCCGGACGCGGAGACGGGCTCCGATCAGGAGATCGCTCAGAGACGGGCTCAGGCCAGGAGATCGTCCAGGGTCGGCTCGGGGAGGGCGGGGAAGCTCCCGGACCCCACTCCCACGTCCTTGAACCCGCTCGACGTGGCGATGCACACCACGGGCCCGTCGAAGTCGCGCCCGAGCCGCCGGTACCCGGCCACCCCCGCCGCCCCCGACAACTCCTGCCACATCCCCTGCCTGGCCAGGTCGCGCTGCGCGGCGCGCAGCTCCTCGTCGGTCAGCAGCACCGCCTCACCGCCGCTGTCCCGCACGGCCAGCACCCCCCGGTGCCCGCCGACCGGCCCGGCGATGCCGTACGCGTCGCTCCGCCCGAGCTCGACGATCGCGGCGGGCACGCCGGTGGCCAGCGCCCTGGCGTGGGGACCGCCCGCGGCGGTCTCGCAGGAGAACATCCGCGGCACGGTCTCGGCGACCCCGAGCCGCCGCAGCTCCGTGAACCCCTTCCACACCCCGTAGAGCAGCTCGGCGTAGCCGGTGGGCGCGAAGACGGCCGCGGGCGGCCGCCCGAGCTGCCGGAACAGCTCGTACGCGATCGTCTTGTAGCCCTCGGGCCCGAACGGGTGCCCGGTGTGCGTCACGGTCTGGTTGCTGACGGGGTGGTAGCCGAGCCGGTCGACGACCTCGCGGAGCAGCGGCCAGCGCGCCTCGATGGGCACGGACACGACCTTGGCCCCGTACGCCCGCGCGAACGCCTGGACGGCGGGCGGCGACGCGGCGGAGGTCAGCACGATCGCGGGCAGGCCGGCCCTGGCCGCGTAGGCGGCGGCGGAGGCGCCGTGGTTGCCGGAGGAGGCCACGACCACGCCGGGCGCGCCCGAGGCAAGGGCGGCGCTCACGGTGACCCGGTTGAGGCGGTCCTTGTGCGACCAGGTGGGATTGCGCGACTCGTCCTTGACGTACACGCCGTCGAACGCCACCAGCGGTGTCCCGCCCTCCCCCAGCGTGGGCGCCTCCAGGGGCGGCAGGAGCGGCGACCAGCGCGCGATGTCGGTGCCCGGCTCCTGCGCGAAAAGGCCCGGGTCGACCTGGTCGTAGTCGTAGTCGACGTCGAGCGGATAGGCGATCTCGGCGGTGCTGGTCCGAGGGCAGCCCCGGGTCAGCGGCGGGAACAGCGGATATTCGGCCGAGGGGTCACCGAGGGAGCGCTGGCGGCGGGCGAGAGACGGTCCGTTCACGCGTACCGACTCTATCCAGGCTCGCAACTCACAAGGAAAAGCTGCACACTCTAGTCATGTTGTGGGCAGGCAGGTCCGTTGTCGAGATCGCGACGGCCGTCAGGAGCGGGGACGTCACGGCCGCGACCGTCGTCGAGGAGCATCTCCACGCCATCTCGGAGCGCGATCCCAGATTACGGGCGTTCCGGCTGGTCAGAGAGCAGGCGGTGGACGAGGCACGGGCGTTGCAGAAGCGGCGCGACCTCGCGGAGCTGCCGCTCGCCGGCGTGCCGGTGGCGGTGAAGGACAACCTGGAGGTGGCCGGTGAGGCCATGCGCGCCGGGTCCAGGGCGACGCCGGACGTGCCCGCGCGGCAGGATCACGAGACGGTGGCGCGCCTGCGCGCGGCCGGCGCGGTGGTCGTCGGCCTGACGAACCTGCCCGAGCTGGGGCTGGTCGCGTTCGGCGACAGCGCCTACGGCATCGCGCGCAACCCGTGGGATCTGGCGCGCACGCCCGGCGGCTCGTCGGCGGGCAGCGCCGCGGCCGTGGCGGCGGGCATGGTGCCGCTGGCGCTCGGCAACGACGGCATGGGCTCGGTACGCATCCCGGCGGCGTGCTGCGGGGTGCTGGGCATCAAGCCGGGCACCGGGCTGGTGCCGCCGCCCTCCGACGACTGGGACCGGTTGTGCGAGAACGGCCCGCTGGCCCGGACGGCGCCCGACCTGGCGCTGGCGCTGTCGGTGCTGGCCGCGGACCCGTCGCTGGCTCGGGCGTGGCGGTCGGGGCGGCGGGAGGAGCCGAGCCCGCCCATGTTGCGCTCGGTCTGGGCCGACGACGACAAGGTGTGGGAGCCGCAGCCGCCGTCCGACGGCCCTGAGCCGTTCGACCTGCGGGTGGCGTACGCCCCGCAGCCGCTGCCCGCGGGCATGACCGTGGACAAGGAGTTCCAGGCCGCCGTACGCGCGGCGGGCGAGACGCTGCGCGTGGCCGGGCACACGGTGGTCGAGCACACCCGCAAGCTGCCGGGCTGGCTGGGCCCGGCGTCGGTCGCGGCGTGGCTGGTCAGGGCCGCGGCGGCGGCGGACGGCCTGGACAGGAACCGGCTGGAGCGGCGTACGCGGGCGCTGAGCCGCGCGGGCCGGGCCCTGGGCGCGCTCAAGCTGGACGGCGCGCGCGGTCGCGAGCGCTGGAGCGGCTACGGCGCCGACCAGTGGTTCGGCAACGCCGACGCCATGGTCATGCCCGCTCTGGCCGCGATCCCGCCCCTGGCCGACCGCTGGGGCAGGCGCGGTTTCGTGCGCAACGCGGTGACCAACGTCAGGTACGCCCCCGCCACCGGCGCGTGGAACATGTGCGGCTGGCCCGCGATCACCGTGCCGATCGCCACGCATTCGACCGCGCTGCCCATCGCGGTGCAGATCGTCGCCCCGCCCGGTGGGGAGCCTCATCTGCTCGGCCTGGCGGCCCAGTTGCAGGCCGCCCATCCGCCGCTGCGGCCGCCGGGCCTCGGTTTCTGATAACCAGTTCTTCTAGATCTCATACGATCTATCTTTTGGACTTATGCACGTCCCGTTCAGCATCCTGAGAGGAACCGCCCCGGCCTGAACCGGGGGGACGGCGTGGGATGGCGGGGTCAGATGCCGATCGGGTGCCAGACGGTCTTGGTCTCCAGGAACCGGGTCATCCGCCCGAGCCCGGGGTCGGCCGTCCAGTCCTCCGGCGCGGGGCGCAACACGCGCTTGAGGTTCTCCGCCGCCGCCTGCTCGCACCGCAGCGCGAGGTCGGCGTCGTCGACCCCGGTCAGGTCGAGCCCGTTGACGTCCATGTGGGCGGCCAGCCAGGGAGCCAGCTCGGCCTGCGACCCGGTGAGGATGTTCACCACCCCGCCCGGCAGGTCGGAGGTGGCCAGCACCTCGGCCAGGGTGATCGCCGCGAGCGGGGACGGCTCGGAGGCCACCACCACGCAGGTGTTGCCGGTGACGATCACGGGGGCGACCACCGACACCAGCCCGAGCAGCGGATCGGCGGGCGCCACCACGGCCACCACGCCGGTCGGCTCGGGCGACGACAGGTTGAAGTACGGTCCCGCCACCGGGTTGGCCGCACCGTGCACGGCGGCGATCTTGTCGGACCACCCCGCGTACCAGACCAGCCGGTCGACCGTCGCGTCGACCCGCTCGGCCGCCGCCCGCTTGCCGCCGCCGAGCTCCTCGGCGAACTGGCCGCGCCGGCCCTCCAGCATCTCGGCCACGCGGTAGAGGATCTGCCCCCGGTTGTAGGGGGTGGCGCCCGACCAGCCGGGGAACGCCTTGCGGGCGGCCACCACGGCGTCGCGGGCGTCCTTGCGCGAGGCGCGCGAAGCGTTGGCGAGGAAGTCGCCCTTGGCCGAGGTCACAGGGTAGGACCTCCCACTCTCCGAGCGCGGGAACGCCCCTCCGATGTACAGCTTGTAGGTCTTTCTGACGGACAACCTACTCATCGCCGCGCCCCCTCCACGTGGACTCCTGCGACATCTGGACCGGCACGAAGACCTGGCCGCACCGGCTCACGCCGCAGCGGTGGGCGAACCAGCCGGTGCGCACGGGACGCCCGACCCTGGCGAAGGCGTGCCCTCCTGTGGCCTGCGCGCGACGGGCGCGGCGCAGCCCGCACCTGGAGCCGGGCGTGCGGCCCGGTTGGTGACGCTCACACATCGAGGTACGCCTCCAGCCCGTGCAGCCCGCCTTCCCTGCCGTACCCGGACTCCTTGTAGCCGCCGAAGGGCGAGGCCGGGTCGAACTTGTTGAACGTGTTGGCCCAGACGACCCCGGCCCTGAGCCGGTCGGCCATCCACAGGATGCGCGAGCCCTTCTCCGTCCAGATGCCGGCGGACAGCCCGTACGGGGTGTTGTTGGCCTTCTCGACGGCCTCGGCGGGCGTGCGGAAGGTCAGCACGGACAGCACGGGACCGAAGATCTCGTCCCTGGCGATGCTGTGCGACTGCGCGACCCCGGTGAAGACGGTCGGCGGGAACCAGAACCCCTTGTCCGGCAGCTCGCACGCGGGCGACCAGCGCTGCGCTCCCTCGCTCTCGCCGAGGTCGCTCAGCGAACGGATCTTCGCCAGCTGCTCGGCGGAGTTGATCGCGCCGATGTCGGTGTTCTTGTCGAGCGGGTCGCCCAGCCTGAGCGTGCTCAGCCGCCTGCGCAGCGACTCCAGCACCTCCTCGTGGACGGACTCCTGCACCAGCAGCCGCGACCCGGCGCAGCACACGTGGCCCTGGTTGAAGAAGATGCCGTTGACGATGCCCTCGACGGCCTGGTCGACGGCGGCGTCCTCGAACACGATGTTGGCCGCCTTGCCGCCCAGTTCGAGGGTCAGCTTCTTGTCGGTGCCCGCGACCGCCCGCGCGATGGTCCGCCCCACCTCGGTGGAGCCGGTGAAGGCCACCTTGTTCACGTCGGGGTGGCCCACCACGGCGGCGCCGGTCTCGCCCGCGCCGGTCACGATGTTGACCACGCCCGGCGGCAGGTCGGCCTGACGGCAGATGTCGGCGAAGGCCAGCGCGGTCAGCGGCGTCGTCTCGGCCGGCTTGAGCACCACCGTGTTGCCGCAGGCCAGCGCGGGCGCGATCTTCCAGGCCAGCATGAGCAGCGGGAAGTTCCACGGGATGACCTGCCCGGCCACGCCCAGCGGCCGGGCGCCGCCGAACCCCGCGTAGGCCAGCTTGTCGGCCCACCCCGCGTAGTAGAAGAAGTGGGCCGCCACCAGCGGCACGTCCACGTCGCGCGACTCGCGGATGGGCTTGCCGTTGTCGAGCGACTCCAGCACGGCCAGCTCGCGAGCCCGCTCCTGGATGATCCGCGCGATCCTGAACAGGTATTTCGCCCGCTCCGCGCCGGGCAGCGCGCTCCAGACCCCGAACGCCTTGCGCGCGGCCTGCACGGCTCTGTCGACGTCGTCGGAGGTCGCCGTGGCCACCTCGGCCAGCTGCTCCTCGGTCGCGGGGTTGACAGTCTTGAAGGGGGTGCCGGAGCCGTCGGCGAACTCACCGTTGATGAACAGTCCGTACGACGGCTTGATGTCGACGACGTCGCGCGACTCGGGCGCGGGGGCGTACTCGAAGATCGCCATCATCAGTCCAGGGTGAAGTAGTCGGGACCGGCGTAGCGGCCGGTGGCCAGCTTCTGGCGCTGCATGAGCAGGTCGTTGAGGAGCGACGACGCGCCCAGCCTGAACCACTCCGGCGTGAGCCAGTCGTCGCCGGCCGTCTCGTTGACCAGCACCAGGTTCTTGATGGCGTCTTTGGTGGTGCGGATGCCGCCGGCCGGCTTGACCCCCACCTGGCGGCCGGTCGCGTCACGGAAGTCGCGCACCGCCTCCAGCATGATCAGCGTCACCGGCGGTGTCGCCGCCGGCGACACCTTGCCCGTCGAGGTCTTGATGAAGTCGGCGCCGGCCAGCATCGCCAGCCAGGAGGCCCGCCGGACGTTGTCGTAGGTGGCCAGCTCCCCGGTCTCCAGGATCACCTTCAGGTGGGCCGCCCCGCAAGCGGCCTTCACCGCGACGATCTCTTCGTACACCTTCATGTAGCGGCCGGACAGGAACGCCCCCCGATCGATCACCATGTCGATCTCGTCGGCGCCCGCCGAAACCGCTCCGGTGGTCTCGGCGACCTTGACCTCGAGCGAGGAGCGGCCGCTCGGGAACGCGGTCGCCACCGAGGCGACCTTGACCCCGGCGCCGCCGAGCGCCTCGACCGCGACCGGGACGAGGTCGGGATAGACGCAGACGGCCGCCACCTTGGGCGCGTCGCCGCCGGGCCGCACGGCCTTGGTGCACATCGCGCGCACCTTGCCGGCCGTGTCGGCCCCCTCCAGCGTGGTCAGGTCGACCATCGAGATGGCCAGGTCGATGGCCTGCGCCTTGGCCGTGGTCTTGATCGAACGGGTGCCCAGCATGGCCGCCCGCTGGTCCGCGCCGACCCGGTCGACACCGGGCAGGCCGTGCAGGAATGCTCGCAACGCGGTGTCGGACGAAGCGACGTCCGTGAGCGAGGTAGTCACAGTTGACACCATCACAGCATCGCCGACCAGGGCCTCCAGCTCCAAACCGGACCACCTTAGGGCGGTCGTGCCCCAGGTCCTAGGTACGCCTGGCGTGTCCGCGTACCAGAGATAAGGCATCCACCCGATGTGGCGGGCCGGGCCTTAGGACGAGTCTTGAGGGTGTCAGGAAAAGCACGAAAAAGCAGGAGACACCATGAATCCCGAGATCGAATTCGAGCTCATGAAGAACCAGGCCAGCGAGCTGCGCAAGGCGGCCGCCGAGCACCGCCGCGTACGCGAGGCGCAGCGGGCGAACAAGGCCGGGCGCCGCTCGGTCTTCGGCAAGCGCCGTTCCTCATGACCGTCCCACGAGTGCCCGGCCACATCCTCCCTCGTGGCCGGGCCTACGCACCCCCATAACAGGGTCTGCGCAGCCCCATAAAGGCGTCGAAAGCAACCGATAAGGCATGACATGCTGGATGACATGCGGGGACGATCTGTCAGTCCCGTCTTCGTCGGGCGGCAAGAGGAGCTGAAGGCGCTCTCCGAGACCTTCGACGAGGCGCTCAAGGGCACGGTGACGGCTGTCCTCATCGGCGGCGAGGCCGGGGTCGGCAAGACCCGGCTCGTCCACCGCTTCGCCGAGCACTGCGCCGCCGGAGGCGCTCACGTGCTGTACGGCGGCTGCGTCGAGCTGTCCACGGAGGGCCTGGCCTACGCGCCCTTCACCGCCGCGCTCCGGCAGCTCGTCAGGGAGCGGGGGCCCGGCACGGTGACCGGGCTGCTGCCTGACGGCGCCGAACGCGATCTCGCCCGGCTGCTGCCCGAGTTCGGGGAGTTCAACGGCGACGGAGAGACCGACGCCGGCCGCGCGAGGCTCTTCGAGCAGTTCCTCACCCTGCTCGAACGCCTCGCGGCAAGCCGTCCCACCATCCTCGTCATCGAGGACATCCACTGGGCCGACAGGTCCAGCCGCGACCTCATCGCCTTCCTCAGCCGCAACCTGCACACGCCGCAGGTCCTCATCGTCATGACCTACCGCTCCGACGACCTGCACCGCCAGCACCCGCTCAGGCCCGTGCTGGCCGAGCTGGGCCGGGTCAACGGCGTGCACCGGCTCGACCTGCCCCGCCTGTCGAGGGACGAGGTCGCCCAGCAGATGACCGGCATCCTCGGCGAGGTCCCCCAGTACGCCAAGGTGCAGAAGGTCTACGAGAGCAGCGAGGGCATCCCGCTGTTCGTCGAGGCCCTGCTGGACGGCGGCGAGGACTGCACGGTCCCCGACTCCATGCAGGACCTCATCCTCAGCGCCGTCGAACGCCTGCCCGAGGAGACCCAGCGCGTGCTGCGCGTCGCCGCGGCCGGCGGCACCAGGGTCAGCCACGCGCTGCTGGCCGCCGTGAGCGGCCTGTCCGACATCGAGCTGGAGAGCGCGCTGCGCCCCGCGATCGCGGGGAACGTGCTGCAGATCGCCGACAACCGCGCCTACGTCTTCCGCCACTCCCTGATCCGCGAGGCCGTCCACGACGAGCTGCTGCCCGGCGAACACCAGCGGCTGCACGCCAGGTACGCCGAGGAGATCTCCAAGGACCGCAGGCTGGTCCCGCCCGGCCGCGCCGCCGTCGAACTGGCCCACCACTGGTACGGCGCCCGCGACGACCACTGGGCGCTGATCTCCGCCTGGGAGGCGGCGCAGAAGTCGTTCAAGGCGTACGCCTACACCGAGGCCGTTCCCCTGCTCGAACGCGTCCTCATGTTGTGGGACCGCGTGCCCGACGCGGCCGAGCTCATCGGCGCCGACCACACCGCCGTGCTGGAACGGGCCTCCGAGGCCGCCAACGCCGGCGGCGACGTCGACACGGCACTGAAGTTCGTCAAGGGCGCGCTGTGCGACCTGGACGAGGAAGCGGAGCCGGCGCGGGTGGCCCAGCTGATCGTGCGGCGGGCCGGCATCAAGAACTCCAAGGGGCATCCGGGGGTCATCGACGACCTCAGGCACGCGCTGCGGCTCGTCCCCGAGAACAGCCTCGACTGGGCCGAGGTCGTCACGCCGCTGAGCCGCCACCTCATGCTGAGAGGCGAGATCGCCGAGGCGGGCGAGCTGATCGCCGACGGCCTGCGGCTGGTCAGGGAGCACGGCGAACGGAGCCTCGAAGCCGACCTGCTGATGAACCTGGCGCTCGGCCACTCGCTCAACGGCGAGCTGGAGTCCACGATCATGGTCAACGAGCAGGCCCTGGAGCTCGGCAGGACGGCGAACGCCGGCCGCATCATCGCCAGAGCCATGGGCAACAACATCGACGCCCTGACCGACATGGGCCGCGACGACGAGGCCCTGCGCATGGCGGAGGACGGCTGGCGGCTCGCCAAGCAGTACGGCAGGCTGCGCGGCAGCGGCCTGTTCATCCTGAACAACCGGGCCGAGGTGCTGGAGTCGCTCGGCCGCTGGGACGAAGCCGTCGAGGCCGTCGAAACCGCGCTCGGCCACGGGCCCGTCCTGCGCACCCGTTACGCCCTGCTGCGGGTGCGCGCCGACATCGCGCTGGCCAGAGGCGAGCTGCCGCTGGTCGAGGGCATCCTGTCGGAGGTCGGCATCCTGAAGGAGCGCCCCGAGGAGTTCGTCCAGGACGTCACCAACAACGCCCGCCTGCTCATGCGCTGGCACCTCGCCAAGGGCGAGCCGGACGCCGCCCTGGACGTGGCCGAGCGGGTGCTGTCGCGTCCCCGGCAGTCGAGCAAGGCCATGCTCGGCTGGCGGCTGCTCTCCCTGCTGCGCACGGTCTGCGACGCCGCGGAGACCGCCGAACCCGCCGCGGCCGAGGGCACCGCGGCCGTGCGCCGGCAGGCCGCCGAGGTGGCGGCCGAGCTGTCGGTCATCGGGCCGGTCGTGGAGGCGTACCGGCTGTCGTACTCGGGGGAGTTCGACGCCGCGGCGGCGGCCTGGGAGCGGCTCCAGCGCCCGCACAACCAGGCCAAGGCGCTGCTGCAGGCGGCCACCGTGGTGGCGCGCGGCGGCGACCGCGAGGGTGCGGCGGCGCGGCTGAAGACGGCGCTGCCCCTGGCCGAGGCGCTGCGCGCGACGCCGCTCGTCGAGGAGATCGAGGCGCTGTCCCGCCGGGTGGGCGGGCTCTCACAGGGGCAGGAGCAGTCGGAGTTGCTGACGCCGCGCGAGCTGGAGGTGCTGCGCCTGGTCACCCAGGGCCGGACCAACCGGGACATCGCCGCCGAACTGTTCATCTCGGCGAAGACGGTGAGCGTGCACGTGTCCAACATCCTGGCCAAGCTGGGCGTGACCACCCGGGGTGAGGCGGCCGCGGCGGCCCACCGGCTGTCGCTGCTGTCACCGTAGGTCTCAGACCAGCGGTTCGACCAGGAGCGCGACGGCCTACAAGCAGCGGCTCGACCACGGACACGACAGCCTTCAGACCAGCGGTTCGACCAGGAGCGCGACGCCGAACACCGCGAACGCCGCGGCGGCGCCGTACCTGATGGCCTTCTCGGGCAGGTGCCTGCCCATCAGCCGCCCCACGACGATGGCCAGCGCGTCCGCCGCCACCATGCCGACCGTCGAGCCGATCCAGGTGCCGACCCAGCCGTGCTGCGTCGCCAGCGTGATCGTGGCCAGCATCGTCTTGTCGCCCAGCTCGCTCAGGAAGAACGCCACCGTCACCGCGATCAGGGCGTTCCTGGTGGTGCGCCGGGCCTTCTGCGCCTCGTCCTCGGTCAGCTCGTCGCCGCGCAACGTCCACGCCGCGAACCCGAGGAAGGCCAGCCCGGCCACCACGGAGATGGCCGTCGTCGGCAACGCGTCGCCGATCAGGCCGCCCACGGCGACGCTGAGCAGATGCACGACGGTCGTGGCGATCGTGATGCCCAGCAGCACGGGCCAGGTCTTGAAACGGGTGGCGAACGTCATCGCCATCAGCTGGCTCTTGTCGCCGAGCTCGGCCACGAAGATGACGCCGAGACTGATCCAGAACGCTTCCAACGGTCCTCTTCCGCGCGACCGGGCCGGAAGCGAAAACCCGGGGAGATGCGGGCACGGCTTCGGCCCGGCAGCGACTTGTCGCATGGCTGCCAGGCCGAAGGTCTCGTCCGCCCGTCTAAGGCCCGTGCGACCGGGCGCGATGAAGCGCCAGTGTGTCGATCACACGATTGGGACTACTCCCCTTCGGTAATTCCGAGACACCATAACAGACCAGATCGGGCCGCTATTCCCCGAGGGCGCAGCCGACCAGCACCGGCTCGTTGACCAGCGTGACCCCGAACTTCTCCCGCACCCCGTCGCGGACCTGCCTGGCCAGCGCCAGCAGGTCGGCGGTGGTGGCGGCCCCCGTGGGGTTGGTGAGCGCCAGCGTGTGCCTGGTCGAGATGCGTACGGGCCCGAGCTCGTAACCCTTCGGGAAGCCGGCCTGCTCGATCAGCCAGGCGGCGGGCACCTTGACCGATCCGTCGGGCATGTCCCACTGCGGATGGCCGGGAGCGCGCACCGCCAGCGCTTCCGCCTGCTCGGCCGTCAGGACCGGATTGGTGAAGAACGACCCGGCGCTGCGGGTGTCGGGGTCGCCCGGGTCGAGCACCATGCCCTTGCCCCGCCGCAGCTCCAGGACCGCCTCACGCGCCCGGGCGAGCGGCACCCGGCTCCCCGGCTCGGCCCGCAGCCGGCCGGCCAGCTCCGCGTACGCCAGCGGGCCGGACAATTCCGAGACGTCCAGCGCGTACGTCACCGCGAGCACCACGTGCCGCGCCAGATCGCGCTTGAAGACGCTGTCGCGGTAGGAGAAGCCGCACTGCCGCGCCTCCAGGTCGACCACCTGCCGGGTGCGCCGGTCGTAGGCGCGCACGCACCTGATGGTCTGGGCGACCTCCTGGCCGTACGCGCCGACGTTCTGGATCGGGGTCGACCCGACCTGCCCGGGAATGCCGGACATGCACTCGAGGCCCGACCAGCCCTCTGCCACGGCGCGGGCGACCAGCGGGTCCCAGTCTTCGCCCGCCTCGACGGTGACCAGCACCTGCTCGCCGTCGCGCGACACGGTCACGCCCCGGGTGGCGACCTTGATCACCAGCCCGTCGAAACCCTCGTCGGCCACCACGACGTTGCTGCCCCCGCCGAGCACCAGGGTGGGCACGGCGTTCCTGTCGGCATCGGCCACCAGGGAGACGAGTTGCTCCGCCGTGGACGCCTCGGCGAAATCGCGGGCGGGCCCGCCCAGGCCCAACGTGGTGTACGGCGCGAGCATCTCCATGGATCCACAGCTTACTAACGGGATATCCGCCCAAGGGACTGCCGCTGCGTCAGGCCGAGGCGCTCAGCAGGCGCAGCACCCCGTCATAGTTGCGCCGCGACTCCCGCTCCAGATAGTCGTCGGGCAGGTCGTGCCGGCCGAGGCGCTCCACGGGCGCCCGGTCGCGGGGCACGACCAGCTTGCCGTGCAGGGCGAGCGAGAGCTCCAGGTCGGCGTTCGTGCCGTGATGGGCGTCCTCGGGCAGCGCTCCGAGCGCCGCCGACCGGCGTACCGCCATGAGGTCTCCGGTGAGCGCCCGCACCCGGCCCGGCCCTGCCTCGCGCCAGCTCCGGCCGTCGTCGAGCGGTTCCGCGCCCCACCAGCCGGCCGCGACGGCGCCTTCGGCGATGGCCGCGATCAGCGGGGTCAGCGCGTCGCCGCGCAGCACGGTGGTGGTCTCCATCAGTACGTGCACCTCGGACATGTCGAGCCGCAGCAGCTTGGCCCGGCTCTCGCCCCAGGTGGCGGTGCCGCCGCGCCAGTGCGGCCGCTCGGCGACGTGCCAGGCGGCGATCCGGTCGGGACAGCGGCGGGCCAGGTCGTCCAGCACGTTGCCGGCGCCGTCGACGTTGCCCAGGTCGAGGGCGAGCACGCGGGCCCTCGTGTGGTCGAGCAGCGACTGCACGCACCGCTGCACGTCCTCGGGCCAGCCGTCCACGAGCAGGCCCACGCTCGTGGTGATGTCCGCGGTCTCGACGCGCTGCCGCTCGGTGTTGACGCCCAGGTCGTCGAGGCGGCTGGTGGCGAGCGAGGCGTCCCAGGTGCGCTGGGCGTGCAGCATGCCGTCGCCGTCGTCGTCGCCGTGCTGGCCGGGGTCGCCGGAGAAGCCCAGCTCGGCGGCGGGGTTCTGGCGGGCGTGCGTGCCCCGCCGCTTGGCCCCGGCCGTACCGACACCAGTCGCACCCGCACCGGAGCCGCGTGCCTTCCCCGCCGCACCAGAGCCAGCCCCCGACCCAGAGCCAGAGCCAGAGCCGCCCGTCGCACCGGAACCGCCCGCCGGGCCGGGGCCGCCGGCGGTGTCGCGGCCGGAGCCTGAGGTGCCGGCCACGTCCTCGAGGCGCGGCGGCCGCAGGTGCCCAGGGGGCTTGGCGTCGGTGACGGCGGAGACGGGGATCGATCGGACCGTGGGCCAGACTTCTCGCGCGGCTTCAGACATACCGTCACGGAGTACCCGGAAGCGGGCCGACCTATCATCCCGGCCCGCACCGACGGTCAGGACAGCTGCACCACCGCGCGCGCCTTGGACAGCACCTGCGCCTCACCCGACCTGGCGACGAGCCCGACGACCACCCGCTTGTCCCCGAGCTTCTCCTCGATCACGCCGCTGACCGTGATCGTGGCGCCCTGGTCGTCATCGGGCACGACCACCATCGACGAGAACCGCACGCCGAAGTCGACGACCGCCCCGGGATCTCCCGCCCAGTCGGTGACGTACCGGCCGGCCTGCGCCATCGTGTACATGCCGTGCGCGATCACGTCGGGCAGCCCGACCATCTTGGCGAAGCGTTCGTTCCAGTGGATCTGGTTGAAGTCACCGGAGGCCCCGGCGTACATGACGAGGTTGGAGCGGCGCACGTGGTAGTCGATGGCCGCGAGCTCCTGGCCGACCTCGACCTGGTCGTACTTCACCGTGGCGGTCATCAGGCGGCCCCTCCGCGCTCGACGATCGTGTTGTAGGTGACGCAGACGGGCTCGCCCTCGACGGTCGTCACGTCGCTGCGCACGGTCAGCAGCTCGTTGCTGCCGGCGGTGCGGATGTCGGTGATCGTCGCGGTCGTGACCAGCTCGTCGCCGGCGATGACGGGGCGTACGTACTCGAAGCGCTGCTCGCCGTGGACGACCATGGCGAAGTTGAGCCCCAGGCCGGGGTCGGCGAGTGCCTCGCCGCCGCTCTGCAGGCTGAAGACGATCGGGAACGTCGGCGGCGCGATCACGTCGGGATAGCCGGCGGCCTGCGCGGCCTCCTTGTCGCGGTAGAGAGGATTGTTGTCGCCGATCGCGGTGGCGAACTCCCTGATCTTCACCCGGCTGACCTCGTAAGGGGCGCTGGGCGGATAGCTCCGGCCCACGAAGTCACGGTTCAAGGCCATCAGTGGCTCCTCGTAGTCTCCAACCGAGCGCTGCTGAGGGCGACGGTAACAGAACAACGTTCGGCTGTCGCGGGAGATGGCCGTGATTTTGCCGGGGGGCGGACACGACGAACCGGCGCCCTGCGAAGGGGACGCCGGCTGTGCGATGGAGCGTATGAGAGGGGCCGAGGCCCCTGCCCGGTGCGAACCTAGCGGGTCTCGCGGTGCGCGCGGTGGCAGCGGCAGTTAGGGCAGTATTTCTTCAGCTCAAGCCGATCCGGGTCGTTGCGCCGGTTCTTCCGCGTGATGTAGTTGCGGTGCTTGCACTCCTGGCAGGCCAGCGTGATCTTCGGCCTAACGTCGGTGGCAGCCACTTGGGAGTGCCTTTCTACGTTCGGGACATGGACACGCCCGTGCCCAGGCCGTCGACCTGGGATTGGGCAGTAGCGGAGGCCGGACTTGAACCGGCGACACAACGATTATGAGCCGTTTGCTCTGCCTGACTGAGCTACTCCGCCTTTGAGCCGGTTAACGACACCGACCATCGTAGAGAATACCCGACGCGGCGAGCACATCAGCAACTCGCTCCATCGGGCGGGGTCTCTCCAGTATGCCTCAGGATCCCCGGCAACCGAAATCAGGAGCGCAGTAGGGGCTCGCGCATCACCAGCGACGATAGACCTCCTCCGCCCACCCATACAAGTCGCATATATCCGCACATCCCCCGCCATCGTCGACGGCTGACCCCGTCCGGGTACGGCGAGCACGCGATGGAGCCGCTGCTCCGCAAGCGCCAGGGTGGGAGAGGGTCGGACACCCTCACCGCTCCGGCCGCAGACCAGGCCCGTGCGCTGCCCGAGCCCGCCGCCGAGTCGGCAGCACCGCACCTCCTGAAGCCTCGACACCCCCGGGCTACGGTGCAGGTGCGCGGGACACCGCTTCCGCGCGGCCGGCTCTCAGGGCGAATTCATCGCGCACAACGGGAAACGCCCGGCTCCAAGATCTCTTGGACCGGGCGTTCTGCCTGTTCGGATTGCGAGCCCCCAAACGGAATCGAACCGTTGACCTTCTCCTTACCATGGAGACGCTCTGCCGACTGAGCTATAGGGGCCTGTCCGGCGCTGCGGACAGGTGTAACCATACACGGCGCTCAGCCCTGATGCGAACTTGTTCCGGCCTCCGCGGGGACCTCCGCGCGGCGCCGGGCGGGGAGCTCGATGACCTCGCACAGGTCGGCCAGATCGACGAGCCTGGCCACCTCCGCGACGGAGACGCAGTCGGCGACCATCCATCCGTGCCGGCGCACCCGCAGCACCTGCCGCCCGCCCCGCACGGCGGCCACGACCTCGTAACCGTCGAGGCCGACCCATCGCCTGTCCATAGCGGCACACATTAGCCGTCGGGTCTCTCAATTTCCGGCCAGTCACACGCGTCACCGGTCTGAAGGATCGTCAGCGGGAGCCCTTGCGCGGCGGGCGGTACCGGTAGAAGCCGGCGAAGTCCTCCTTCTCCTTAATGTCGTCGACGCGCACGATCGCCCCGGTCTCGGGTGCGTTCATCATCGTCCCATTGCCCAGATAGATGCCGACGTGATGGGTTTTGACAGTCTTTTTGGTGATCTTTCCGAAGAACGCTAGATCCCCTGGTTTCGGGGACTTCACCCGGCGCATTTTCCGTACCTGCGCGTCGGTGTTACCCGGCCCCAGCACGTCTTCGCCGTGCGCCAGCGCGTACACCCACCTGGCCAGCCCCGAGCAGTCGAGGCCGCGTGTCCTGGCCGCCGGGCAGGGCTTGATCCTGCCCCGGTAACCCCTGCAGGTGCCCTTCGAAGGACCGGGCTCCTCGGCGTGGCCGCCGCCCCACGAGTACGCGATGCCGTACCGCTCGATCTCGTAGGCGAGCTGGACGATCCTGGGCGGCAGGGACAGGCCGAGCGGCACCGAGGCCGTGGCGGTCAGCAGGATCAGCGCCGCCGCCACAGCCAACCGCCGCTTCATCCCAAACCCCCTCCAACACCGGGACTTGGGATTAATCCTGCCTTATCGCGCTTTGAGAGTGAGTTTCACCGAACCGACGGTGACGTTCATGCCGACCGTGCCCTTCGGCTTCCTGGGCTTGGTGGTGAACACGAACATCACCTTCTTCGCCCGGGGCAGCTCCTCGATCCGGCACGACACCGCCGTGCCGCTGAACTTGCACGCCGGCGCCTCGACCACCCGCTGCCCGCCGAACGCGCGCCCCGACACCTTGATGTCCTTGACCGGGTGCGGGCCCGTGTTCGTCACGACGACCCTGTACGACGTCCGGCTCGTGGCCTCGCCCGAGACCATGACCTCGGCCGGCGGGTTGGCCAGCGCCTTGAGCTGGGACTCGCTGCCGTTGAACGAGTTCTGGCCGCCGGACAGCGTGCCCTTCTCCGCCGACTGCCAGAACGTGTGCCTCTTCCAGCTCTTCGGCAGCGAACCAGGCTCGCTGCCCCAGCGGGCCAGCCAGAGGGGGTTGGATGTGAACGCGGCCGAGTTTCCCGTGCAGGTCCGCCACCAGCTCGTCGTGGTGTAGATGATCGCGTGCCGGCCGGTCGCCCTGCGGTATCTGACGGTGAAGTCCTTGATCCAGGTGACCATGTCCTTCGTCGACAGGCCGTAGCAGGAGTTCTTGCCGTTCTTGTCTTTGTACGGATTGTCCTCCACATCGAGGACCCCCGGCAGGGTTTGGCCATCACTGACCCAGTCGCCGCCATTCTGGAGGAAATAGTCGGCTTGAGTCATCCCATCGGATTCGTGCGGTTGCGCAAAGTGATAAGCGCCGCGGAAGAGCCCTGCCTCCGCCGCACCGCCGAACTGCGTGTCGAAACGTGGGTTGCGGTAGTCGGCCCCCTCGGTGGCCTGCACGAACGCGAATTTGCCGCCTTCGGAGGCCACGCTCTCCCAGTCGACGTCACCGGTCCAGTTACTGACGTCGACCCCGGGAACTCCGTCGGCGGCCTCGGCGACTCCCGTCATCCCGGTCGCCAGAATCACCGCTGATAACCACAGACGTTTCACGCCGGAGATCCTTCCGGAGCCACACACAAATGTGCAAGTCGGGCTATATTCACGTCCTTCGACGTATCAACTGAATAGACCGGCCCCAGCGCGAGCGGCCGCGCCGCCGCCGTCCACTGCCGCCACCGCTCGTCGTCGACCTCGGCGTCATGGTGGATCGTATGCCGCACCCGGCGCTCGTACCGGCTCCTCGCCACGTCGGGCGGCACCTCGCACCAGACCTCCCGCACCCCCGCGGGCGGGACGCCCGCGCGGTCGAGCCCGGCCAGCACCACGGGACGCAGCGGCGCGAGCCACGGACTCTCCAGCACCGCGCCCGGCGGGGAGTTCGCGAGCAACGTCCACATGCTCTCGCCCGCGGCCATCCCGAGGCGCCTGCTCCACTCCCGCCCTTCCACCCCGTCGGGCCTGGGGAGCACGTCGGCCAGCGTCTCCTTGAGAACGTCCTTGGAGAAGACGGGCAGCCCGAGCTCACGGCCGAGGGCCCGGGCCAGCGTGCTCTTCCCCGCTCCCGGCAACCCGTTCACCAGCACGGCAAGCCTGCGCATGCCCCGACATGCTGCCAGAACCGCCGCCCCCGGGCCCCGCTCGGGAAAAACTTCTCCGTCACCGGGAAACCCGCACCTCAGAGCCCCGAAATCGCCCTTGTAGGAGGGGACGTCGAAGACGTCGTTTCCGCAGGTCACATCCGTTTATGAACGTGACATTCGCGTTTGCCAAACCGGGTTTCCCCTGCCCAAACTGGTCTCATTCCTGCTTTTCGCGCCCCGACCAGGGGTTTCTTCGCCATGCCCAGAGGAGACCGACCATGATCCACGCCCGGGGCCTGACCCGAGAGTTCAAAGTCAAGAAGGAGACCGTCACCGCCGTTCACGGCATCGACCTCGACGTGGAGGCCGGCCGGCTCGTGGCGTTCCTCGGCCCCAACGGCGCGGGAAAGTCCACGACCCTGCGCATGCTCACGACACTGCTGCCGCCCACCTCGGGCACCGCCACGGTGGCGGGCCACGACGTGGGCCAGAACCCGGCCGGCGTGCGCGCCCGCATCGGCTACGTCGGCCAGAAGAACAGCGCGGGCGAGAACTTCCTCGTCCGCGACGAGCTCATCACCCAGGGCCGCTGCTACGGCCTGAGCACCCGCGACGCGGCCGCCCGCGCCGACGAACTGCTGGACCTGCTCGACCTCGTGCCGCTGGCCAGGCGCAAGCCCGGCACCCTCTCGGGGGGCCAGCGCCGCCGCCTGGACATCGCCCTCGGCCTCATCCACCGCCCCGACCTGCTCTTCCTGGACGAGCCCTCGACCGGGCTCGATCCGAAGAGCCGCGCCGACATCTGGCAGCACATCCTCCGGCTTCGGGAGACGTTCGGCACGACGCTCTTCCTCACCACGCACTACCTGGAGGAGGCCGACAACATGGCGGAACGCGTGGTGATCATCGACGGCGGGAAGATCATCGCGGACGGCACCGCAGAACGGCTCAAGAACGACCTAGCCGGCGACCACATCACCATCACCACCAGCACCGAGCAGGAGGCGGCGACGGCCGCCCGCATCGGCAACGGCACCGCGACCGGGACCACCGTGCGCCTCCAGGTGCCCAACGCCGCCGCGGCGCTGCCCGACTATCTCCGCACTTTGGACGGCTCCGGCATCAGGGTCACCACCGCCGAGACCGCCCGCCCCACCCTTGACGACGTGTTCCTCGCGCTTACCGGGAGAAGCCTCACCGATGACGACATTCCTGCGTGACACCGCCACCATCTTCTCGCGCGAGTTCAGGCCGACCCTGCGCGAGCCCGTCGGGCTCCTCTTCGAGATGGGGCAGCCGCTGCTGTTCCTGTTCCTGTTCGGGTCGCTGCTGGACGGGGCGGTCGGCTCGTCGTGGCAGTGGTTCGTGCCGGGGATCCTGGTCATGATGTGCCTGACCGGCCCGATGGCCGCCGGCTACACGCTGCTGGTCGAGCTGATCGGCGGCTCGATGGAGCGCCTGATGGTCACACCGCTCAACCGCACCGCGATGCTCGTCGGCAGGACCATGAAAGAGATGATCATCCTGCTGGCCCAGGCCGTGCTGATCATCCTGCTGGCGCTGCCCCTCGGCTTCGACCTCCATCCGGCGGGCGTGCTGGCCGGCCTGGTGCAGCTGGTGATCTTCGGGGTCGGGCTGGGCTCCCTCTCGTTCGTCCTCGCCATCAAGTCGGCGCCCGGCGGCACCCTGTTCTACATCGTCAGCCAGTCGATCCTGTTCCCGCTGCTCCTGTGCTCGGGGGTGCTCCTCCCGCTGGACACCGCCCCCGCCTGGCTGCGGGCCATCGGGTACGCCAACCCGGTCACGTACATCGTCGACGCCCAGCGTGCCCTGTTCGCCGGCCACCTCGCGAGCCCCTCCATCCTGTACGGAACCGCCGCCGCCTGCGCGGTGGCCGCGGCCGGCCTCTACCTCGGCAACCGGGCCATGCGCCGGGGCGTCTGATCGCGGGCACGATGGAGGCATGACTCATCTGGTCGTGACCGGCACGCTCCCCTACATCCCCGTGGCGCACCGCATGGACCTGATGCGCTCCGGGTCCCTCCCGCCGCTGGAGCAGACCACGTGCGCGTTCGCGTTCGTGTCGGACCGGGCGGGCCGCACCCTCATGACGCGCGTGGACGGGCGCGGCTGGGACCTCCCCGGTGGCCACCTCGAAGCCGGGGAGACGGCGGCCGACGCCGCGGCCCGCGAGCTCTACGAGGAGACCGGCCTGCGTCTGCCCTCGTCCGCGCTGTCCGTCTTCGCCTGGGAACGCATCGAACTCCTCGCCCCGGCGCCCGACGGCTACCGCTACCCGCCGCTGGCGTACATGGTGATGTTCCGGGCCTCACTCCCGGCACTGGGCTCCCCGACCCGGCCGCCCGCCGGGTCGGAGACCAGCGCCGCCGAGTGGCTGGCGATCGAGGAGATCAACCGGGTCTGCGCCGGCCGCTCATGGCTGGCCCTGCTGGACGGCGCGGGCCCGCTCTAGGTCGGCGCTGCGGTAGAGCCGCTCGGGGATCCGCGCGAGCGTGGACGGATGCACCTGCGGGCCGAGCCCGTACAACTTCTGGAAGCTCATGATGAGCGGGCGCCAGGCGTCGGGGTCGATGCGGTCGTCCGTGCCCGCCATGCGGATCCCCTCGTGCACCCAGACCCGCTGCACCCGCACCTCGAACGACAGGATCCCACCGTCGTCGCCCACAGGGTGATGGCGTTCGAGCACGGCCTCCATGCTGACCGGGCACTCGCCCACCCGGGGCGGCGCCACCGTCTCGGACGGGACGGCGGTCAGCCCCGCCCGCCGGAACTTGTCCGCCACGTGCCGGTAGCCGCGCGCGTGTTTCCGCTCGGGCACGGGGTCGGAGCCGGTGGTCAGCGCCAGCCGGTCGACGGCCGGCGCGAGCGCGTCGGACGGGAGGTTGAGCACGCATTCGCGGGTCCTGAGCAGGTTCTGTGCCGTCTTGGCCCGCGCCCCCAGCCCCAGCACCGCACGCCAGCCCAGCCAGAACGCCGACGACATGGGGGCCAGGTTGGGGGTCCCGTCCTCGTTCGTGGAGGAGATGAGGACCACGGGGGTGCCGAAGTAGAGGATGTTCGGCTCGATGAGGGTGTGCGTGTCGGCGAGAGTGCTCATGGCCCCCCACTCTTGCGGCAGACCAGGGCCGGGCGCTGGCGGCCTTCGGACGTCTCGTTGGCGCCCCTGCCCGGCCCTGCCTGGGCCCTTGCCCGGCCCTGCCTGGGCCCTTGCCCCCTGAGCCGCCGGCGGCGAGGATCATGAGCCGGCACGCATCGTCGGCGAAGGACGGCTCACTCCATGAAGATCCGCTACAACCCGCTCGTGGGCTGGACGTTCCTGGTCCTCGGTACGGTCATGGTCCTCTTACAGCTCTGGCTCCTCCTGCTCGGCTCGTTCAGCCCGACGATCGTCGTCGGGTTGATCTTCGCCGGAGTCGGCGCCGTCTACTTGCGGCGGCCGTATTTCCTGGTCGAGCCCCAGGCCATCGTTCTCACCGCGCCGATCGGACCGGCCGAACGCAGATTCCACATCCCCACGGGCGGGAGCCCGCGCCTGGAGGGCAACCGCATCGTCATCGACGAGGCGGGCGGGGCCCGGAAGGTGCCCGTGCGCAAGGGGATGGCGCATCCGGCGGACTGGGCGGCGTACACCGCCACCCTCCCCCGCGGCCCTCAGGCCTGAACAGGCACGTCCAGCCGTCACTCCCACGCTCGGGTTCGATCGGGCAGGTCAGCGCGTCGCTCCCACGCTCGGGCCTGACAGGCAGGTCCGGCGCGCGTCACTCCCACGCGGGGTCCTGCGCCAGTTTCTCGGCGATGCGGTCGTGGAAGCTCTTGCGGGCCAGGGCCTGCTCGATGTCGGCGACGACCCGGGTGAGCGGGTAGGGGATCTCCGCCTCGATCTCGGCGACGGCGGCCTCGGTGGCCCGCCACTCCGCCGCCAGGCGGCCGACGACGCCGCGGGCGTGGTCGGTGAGCGTCACCTTCTTGCTGCGCGCGTCGTCACCCGGCACGGTCTCGACCCAGCCGGCCTCCCGCATGGCGGCCACCTTCTGGCTGAGCGCCGAGTGCGTCCGGCCGACCGACTCGGCCAGTTCGGTGATGGTCATCGGCCCGAGGGCGTTGAGCCGGAGCAGCTCCATCACGAAGCTCGGCTTGAGCCCGTCGATGCGCTTCTCGGAGTAGAGCCGGGCGATGTCGGCGTCCATCGAAGCCTGCAGGACGCGCAGCGGCCGCCAGAGGCTCTCGCGGGTGGGATCGGGGGTGTTGGGGTCAGCCATGAGGTAACTATAACAGCTCTTATATAAGGACTGTTATTTCTCCCGGCGATCCGTGCCCCCCTGCGCCCTACACGGCCGGCCAGAATCGTGCCAGACTGCCTGCTCAGTGGCCTATATGCGGCGAAGGGGGGATGACCCGGATGGGGCTGGACGTCGAGAGTCGACCATCCGATTCGCCGTACATCGAGCGGGTGTGGCGCAGCAGCAGCCATGACATCGCCCGGATGACGTCGATCGCGACCGCGCACTGCGAGCTGGTGGTCTGGGCTCATCGCGGTCAGGTCAGCGTGGCCGTCCGGGGCCCCGAGACGGCGGCGAGCGCCGCCCCCGTGCCCGAGGACGCGACGTTCTTCGGGATCACGTTCTCGCTCGGCACGTCCATGCCCCACCTTCCCAGCGGCCGGCTCGTCAACGGCGCCGTGGAGATCCCCGGCGCGACGCGCAGGTCGTTCTGGCTGAAGGGCTCCACCTGGCACCTTCCCGGCTACGACAACGCCGAGGCGTTCGTCCGGCGGATGGTGCGCGAAGAGGTGGTGGACTGCGACCCCGTCGTCGCCTCGGTGCTCAGCGGCGCTGCGCCGGACGTGTCGGAACGCACCGTCCAGCGGCGCTTCATGGCGGCGACCGGCCTCACGCGCGGCGCCGCCCAGCGGATCTCCCGCGCCAGGCAGGCGGCGATCCTGATCCAGGAGGGCACGCCGGTCAGCGACGTGATCCACCGGCTCGGCTATTTCGACCAGCCGCACCTGGCGCGGTCGCTGACCCGCTATGTCGGGCGGACCGCCACGCAATTGAGCGGCCGGCATCCGGGTGAGCCGCTGTCGCTTCTGTACAAGACGTGAGCGCCCCTCCCGCCTAACCTTCACTTCGGGCGCATGCGCGCCACCCCTGAGCAACTCCGACGACTAGGGAACCCAACGATGGCTAAGATCATTTCGAGCTTCTTCATCTCCGTGGACGGCGTGGTCGAGTCGCCGGACCAGTGGCACTTCCCCTACTGGAACGACGAGATGGGCGCCGTGGTCCAGGCGGGCATGCAGAGCGCGGCGGCGATGCTGATGGGCCGCAGACTGTACGACGAGTGGTCCGCGTACTGGACGACGACGGACGCCGACCCGGAGGTGGCCGCGTCCATCAACAACGCCCGCAAATTCGTCGTGTCCAGCACCCTGGACAAGGCCGACTGGGACAACACCACCGTCGTCTCCGGTGACGTCGCGGCCAGGCTGCGCGAGATCAAGGAGGAGATCAGCGGCGGCGACATCCAGATGTCCGGCTCCGCGACGACCGTGCGGTGGCTGCTGGCCAACGGGCTGCTCGACGAGCTCAACCTGCTCGTCCATCCGATC
The DNA here is from genome assembly GCF_004348685.1 of Nonomuraea deserti. Lineage (GTDB taxonomy): Bacteria > Actinomycetota > Actinomycetes > Streptosporangiales > Streptosporangiaceae > Nonomuraea > Nonomuraea deserti. The sequence goes on along the minus strand of NZ_SMKO01000010.1, from coordinate 24,513 downwards.
GCCGTGGGTCACGGCCAGCGGTTGTTCGAGGACACCCCGACCCACCCGCTCAAGCTGGTCAAGTCGGAGACCTTCGAGACCGGCGTGCTCAACCTGACGTACGTTCCCGACGCCGGCTGAGCAGCCGTCACGCGGGGTCAGAGCAACCGTCTCTGCACGACGTCGGCCATGACCGTGGTCACGACCTTCTCGACGGCTCCGGCCTCCGGCGGGGCGCCCTCCCTGCCGGCGTACAGCAGGTGCGCGGTCCCGATGAGCGTGAGCGCGAGCGTGTCGACGTCGGCGTCCACCGCGATGCGGCCCATCTCGCGCTCGGCGGCGAGGTAGGAGGCGATCATGGTGGTGGCCTCGGCCAGGAGCGGGATCCCGGCCGGGCGGGTCTGGCGCAGCCGGGCCCGCAGTTCGTCCCTGAAGGTGATGAGGCCGACGATCGCCACGGCGACCGACTCGAACACGCCGGTCAGCGCTCCGGTGAGGTTGCCGGCGACGGTGCCGGTGCCGGCGGAGTCGCGCAGGGCGACCGCCTGAGCGTCGATGCGGCCGATGCGGTCGAGGACGAGCTCGGCGAGGAAGGCGTCGAAGTCGGCGAAGTGCCGGTGCAGCACGCCCTTGGCGCAGCCGGCCTCGGTGGTGACCGCCCGGCTGGTCAGCCCGCTCGGCCCGGCTCGGAGCAGGATGCGCTCCGCGGCGGTGAACAACTGCTCGCGCACGTCGCGCATGGCCACCCCTGTCGGCACCGCGCGTCCTTCCCTTCGACCTCGCCGGGCCCACGCGACTGGACGAGTGGGCGCTTGCCCACTATGGTGGGCACATGCCCACTATACCGCCCGGCGGTAACCAGCCCCATCGTCTCCGGCAGGTGGCGGAGTCGTTCGGCACGCACGCCGAACGCTACGACCGCACCCGCCCCCGCTACCCTGACGCCCTGATAGAGCGGATCGTCGCCGCCGGCCCCGGTCCCGAGCTTCTCGACGTCGGCACCGGCACCGGCATCGCCGCCCGCCAGTTCCAGGCCGCCGGCTGCAAGGTGCTCGGCGTCGAGCCCGACGAGCGCATGGCCGACCTGGCCCGGCACACCGGGGTCGAATGCGAGGTGTCGACGTTCGAGACCTGGGACGCCGCGGGCCGGACCTTCGACACGGTCGCCGCCGGGCAGACCTGGCACTGGGTGGACCCGGTCGCCGGCGCGGCCAAGGCGGCGGAGGTGCTGCGGCCCGGGGGACGGCTGGCGCTGTTCTGGAACGTGTTCCAGCCCCCGGCCGACCTGAACGAGGCCTTCGCCGCGGCCTATCGCCGGGTGCTACCCGAAATGCCGGCGTACGACAGCGTGATGCCGCTCATGGAGGCGTACTCGGCGATGTTCACCCACGCGGCGGACGGGTTTCGCGAGGTCGGCGCGTTCAGCGATCCGGAGCAGTGGCACTTCGACTGGGAACGCTCCTACACCCGGGAGGAGTGGCTGGACCAGGTGCCCACGCACGGAGGCAGCAACCGGCTCCCGCCCGCCAAGCTGGACGAGCTGCTGTCGGCCATCGGCGCGGCGATCGACGCGAACGGCGGCGCCTTCACGATGCGCTACACCGCCGTGGTGATCACCGCGACACGGACCGCCACCTCCTGACGGCTCAGGGCCGCGCCAGGAAACCGGCGAGAGCGTCACGGCTGCTCTGGAGCTCGTCGATGCGCTGGTCCATGGTCGCCAGCTCACCGTTCAGGATGTCCCACAGCTCGGCGCACCATTCGATGTCCGGGCGCTCGCCCCGCGCGCACGGCAACACCGACCGGATCACCTCGGTGGACAGCCCGGCCCTCAGCAAGGCGCGCACCTGCCGTACCGTGACCACGCAATCCTCGTCGAAGTGGCGGTAACCGTTGGGCCCGCGGCTGGTGTGGAGCAGCCCCTGAGCCTCGTAGTAGCGCAGCAGGCGCGCGCTGACCCCGGTGCGCCGGGACAACTCACCGATCAGCATGGGGTTTGACCTTTCCATCGATGTCAAGCTTTAACGTCGCTGTGGTAACGGACATTCCACCTGATGAGCATTGCTGGAGCGACGTATGTCTTCCTTCGTTGTCCAACGCGACGGCCACGCGGCGAGTGCTGACGACCTGGCGCCGCTCGCCTTCGCCGGCTACGCCCACTTCACCGCCATGCAGGTGCGCGGCGGCCGGGTCCGGGGCCTTGACCTCCATCTGGAACGGCTGCGCTCCGCCTCGCTGCAGTTGTTCGGCCGGGCCCTGCCCGACGACCGGGTGCGCGCCTGCCTGCGGGCGGCGATCCAGGCAGGGCCGGCCGACCTCTCTCTGAGCGCCACGGTCTACTCCCCGGCGGGCGAGTTCACCGTGGCGAGCCCCGAGGTGGAGCCGGGGCTGCTCGTACGCACCGGACCCGCCGCGACCGGCCCGCTGGGCCCGCTCGCCCTGGCGGCGGTCGAGCACGAACGAGTCCTCCCTGCCGTGAAGCACGTCGGAGAGGTGGCCAAGACCTACTACCTCCGCCAGGCCGTCGACCAGGGCTTCGACGACGCCGCCTTCGTCGACCACCGGGGCCGGATCAGCGAGGGTTCGATCTGGAACGTGGCCTTCTGGGACGGCTCGGCGGTGGTGTGGCCCGAGGCCGAGATGCTGGCCGGGATCACGATGGGCATCGTACGCAGGCAGCTGGATCGCCTCGGCGTGCCCCAGCGCGTCGAGGAGGTCACGCTCGCCGGCCTGCCGGCGTTGGCGGGCGCCGTGGTGATGAACTCGTGGACGCCGGGGCTGGCCGTGCACCGGATCGGGCCCGTGTCCCTGCCAGAAGCGCCGTCCTTCGTGAAGCTGCTGCACGACGCGTACGAGGCCGAACCGCTCACCGCGCCGTAGGAGCCGGACCAGGCCTCACCGGGGGTCCGCGCCGCCCGGCTGCGGGATCGCGACGACGCCGAGGGTGATCTGCCGCCGCCCGGGCCCGGGGGTGGCATGCGCGAGGGGGTCGATCAGGTCGCGCAGGCGCGCGCGGAGCCGGGCCAGTTCTTCGTCGTCCACCCACACGTGGACGGACGTGTAGGTCAGCCCCTGGGCGACCGGATCGTCCGGGTCGCCCTCCAGGTAGGCGTGCGCCTGCGCCATCAGGCCCGTGACGAAGGCGGTCACCGCCCGCTCGTGGTCGCCGGCCGACAACCCCGCCGGATCGGGCACCGCGCCCTGGACGGCGCGTTCGTCCAGCTCATAGGTGTGCTCGACCGCTCCGCGCACCTTGCGCTCGCCGATGACGCGGATGACGCCCGCGTCGACGAGCCATCGGATGTGCCGGTAGAGGCTGCTGTAGGGGACGTCCGGCAACGCACGGCGCAGCTGTGTCCCGGTGCGGGGGCCGAGGGCCAGGATCTGCGCCAGCCGGATTCGGACCGGGTGCAGCACACCGACATCACTCACGGGCATTCCTCCGATCGTCCTGGCGCAAATCGTAGCGCCCCATTGACTCCATTTTTGGCTATGGTCTTAAATGTGAGATCAATCGACCTGGGGGGAACACCATGACGATCACCGCATCAGACCTGCGCGAGCGCCTCGCCACGCTGGCCGGCCGGCACCGGGTGCCGGGCGCCGCACTCGCGGCCCTGCACGACGGGACCGTCCTCGAGGCGGCCACGGGAGTGCTCAACACCCGCACCGGCGTCGAGGCCACCCCGGACTCGGTCTTCCAGATCGGATCCGTCACCAAGACGTGGACGGCCACGCTCGTCATGCAGCTCGTGGACGAGGGGCGGCTGGACCTCGACCGGCCGGTCCGCGACCACCTCCCGGAGTTCACGCTCGCCGACGACGCCGCCGCGGCCGCCGTCACCCCTCGTCACCTGCTGACGCACACCGCGGGATTCCCGGGGGAGGACCTCGCCGACTACGGCAGGAACGAGGACGCCGTGGCCGCCCTCGTCGCCAACCTGTCGGGTGCTCCCAAGGTGACCCGGCCCGGGGCGCTGTTCTCGTACAACAACGCCGGTTTCGTCGTCCTCGGCCGCCTGGTCGAGGTGCTGCGGGACGGCGCCTGGGGCCAGGTGACACAGCGGCAGCTGGCCGGGCCGTTGCGGCTGGGAACCGTCGTCACCCTGCCGGAGCAGGCGCTCATGCACCGCGCCGCGGTCGGCCACGTCGAGACGGCGGGGACGACGAACCCGGCTCCCGTCTGGTCGCTCCCGCGCGCGCTCGACCCGGCCGGGGGGCTGGCCATGAGCGCCTCGGACCTGCTGGAGTTCGCGCGCCTGCACCTGCGCCACGGGCTCGCCCGCGACGACACGCGCCTGCTCTCGCGCGCCGCCGTCGAGGCCATGAGCACGCCGCAGGTGACGCCGCCGCCGCTGTCCGCCTTCCCCCGCTCGTACGGACTGGGCATGGAGGTGCACGACTGGGACGGCGGCACGGTGACCGGCCACTCCGGGGCGACGATCGGGCAGAAGGCCTACCTGCGCATGGTCCCCGGAGCGGACGTGGCCGTGGCCCTGCTCACCAACGGCGGCGCCGCTGACGAGCTCCACGCCGACCTCGTCCATCCGCTGCTGAACGAGTTGGCCGGCGTGCGCGCCCCCGTGCCGGCGACCCCTCCGGAGACCGGGGCGCCCATCGACCCCCGCCGGTACATTGGCGACTTCGACATGGGGCTGGCCACCATCAGGATCGACCACGACGGGCGGAACGCGTTGACGATGACCACCATCCCGCGCTACAGCTACATCGAATCCCTGGTCACGAACCCGGTCGCGACGCTGGCCGCGCTCGACGACTCCCGCTTCGTCGAGGTCGGCCAGGACCACGGGGAGCGCCGGGAGGTCGTCTTCCTCGACCCCGGGGCCGACGGGCGCTTCCGCATCCTGCACAACAGCCGGGCGATGCTGCGCATCGCCTGACGTCGCCGGCTCATCGCAGGGGCGCGGCTCGACCTGTGTCCGCGCGGGTCAGCACGCTCGCCGCGCCGAGCCCCGCGGCCCAGAGCGCCGGCGCGTACACGGCCAGCCGTTCCATCCCGCCCTGCCCGAGCCCGAGGAACTGGCCGCCGAGGAAGAGCCCTGTCGCGGCCGATCCGACCGCGCCGGTGAACCCGCTCCACACGGCCCGCCGGCGGTCGTGGCTCCACGAGTGCAGGCCGTCGAGGATCATCCCCGCGTTGCCGCAGAAGAAGATCGGCAGCGCGCCGGCCAGGTGGAGCGGCATGCTCTCGTTCTCCGGCGCCACACCGACCAGGCACCAGCCCAGCGCGGCCAGGCCCACCAGCGTTCGCACGCGGCGCGGGGAGGCGGGAACGAGCGGCAGGCCCATTCCCAGCAGCAGGCCGAGGCAGACGAAGGAGGCGTTCATCAGCGCGTGCCGTGCGGAGCACGCGTCGGGCAGGCATGCCGTGTTCCCCAGGTCGCTGAGGTATCCGTCCAGCACGGGGTACGGTCCCCTCCAGGCGGCCTGCACCCAGAGGTCCACCACGAACACCTGCGGAGTCGCCATCCAGGCAGCGGCCGCGGTCATCCGGGGCACGCGGGGACCTCCCGCCGCGCTTCCGGCCGGTGGTGCCGGCAGGGCCGCCGCCGGCGCAGGCCGTAGGCGCACGCCGCGACGCCGAGGGCGGCGCCCCAGACGATCCACAGTGCGCCGGGCGCGTTCATGCCCCACGTCCGGTCGGCGCCGGCTTCGACGCCCATGCGGAGGTTCATCAAGCCGGCCGGTATCGCGACGATCGCCACGATGGACGCCGGGACGACGGCGAGCGCCGGCGGCACGCGCCGCCCCGCCCTGAACCGGACCCAGCGCGGGTAGACCTCGCCCCACCGGCGGATGAGGCCGTGGGTGAGGATGGCTCCGCCGATCGAGGCGAGGGCGCAGCCGAGCCCCACCTCCGCCATGCCGGGCGTCTCCCGCATCATGCGGAGGAAGTCGTCGGAGATGCCGAGCGGGATGCCGAAATACCAGGCGATCCGCGTCACCTCGTACGGCACGGGCGCGGCGCACGCCACGTACACCGCCCACCGGCCCCAGCGGCGCGTGGCCTCCGGCGTCGTCCAGCGCGCGATCGCCTGGCCGCCCCGGCCGCAGTGCGCGCAGGCCCGCCTGGTGCGCCGCTGGTAGGCGAGGGTGGCCAGGGCCCAGAGCACCCCGCCGGCGAACATGATGATCAGGTTGACCCGGTGCCAGTAGAGGATGTCCCCGATGCCCTCCTGCGGGCCTGGGACACCGGTGAAGGCGAACACCAGCAGGAACGGAGCGAAGGCGACCAGCGCGAGCATGGTGTAGTCCTGGATCACCAGGGCGAGCGTGCCGGCCAGGGCCCACCCGAAGGCGAGCAGCGCCATGCGCGCACCGCTTCGTCCCCATTGCCGGGCCATCGCCAGCGCGGCCAGCACGCCGATCAGCCCGATGGCGGCCATGGCCGGCGCGACCGACCCCGCGGTGCTGCCTTCAAGGACCGAGCCCGACGCATGGTCGTCGTCGACGGGCGCGAACGGGAAACCGCCGCCACCCCGTGCCCAGAAGAGCCCCAGCGCCCCGTAGAGCGCCGACCACCCGGCCGCCGCGTATGCCGACCAGGCCGGCCAGCTCGCCAGCCAGCGAAACACGCCTCACCACATCCTCTGTCATGAACCGATCACGTCCCGGGTTCAGCATCGAGGAGGCCGGGCGAGCGGCCCATGGGCCGAACGGCACGGCCGCACGCGGATCCGGGCCCGGAATGTGCCGTTCGGCACAGGTGAGATGCGGTACCGGATGTCTAAGCTCGACATGTGCGCGCGGAAAGCGGAAGAGCCCTGTGGTGGCGTCGGCGGGCCGGTGCGGTCGCGGGCCGGCGCGTCGCGGCGGCCACGTGCGCGGCGGGCGTCGTGTCGCTGGCCGTGACCGGCGGCCTCCTGCTGCTCGGCGAGGAGCAGCGGCAGGAGGGCGCCGCGAGTGGCTGGCTGCTCGGCGAGTCCGCCTGCCTGCTGATCCTGATCCTGGTGACGGTCCGGGTCGCGCCCGCCCGGCACGCGCTGGTCTCCGCGGCGCTGGCCGGCTGCGCCATGCCGGTCCTCCTGCTGCGCTTCGGCACGGGAACACCGACTCTGGCGGCACTGGCCGGCTTCGCCGTATGGGTGTTGTCCGCGGTGCTCGCGGCCATGGTCGGGCTCTATCTGCGGTCGCTGGACGACTACCGGGCCCGTTCGGTGCGTGCGGCCCGCCAGGCGCAGCGCGCACAGCTCGCCCGCGACCTGCACGACTTCGTCGCCCACGACGTCAGCGAGATGCTCGCCCAGGCCCAGGCCGGGCAGATCCTCGCCGAGCGGGACCCGCGGGAGTCGGTGGCGGCGTTCCGGCGCATCGAGCACGCCGCGCTGCAGGCGCTGGCGTCGATGGACCGGACTGTACGGATGCTGCACGAGGACGATCTCGCCGCCGAGCAGCCGGCGCACCGCACACCGCTGCCCGGCCTGGCCGACCTCCGGGAGCTGGCCGAGAGGTTCTCGTCCTCGGGCACCGCGACGGTCCACCTCGACGTCGACGCCCCCGGCGGCGTATCCCGCGAGGTGGCCGCCACGGCGTACCGCGTCGTCGTCGAGTCGCTGACCAACGTACGCCGCCACGCGGCGACGGCGAGCCGGGTGGAGGTGAGCGTCCGCGGCACCCCGGCCGCCGACGCTCTCGTGGTCACCGTGACCGATGACGCCGTGGCCGGGCACTCCCCCCGCGGCGTGGCCCGTGGCGGCGGTCTCGGCCTGGCCGGTCTGACCGAACGCGTCGAAGCCCTCGGCGGCACGCTCACCGCCGGCCCGCACGCTCCCGGCGGATGGCGCGTCGCCGCCACCGTCCCGCTGGCTCCCGCGCCCGAAGGCACCCGGCAGGTCCGCGCATGACCCCCGGTCCGACGCGCATCCTGATCGCCGACGACCAGGAGAACATCCGCCACGCCTTCCGGATCATCCTGGACAGCCAGCCCGACATGACCGTCGTCGCCGAGGCCGCCTGCGGCGCCACCGCCGTCGAACAGGCCCGTCACCTGCGCCCGGACGTGGTGCTGGCCGACATCCGGATGCCCGGCGTCGACGGGCTCGAGGTCACCCGCCTGCTCGCCGGACCGGACGTGGCCGACCCCATCCGCGTCGTGGTCGTCACCACCTTCGACCTCGACGAGTACGTCCACACCGCGCTGCGCAACGGCGCCTGCGGTTTCCTGCTGAAACGCTCGGGCCCGGCCCTGCTGGCCGAGGCCGTCCGCGCCGCCATGTCCGGCGATACCCTCATCAGCCCGCAGATCACCGTAAGGCTCCTGCGGCACCTCATGACGCCCCCTCCCAGGGCGGCGCGGGGGGAACCGGCCCTCACCGATCGCGAGCTCCAGATCGCCCGGCTGGTCTCCCGCGGCCACACCAACGCCGAGATCGCCGCCGTCCTGTTCATCTCGCCCGGCACGGTCAAGAACCACATCGCCGGCATCCAGCGCAAGCTCGGCACCCGCAACCGCGTGGGCATCGCCGTCTGGGCGTGGGAGAGCGGCGCCGTCACGCCGTAGCGGCCGGGGTCACGGCCTCGAGGTGGACGAGCACGGACTGTTCGGGGAACAGCGGCGGCACCGCGACGCCCGCGGTGGCCGGCGCCGAACCGGGCAGCTCGGCGCCGCCGGACAGCCAGGCGGGCGCGGCCCCGCGTGAGGTCACGGGCACGAGCGGGCGAACGCGGTAGACGGTGTCCTGGTCGAGCCCGGGGAGCCGGATGAGGCCGGGCGGCCAGGTGGCCGGGCGGTCCAGCACGGCGATCTCGTAGACGGCCTCGCCGGCGTCTGCGGCGACGACGCCGTGCGCCGACACGCCTTCCGGCGTGTCGTCCAGGCAGACCATCGTGCCGGTGTGCAGCAGGCGGCGGTGCCGCTTGTGCAGGGAGATCCAGCCGGCCAGCTCGTCGAGCTCGGCGTCGGTGAGCGAGGTGAGGTCCCACTCGATGCCGTAGTGGCCGAAGAAGGCGGTAGCGGCCCGGAACGAGAGCTCATGGCGGCGGCCGGTGGTGTGGGAGCGGCCGGCGCCGATGTGGCTGCCGACCAGCTCGGGCGGCAGCAGCTGGGCGGTCCAGCGCATGATCTGCCGGCGTTCGGCGGGGTCGATGCAGTCGCTGGCCCAGACGCGGTCGGTGCGCTCCAGGATGCCGAGGTCGACGCGGGCGCCGCCGGAGGAGCACGACTCGATCTCCAGCCGGGGGTGCGCGGCGCGGATCTCGTCGAGCAGCCGGTGGACGGCCAGGGTCTGGGCGTGGACCGAGGCGCGGCCCTCGCGGATCGTGGACCCGGCGTCCACGAGGTCGCGGTTGTGGTCCCACTTGACGAAGTCGAGGTCGTACTCGGTGATCAGGGCGAGCAGCCGCTCCTTGATAGCGGCGTACGCCTCGGGATTGGTGAGGTCGAGGACCTGCTGGTGCCGGGCGGGAGGCGGTCGCCGGTCCGCAGGATCCAGCCGGGGTGGGCGCGGGCCAGGTCGGAGTCCGGGTTGATCATGTCGGGCTCCAGCCAGAGCCCGAACTGCATGCCGAGCTCCCTGACCCGCTCGACCAGCGGATGCAGCCCGATCGGGTCACACGTCCGCGTCGACGTGCCAGTCGCCGAGCCCGGCGCTGTCGTCGCGGCGGCCGTGCTGAGCCCCGGCGGGCCCATGTGCACGGAAGGTCACCGCGGCTGCGCCTCGGCGTACCTGTCCAGCGACTCGATCGAGATCTCCGCCGGGCTCGGGCTGCGGCGGGCGGTGACGTACGAGGAGGTCATGCGGGGCGCCGCGGCCGGCGAGCAGGTGTGCCTGGGCGTGGTCCGGGAGGCCGCGCGGGCCCTCGGCAGGCTCATCGCGCACATCACGACGATCTCCATGGTGAAGACGGTGATCCTGGCGGGCGAGGGCGTCGAACTGGCCCGCGTCGGCAAGGACGACCTCGACTCGGCGCTCACCGCGAACCGGCGGGGCGTGCCGGGCTCGGCCGACGTGGTGATCGAGGCGGACGACTTCCGCGAATGGGCCCGCGGCGGCGCCGTGGTCGCCATCCAGAGTTTCGTGACCTTCAGCGACTAGGGAGAGGGCCGGCTCCCGCCCGCCGCGTCCCCGCCGCGGCAGGGCCGGGTGGGTGCTCCTGAGGGGCGGAGGGCGTCTATCACCAGGTCGAGCAGCCGGCCGGTCTGCTCCCACCGGTCGCTCGCGGCCGTGGACAGGAACACCCCGAGGAGCATCGCGGTGACATCGTCGGGATCGACGTCCGCGCGGAGCGTGCCGGCCTGTGCGCCGCTCGCGAGGATCATCCCGAGCGCGGCGGTGATGCGCTCTCTGGTGGTCGGTGTCGCGATCCGTCCGGAGGCCCAGCCGGCGCGGAGCGTGTCGACCATTCCGCGCTTCGTCGCGACGAACGCCGCGTAACGGTCCATCCATTCGCGGAGCGCGACCTCGGGAGGGAACTCGTCGAGCAGGGTCGAGGCGCCGGCGGTGACGTCGTCGAGTTCGGCGGCGTAGACGGCCTCGACGAGCGCCTCGCGGGTGGGGAAGTGGCGATAGAGCGTGCCGATCCCGACCCCGGCGTCCCGGGCGATGCCCTCGAGCGAGACGGTGCCCTCGGCGGCCGCGAAGGTGGCCCGCGCGACGGCGATGAGGGTCTCGCGGTTGCGCCGGGCATGGGCGCGGACAGGACGGCCGGTACGGGCAGCGGTGGGCGTCGATTCCGGGGAACTCAAAACGGAGGCACCTCCGATAGTGCTACAGTCGGTCGCAGCGGAGGCCCCTCCGCTTTCTCTGCCCTCTCACGTAGGACGGACGGAACTTCCATCATGCCAACCGGCACCTCATCCTTCGACGTCACGGCCACCGGCGTTCCGCGCCCCGGCGGCTCCGGCCGGCTCGCCGGCCACACCGTCTCCCGAGTCGGATACGGCGCGATGCAGATCGAGCGCCTGCACGGCGACAGGAGCGCAGCCGTCGCGCTGCTCCGGCGCGCCGTCGAGCTCGGCGTCGACCACATCGACACCGCCCAGTTCTACGGCAACGGCTTCGTCAACGAGATCATCCGCGAGGCCGTGCGCCCCGAGGACGGCGTCGTCGTCGTGACCAAGATCGGCGCCGACCCCGACCCCGGCGGCCCCCTCCCGCTCCGCACCGCGCAACGTCCCGAGGAGCTCCGGGCGAGCGTCGAGGACAACCTCAGGAGCCTCGGCCTCGACCGGCTGCCGGTCGTGAACCTCCGGCGGCTCGACATCGGCCCCGGAGTCCGGGCCGTGGGCGACCAGGTGGTCGACCTCGACGACCAGCTCGCGGTGATGACGGCGATGCGCGACGAAGGCAAGATCGGCGCGATCGGCCTGGGCAGCGTGACCCTCGACGGGCTGCGCCGGGCGCTCCCTGCGGGCATCGCCTGCGTGCAGAACGCGTACAGCCTCGTGACGCGCGCCGACGAGGACCTGGTCCGGCTCTGCGCCGGCGAAGGGATCGCCTGGGTGCCGTTCTTCCCGCTCGGCGGCGCGTTCCCGCAGATGCCGAAGGTGACCGACGAGCCGGCGGTCCGCGACGCGGCCGCGTCCATCGGCTGCACCCCGTCACAGGTCGGCCTCGCCTGGCTGCTCCGGCACGCCCCGAACGTGCTGCTCATCCCCGGCACCGCGAACCCCGGCCACCTCGAGGCGAACGTCGCCGCCGGCGCCATCACGTTCGACGACGCGACGCTCGCCGCTCTCGACGTAGTGCCGTCGCGCTCCGCCGACATACGGCTCTGAAGGACGCCGGAAGCCGTTCTCCGGTCCTGGGCGTCCGGAACGAGGGCGGCGGCTTCGCGAAGAGGTCGTCCGTCCACAGCGGACCAGAGGGGAAAGGGGACTCCCACTCCTTTCCACTCTCAACCTATAGCGCACCGGGGGGCTTGCGGCAAGACCCGGGTCGTGCCGCACAATCGTCGGCCAAGGCCGGAACAACCTGCGTGAACGGGGGATGCGCCGTCGTACGCCACGGCGGCGCGGGCGCGACGACCAAGGCCGCCCCAGCCGGCGTGTCCCAGGACGGCGATGGCCCACGCGCCCTCAGATCGGAGCTGCTGACGTGAACCCGCTGACCACCAGCGCGTTTGACCTTCCCGACCACCTCGCCCCCAAGGCCGACCCGGCGCTGATCGCCGGCGATGAGCAGCACTTCGCGGCCATCGCGGAGAGCCTCGAGCAGTCGATCGCCGAGCTGTCGGACCGCCTCGAAGCCGAGCGCAGGGCGCCCGGCGGCAAAGGGCGGCAGGCGCTGGACCGGGACCTGGAGATCCACCGGCTGACCGCTCGCCTGCGTGCCCTGCGCCGCTTCGGCCTGGACCTGTGCCTCGGGCACATGGTCGGCGCGGACCACCCCGAACCCGTGTACGTCGGACGGCTCGGCCTCACGGACAGCGCGGGCCGCCGGCTGCTGCTCGACTGGCGCTCCCCCGCGGCCGAGCCGTTCTTCGGCGCCACCCACGCCAACCCGATGGGCCTGGCCAGCCGCCGAAGGTACCGCTGGACCCGCGGCCGGATCAGCGACTACTGGGACGAGGTGTTCACCCCCGACCGGATCGAAGGGCACGCCGCGCTCGACGACCAGTCCGCCTTCATCGCCAGCCTGGGCAGCAGCAGGTCACCCCGGATGCGCGACGTGCTCGGCACCATCCAGGCCGACCAGGACGCCATCATCCGCGCCGGATCCCGCGGCGCCCTCGTCGTCGACGGCGGCCCCGGCACGGGCAAGACCGTCGTCGCCCTGCACCGCTCCGCCTACCTCCTCTACTCCGACCCGCGCCTCGGTCACCGCCGGGGCGGCGTGCTGTTCGTCGGCCCCCACCAGCCCTACCTGGCCTACGTCTCCGACGTGCTCCCCAGCCTCGGCGAGGAGGGCGTACAGACCTGCACCCTGCGGGACCTCGTCGCCGAGGGAGCCGGCGCGGCGATCGAGACCGACCCGGACGTGGCCCGCCTGAAGTCGTCCGCGGACCTGATCAAGGCGATCGAGCCGGCCGTCAGGTTCTACGAGAACCCGCCCACCAAGGGGATGGCGGTCACGACCCACTGGTCCGACATCTGGCTGAGCGCCGACGACTGGGCCGAGGCGTTCGAGGCGCCGGAACCCGGCACCCCGCACAACGAGGCGCGTGACCAGATCTGGGAGGAACTGCTCACGATCGTGGCCGACAAGCACGACGGCGACATCTCCCTCGACCTGCTCCGCAGGTCGCTGCTGCAGAACAGGGAACTGCTCACGACCTTCAACCGCGCGTGGCCGGTGATCGAGGCGGCCGACCTGGTCGGAGACCTGTGGTCGGTGCCGGCCTACCTGCGCAAGTGCGCCCCCTGGCTCAGCCGCGAGGACGTCCTGCTGCTGCAGCGCGAGAACGCCCAGGCCTGGACGGTGTCCGACCTGCCGCTCCTTGACGCCGCACGGCAACGGCTCGGCGATCCGGAGACGTCACGGCGTAGGCGCCGCCAAGAAGCGTCCATCGCCGCCGAACGCGAGCGCATGGCCGGCGTCGTCGACCACCTTCTCGAGGCCGACGACGACGGCGAAGGCGTCGTGACGATGCTGCACGGACGGGACCTGCGCGACGCCCTGGTCGACGAGAACGCACTGCCCGGCGCCGAACCCGACCTGCTCGCCGGCCCGTTCGCCCACATCGTCGTGGACGAGGCCCAGGAACTGACCGACGCGGAATGGCAGATGTTGCTGCTCCGGTGCCCGTCCAGGAGCTTCACCATCGTCGGGGACCGCGCCCAGGCCAGGCACGGGTTCACGGAGTCGTGGCAGGAACGGCTCGAACGGATCGGGCTCGACCGGGTCAACCTGGCCTCCCTGAGCATCAACTACCGGACGCCGGAAGAGATCATGGCGGAAGCCGAGCCGGTCATCCGGGCCGTGCTCCCGGACGCCAACGTGCCGACCTCCATCCGCAGCAGCGGCGTCCCCGTCGTACACGGATCCACCTCGGATCTGGGCTCGATCCTCGACGCCTGGCTCGCCGCCCACGCCGACGGGACCGCCTGCGTCATCGGCGACCCCGCGTTCCAGGCGGCCCCCCGCGTCCGGTCGCTGACCCCGGAGCTGGCCAAGGGGCTCGAGTTCGACCTCGTGGTGCTCGTCGACCCGGAGGCGTTCGGCACGGGCGTCGAAGGAGCGGTCGACCACTATGTCGCCATGACCCGAGCGACCCGGCAACTCGTCATCCTCACGAGCTCCTGACGTCGGCGGCGGGCGACGGTCTCCTCGCCCGTGGCCCGGGCGCCTCGGGTCTGGGGGCGCAAGCGTGACGATCTTCGCCGAAGCCCGCGGGTACTCTGGTCATGTGTGCACATACGCGGAGGTCACCTACAAGGTCCACTACGTGTGCGTCTCCTGCCGGCAGAGCCGCAAGCTGGCCTGGGACGGCGCGGAGCACCTGTGCACGCGCTGCCGCCGGCCGATGCTCTTCGCCGGCCATGACTTCGCCGCCCCGCGCAGGACGAAGGACCGCGAATGGGCGGCCGTCGCGGCCGTGCTGGGAGCGGGGCTCCGGTACGAAGGCTTCGAGACGTGCGGTTGCGGGAGGGAGCCGAAATACCGCCCGCACACGAGCGCGCAGGTGCGGGCACGGCGCAGGATCGCAGCCAGGAAAGGGCTGGCCGACGCCCAGGCACTGGCGCTGCGCGACCCCGGCGACGCGTGAGCCGGGACGACGTGGCACGATGGCCGGGTCCACGATCTCCGGGGGAGCTCGTGGGCCTTGCCAGCAACGACCAGACCGTACGCCCGCAGCGGAAGAGAACCCGGCATGGCCGTCATCCACCGCACCGCCCTCAAGCCGACCAAGCTGGAGCTCCTCACCTCGTGGCTCCCCACCCGGCCGTGGTACCTCGGCGGCGCGGGCGCACCCGAACTGGCCAAGGCCGGCGGCTTCCGGCTGGACGACCCGCAGGGTGAGGTCGGGATCGAGTTCATGGTGGTCACCGACAGCTCCGGCGCCCACCCGACCAGCTACCTGGTGCCGCTCACCTATCGCGGCGCCCCGCTCGACGGGGCCGAGCACGCTCTCGTCGGCACCATGGAGCACGGCGTGCTGGGGCGGCGCTGGGCCTACGACGGCTGCCACGACCCGGTGCTCGTCGCCCAGTTGCTGGCCCTGATCGAGGGCCGCGTCCAGGCCCAGGACCAGAACACCAGCGACACCCCCGACCGGGAGGTCACCCGGTCCTACAGCGGTGACGGCCTCGCCGGCTTCACCGCCGCCACCGACGACCAGGAGGGCACCCTGCTGCCCGCGTCGCGGGCTACGGCCCTCCGATTGCACCGGGCCCTGCGTCCCTCACCGGACGACGCGCCGTCCCTTCCCCCGCGAGCGCTCGGCCACGTCGCCGGCTCCTGGCGGTTGCCGGACGGCTCCCGGGCCCGGGGGTTGTTCGTCGTCCTGCACCCTCGTACGTAGGTCTCCGCGCGCCGCCGGGGATGAGTGTCGTCACGTATTCCACCAGCGCGGACTAGGGCTCCCGGCGCCGGCGCGCGACATGGACGGTGACGTCGGCGACGATCTCGACCGTCGCGGGCAGAGCCCGCATGATGCGGCTGAACACCTGCTCCTGCTCCACGGCCGGCAGGACGAGATACGCCGAGACGGTCGAGAGATAACCGACGTAGTCGCGAGCACTCATCGTCAACCGCCGCTCGACCACGGACTGCCGGACATCGGCGAACCACGCGGACCGCTGGAGCTCCGTACCCGGCCACTGCATGTCCTGCTCCGGAGGCGTCCCGTCAGGAGACGGGATCTCGTCGCCGGCCAGGAACGGTGACCGTGCCACGCGAACGGCTTCCTCCACGGCCGGGTCAGCCGGCCGCACGGGACCGCCGAACGAGGCGAACACGCCGCCCGGCTCGAGCAGCGCCGCCATGCGGGACCACCGGTCCTCCGGGTTCGTCCAGTGCAACGCCGCCGCCGCGTAGACCAGCCCGTACGTCTCGCCCGGCCGCAGGTCCTCGAAGGCGGCTCGCACGGTGCTGACGTTCGCAGGCACGTGCTTGCGCAGCTCGGCGAGCATGGCCCCATCAGGCTCGGTGGCGGTGACGGTGATCCCTCGCTGGGCGAACAGGCGGGTTGCCTTGCCCGTGCCGGCGCCGATCTCGAGGGCGGTCGGAACGGGCTGGGCCGCGTACGCCATCACCATGTCGAAAAGCTGCACAGGGTATCCCGGCCGGAACCGTTCGTATGCTTCCGCCATCACCCCGAAGCTCAATGCGCGGTTGGACATGCCGAGCATCCTGACACGAGCCGCGCCGTTCATGCTCGATCTTTTCGCGCGGCCCGGCCGGGCGGCGAGGCCTGGAGGTCAGCTTGTGCCGGGTCGCGGTGGCGGCGCGTCGGCGCCTACCCCGGACCGGCTCCCCTCACCCCCGTTGGTGGTGCGCGAGCAGCCGAGCGAGCAGGCGGGTCAGGGTCTGCCTGTCCTCGGCCAGAAGCGGTCCGAGCAGATCGTCCTGCACCTTCTCGAGGGCTCGGTCCAGGCGTCGCAGTTGCCGGTCGCCCGCCCCGGTGAGGGTCACCATGTTGCGCCTTCGGTCGTCAGGGTCCGGCGTGCGCTCGACGAACCCCTGCTCGGCCAGTTCGTTGATCGCCGCCACGACGTCGCTGCGGTCCATGTTGCACCGGCGGCCGAGCTCGGCCTGGCTGGCCACCCCGAACTCGGCCAGCGCGGCCAGGATGCGGTAGTGGTATCCGCGCGCACCCGCCTTGCCGAAGCCGTCGGACGCCAACCGGTGAGCGTGCACTGCCAGCTGGGTGAGCAGCCAGCTCGGCTTAGCGCTCAGGCGTGCAGGGGTCTCTTCCACGACAGCCACCCTACATCGTTGGCGCAGCCAATGAACGTGCTGCCGACGCAGGTGACGAGGCCGGACCCGCCCGGACAGATCAATCGGGCGGCATACCCCGGATATACCGCCGCTCCCTAGCGTTTGACGGGCCGGAGTCAGCCGACCCGGACCCAAGAGGCCGGGAGAAGGAGAAGATCGCACGCATGCGGAGAATCGTGGGGCGCGTCGCGTCCATGGGCACTGTCGTCCTGGCGGCGTCGGCCGCTCTGGCCATGTCCGCCTCCAGCGCCCAGGCGGCGGGTTACTGGTCGGCGAGCGCGCCGAAATACGCCACCAACGTCGGCAACCTGACGACGAAGAAGGTCACCGTCGCCAAGAAGACCTACACGCTGCAGCTTCGTTCGGGAAAGTGGGGAGCGAACACCTACATCTGGGCTCGTGTCCCGAAGAATTCCGGAGCGAACGGCAATCATCTGTGGCTGTCGGTCTACAACCCTTCGAAGGGGAAGTGGGAGAGCTCGCCGCAACCGCTGTCGATCAAGAACACGACCTACAGCCAGGGACACCGGGCCAAAGCCAACTGGCTGTACAAGGCCTGCACGAAGCAGCCCGGCCTCGGTGGCAGCGCGGCCAAGTGCACCAGCACCTGGAGGGTGTGACGTCCCGATCGCGAGCGGGCCCGAACGGCGTGCGGCGGCGAAGGGCCCCTCCTGCGGGCGGGAGTGTCGGACGGCGTCGGCATACTGCCGGCATGACGATGGAGACGGTTGTCCTGACCGGCGCCGCCGGACTCCGCACGTAGGCCACGACTTCGTCCCGGCTGGGGTAGTGATCGGGATCGCCGGGGAACGCTTGGCCGGGCAGGGCGCTGTAAGCGGCAGGCCGGACTGGCCGGCTCCGATGACCGCCGCATCATATCCTCATATCCAGAAATCACAATATGATTCGGTCGGGGTGATGCTATGACCATGGCGACGAATGCGTTCGAGCTGAGCACCGAGGCTCGCGGCTTCCTCAAAGCGCTGGCCAGCGAGACGCGCCAGCAGATCATGGAGCTGTTCGACGGCGGCGCCGAGCTGACCGTCAACGAGGTCGCCGAACGCATGTCGCTGGCCCAGTCGGCCACCTCCACCCATCTGGCGACCCTGCGCGAGGGCGGCGTGCTGACCTCCCGGCGGGAGTGGAAGACGGTCTACTACCGTGCCGACCCGGCCCGGATCCGCAAGGCGCTGATGGACCTGAAGGCCAGCCTCGACGCCTGCTGCCCGCCGGCCGAGGAGACTCCCGGCGGCGGGTGCGGCTGACCGGCCGCGTCGTCGTGATCGGCGCGGGCCCGGTCGGGCCGGCCGGCGACGTCCAGCTCGAACTGTTCGAGACCGGCGTGTGCTCCTCCGGCCTGGCCGAAGCGCAGCGGCAGCGGGCCGGCCTGGCCACCGGCATCAGCGGCGGCCTGCTGTCCACCCCGCTGCCGCTGGCCGAGGTGTCCGCCTCCGGAGGAGGAAACTGCGGCTGGCCCGGAGCGGGGGCCCAGGCGATCAGTTCTCGTCGCGGGCCCGGCCTTCGGCCAGGTCGGCGAACGGCAGCGGGCAGTCGGGGCAGGTGCAGTGGGTCAGGCTGTCGCAGCCGGCGTCGACCACCGCGGTGAGCGCCGCCCGGATGGTGGTCAGGTCAGCGATCTTCGCGTCCACCTCGGCGATCTTGTCCTGGGCGCGGGCGCGCAGGTCCGGGGTGGGGTGACCGCGCCGGCCGGTGTCGATCAGCTCGGCCACCTCGTCCAGGGTGAAGCCGAGCCGCTGGGCTGCTTTGATCACGGTCAGCAGGGTGACGGTGTCGGGCGGGTAGGCGCGGTGCCCGCCGGGGCTGCGCCGCGGTTCGGCGATCAGGCCGCGGCGCTCGTAGTAACGCAAGGTCTGCGGGTTGACCCCGGCCTGCTCGGCCACCTGCCCGCTGCGCAGGTACGGACCGTCGATGTCCTGCCTCACGTCGGCCGCCCCGCCGCGCCGGCGCGTGCCTGCAGGGCGTCCAGCACCTCGACGTGCTCGGGCGGTACGGTCACGTCCAGCGCCAGGCCGCCCTCCGCGATGGTGAGGGTGAAGGTGAAGAACGAGCAGCAGCCGTTCTCCCGCGCGGCCAGCCCGGCGGCCCGTGAGGCGTTGCCGGGGCTGAGGACGAGGTCCAGGCGTAGCCGCGTGCGATCGGGCCGGGCCACGCTCCGCACCGCGTCGGCGAACAGGGTGTCGAACTCGGCCAGGCGCAGCGGCTGCTCCGCGGTGGGCAGCGTGCACGACGAAGGGGCCCAGGCCAGGTCGATGTGTTGTGCCATGTCTCGACG
The DNA here is from genome assembly GCF_004348685.1 of Nonomuraea deserti. Lineage (GTDB taxonomy): Bacteria > Actinomycetota > Actinomycetes > Streptosporangiales > Streptosporangiaceae > Nonomuraea > Nonomuraea deserti. The sequence goes on along the minus strand of NZ_SMKO01000010.1, from coordinate 5,400 downwards.
GTAAACCTGTACCTGGGTACCGGATGCAACCCCCTGCGGGTCGTCGCCGAACGGTCGTGTCAGCGGCGGCGTCAGCACGGCGACGGCCCGGTGTCAGAGCGGTCGCCGATGGTGGACGCCATGAACGGTTCAGCGATCGCGGCCTCGGGGCTGCGGAAGGCGTACAAAGACAAGGTCGTGGTCGACGGCATCGACCTGGATGTCCGGGCCGGCACGATCTTCGCCCTGCTCGGGCCCAACGGCGCGGGGAAGACCACGACGGTGAACGTGCTGACCACGCTGCTGGCCCCGGACGCCGGCAAGGTGGTCGTCGCCGGGCACGACGGGGCCACGGAGACCAGGGCGGTGCGCGCGGCGATCGGGGTCACCGGGCAGTTCGCTTCGGTGGACGACCTGCTCACCGGCGAGGAGAACCTGCTGCTGATGGCGGACCTCCTGCACCTGCCCAAGGATCGGGGCCGACGCGTCGCCGGCCGGCTGCTCGACAGGTTCGACCTGGTCGAGGCGGCGGGCAAGCCGGCCGTGTCGTACTCCGGCGGCATGCGCCGCAAGCTGGATCTCGCCATGACGCTGGTCGGCAAGCCGCAGATCATCTTCCTGGACGAGCCCACGACGGGTCTCGATCCGCGCAGCCGCCGCACCATGTGGGAGATCATCCGGGAACTGGTCGCCGACGGCACGACCATCTTCCTCACCACCCAGTATCTCGAGGAGGCCGACCAGCTCGCCGACCGGATCGCCGTACTCGATCGGGGCCGGCTGGTCGCCGAGGGCACCGCCGCCGAGCTCAAGCGCCGCGTTCCCGGCAGCCATGTCCGGCTCCGGTTCGCTCACCGGCCCGCACTCGACCTCGCGGCGCGGATCCTGCCCGAGTCCACGAGGGACGACGAAGAGCTGACCCTGCGGGTGCCCGGCGACGGCGGGGTGAGGTCGCTGCGCGCGCTGCTCGAACGGCTCGACGCGCATTCCGTCGAAGCCGAGGAACTCTCGGTGCACACACCCGACCTGGACGACGTCTTCCTGGCCCTCACCGGTCACGCGAGCAAGGAGGTCAACGCACGATGAAGGTCATGGTGGATTCCGCGACCATGTTGCGGCGCAACTTCCGGCACACGATGCGCAACCCGCTGGCGCTGTTCAACGCCATCGTCATGCCGATCGTTCTGATGTTCCTGATGGTCTACATCCTCGGCGACGCGTTCGACGTCGGCGTCGACTACGCCGACTACGCGACGCCCGGATTGATCATGACGACCATCTGCTACGGCATCAGTCCCACCGCGACCGCGGTGAACTCCGACATGACGAGCGGGTTCGTCAACCGGCTTCGCGTCATGGACGTGTCCAGGGCCGCGCTGCTGAACGCGCACGTGATCGCGACCATGCTGCGGAGCCTGGTGGCCATCGCGTTCGTCGTCGGGGTCGCGTTCCTGATGGGATTCCGGCCGTCGGCGGGTCTTCCGGAGTGGCTCGGCGCGATCGGCCTCGTCGTGTTGACGGTGGTGGCGATCGGCTGGCTGACCGTCGCGTTCGGACTCGCGGCGAAAACGCCGGAAAGCGCGGGTCTCGCCGCCGTCCCGCTGATGCTCCTTCCCTTCCTGAGCAGCGCCTTCGTGCCCGCCGACAAGATGGGGCCGGGCGCGCGGCAGTTCGCCGAACACCAACCGTTCACGTCGATCATCGAGACGCTGCGCGGGCTGCTGACCGGCACGCCATCCGCGGGCTCGGCGATCACGGCGATCGCCTGGTGTGCGGGGCTCGCGTCGATCGGCTACGTGTGGGCGCGCGTGTCGTTCACGAAGCGAGTGTGATCGCGGCCAGCTCACGCCAATCGCGCCGCCGCCCGTCACGGGCCGCCTCGGCGAACGCGCTCTCGCCGAGGCGGTCGCGCGCCTCCGCGGCGATCCGGGAAACGTCCGGCTGCGAACGGTCCGGTGTACCGCGCACGCCCTCGCTCGCCGCGAGCAGTCGCACGGCCTGCTCGTACTGCCCCTGGCGCAGCGCGAGGTCCGCGATCCCGATCAACATGTTGGCGATCGTCGGTGGGAAGGTGCGCTCCACGGACTGGGCCGCGCGCAACGCCTCGGCCCGATACGCGCGGGCCTTCTCCAGATCGTCGGTGAGGTAGCCGTACAGGTGCATGGTCATGGCACGGACGGAGTCGGCCATCGCCGCGTCGCCCAGCACCCCCCGCACTGTGGCCAGGTGCTCGTGTACCTGGTCCGGCTCGCCGCGCCAGCGCGCCAGCTCCGCATTCGAGAGAGCCAGCTCGACAAGCGCGTCCGGCCAGGCGATCCCGCCCGCGCACCGCTGCGCTTCCGCCGTGGCGGAAGCGCTGGACTGCTCATCGCCGAGCAGCCAGTACAGCTGGGCCAGCCGCGCCCGCATGCCGACCACGTCCTCGGTCGCGCCCACCTCGGACAGCGCCACGACCGCCTCTTCGTAGTGCTCACAGGCGCGTGCGAACTCGCCGCGCGTGGCGAGCCGATCGGCCAGGAAGGTCAGCGCCAGCGAGATCCCCATCCGGTCGCCCAGCGTGCGGAACTCGGCAAGGGCGATCTCGGCGTCGTTGTCCACGTCGGTCTCGTCGCCGCCGAACGTGAGCCGGAACCGGCCACGAGTGAGCCTGGCCTGCGCGCGCACCCAGGGATCGTCACCCGCGATGAGCGGCTCGAACGCGGGCAGGAGCTCCGCCGGGCCCTGCAGCGTCAGCTCCAGCACCCTGGCGAACTTGAGCAGCGGATGGCTCGCCCCACTGCGCTGGGCGAACCGGTGCGCCTCGTGGATCAACTCCCGCGCCTGATACTGATCGCCGCTGACTCCGGACGTCACGAACACCGTCACGATGAGGTACGCCAGCGCCCGCACCTCATCGGCGACCTCGCCGGGCAGCGAGGTCGCCGCGATGCTCAACTCGGCGCCCTCCGCCCTGTGCCCGCTGAGGAAGTAGTACCAGCCCGCGGCCCCGGCCAGCCGCATCGCCTCCTCGGCCCGTCCCTCGGCGATCGCCCCGCGCAGGGCCGCGCTGATGTTGTCGTGCTCGGCCTCGAGCGTGGACAACCATTCCAGCTGCTCGGCCCGGCGCAGGTGCGGGTCGGCCGTCTCGGCCAGCTCGGTGAAGTAGTCAAGGTGCGCCCGGCGCGCCGCCTCGGTCTCCCCGGCCTCGGCGAGCCGGTACGCCGCGTATTCCCTGATGGTGTCGAGCATCCGGTAGCGTGGCGCGCCGGCGCCGTCGGCGAGCACCAGCGACTTCTCCATCAACGCGGTCAGCAGTTCGAGCACCTGCTCCCCGGCGACCCCCTCGTCCCGGCACACCCGTTCGGCCGCCTCCAGGCTCGCCCCGCCGGCGAACACCGACAGCCGCCGCAGCACGCCGCGCTCGGCCTCGGTCAGCAGATCCCAGCTCCAGTCCACGACCGCGCGCAGCGTCCTGTGCCGGGCGAGCGCCGTACGGCTGCCGCCGGTCAGCAGGCGGAAGCGATCGTCGAGCCGGCGGGCCAGCTGATCGACGGACATCGTACGCAGCCGCGCCGCGGCCAGCTCGATCGCCAGCGGCACCCCGTCGAGCGCCCGGCAGATCCGCGCCATGGCCGACAGTGCGCGCGCGTCGGAGCCGATGTCCTTGCGCACCAGATCCGCGCGGTCCCGCAGCAGCCGCACCGAGGGCGAGGCCCCGACCTCGGACGGGTCCGCTCCCTCAACGGGCAGTGCGAGCGGCTCGACCTGCCACAGCACCTCCCCTGTGATGCCGAGCGGCTCCCTGCTCGTGGCCAGGATCCGCAACCTCCGGCACTCCCCCAGCAGCCGGTCCGCGAAGGCCGCGGCCGCCTCGATCACGTGCTCGCAGTTGTCCAGGATCAGCAGGATCGCGCGCTCCCGGACCGCGGCGACGAGCCGATCCATCGTTTCCCCGCCCCGCGCACCACCACCGAGCAGCGGCTGGTCACGCAGGCCGATCGCGGTGAGTGCGGCCTGCGCCAGCTCGCCGCCCGCTCGCACCGAGGCCAGTTCGACCAGCCACACCCCGTCCGGCAGCTCGGGAAGCATCGTGCGCGCGGTCTCCGTGGCCAGCCTGGTCTTGCCGGAGCCGCCCGCCCCCGTCAAGGTGACCAGCCGGTGCCTGACGGCCAGACCCGCGACCGCGGAAAGATCATCGTCCCGGCCGACGAAACTCGTCAGCTCGGCGCGCAGGTTCGTCCTGCGGTGCTCCGCCCGCTCGCCCAGCTCGCCCCGCAGCAGCGCGGTGTGCAGCGCGGAGAGCGCGGCCGACGGATCGGCGCCCAGCTCCTCAGCGAGCCGCTCGCGCGTCCGCTGGTAGAGGGTCAACGCCTCGTTCGCGCGCCCCGCCTCGGCGAGCGCGCGCATCAACGCCGCCACGAACCCTTCCCGCAGCGGGTACGCGGCGACCAGCCCGGTCAGCTCGGAGACCAGCGCCGAGCCACGGCCGAGGCGGATGTCGGCATCCACCCGATCCCCGAGCGCGGCGACGTGGAGCTCGTCCAGACGCGCGACGGCGGCGTCGAACGCATCGCTGCCCTCCAGGGCGATGTCCGCCATGGGCGCGCCGCGCCACAACGCCAGGGCCGAGCGCAGCAGCTCCGCCCGCGCCGCGGGCTCGGCGGCACGGGCCTGACCCACCAGCTGCTCGAACCGGCACACGTCCACGGCGTCGGGATCCACGGCCAGCCGGTAGCCGCCGGACTCCGCCTCGATCACACCCTCCGGCAACACCCTGCGCAGCCTGGACACCAGCGCCTGCAGAGCGTTCACCTCGTCGGCGGGCGGGCGTTGCCCCCAGATCCAGTCCACCAGCCTCGACCGGGTGACGATCCGGCCAGGCTGGAGGGCGAGTGCGGCCAGCAGGGCACGCAGCCGGACGCCGGGAACCTCCACGACGGCCCCACCGCGGTTCAGCACCGCGAACGGTCCCAGCAATTCGACGCGCACATCAGTCATTCTGCCGAACCGCGACGACATCCCGAGCCGATCACCGGACGGATCACGAGCCAATCACCGGGGCCGATCACGGGACCGATCACGGGGCCGATCACGGGGCCGATCGCCCAGCTGTCGCCGTGCCCGGTCGCCGTGGCGGTCGCCGGGCCAATCACCGGGGCCGATCGGCTCCGGCCTCGCCGGCCATGGAGGTGTCGTGTCAGCGGCCGTGTCAGCACGGCGACGGCCCGGTATCAGAGCGGTCGGCGATGGTGGACACGTTCAGCCAGTGCGGCCTGCCCTTGAGAGGAATGACCATGGAACACATCGTCTCCACGATGCCGACGGCGCGTCAGCCCGGCTGTCCCTTCGACCCGCCGGCAGGGCTGATCGACGCCCGCGAGCACGGCCCGATCAGCCGCTTCCCCTTCCCCGACGGGCACCAGGGCTGGCTGGTCACCGGTT
>NZ_SMKO01000109.1 GCF_004348685.1 Nonomuraea deserti | reverse complement strand
GGCGGTGGCGAGGCGGGGGTCGCGGGCGGCGGCGAAGCGGCGGAGATCCTCGAGGCGCTGGCCATGATGGCCGAGGACCCCATGCTGCTGGAGGAGGCCGAGCGGCGGGCGCGCGACGGCGCCGACGCCGCGCACGCTCTCGACGCCGCCTTCGCCCAGCACCGCGACGCCCTGGCCGAGCTGGGCGGCTACCTGGCCGAGCGGGCCGCCGACCTGGACGATCTCAAGCACCGGGCGGTGGCGTTCGCGCTCGGCCTGCCGATGCCCGGCCTGCCCGCCCCCGGCCACCCGTACGTGCTGGTGGCCGAGGACCTCTCCCCCGCCGACACCGCGGGGCTGGGGCCCGACGTGCTGGCGCTCGTCACGGAGCGGGGCGGCCCCACCAGCCACACCGCGATCCTGGCGCGTGGCCGTGGCCTGCCCGCGGTGGTGGCCTGCGCGGGCGTCATGGACCTGCCCGACGGCACGGTCATCGGCGTGGACGGCGGCACCGGCGAGATCACGACCGGTCTGACCGAGGAGCGGGCGGCCGAGATCGTGGCGGGCGACCGCGCGGAGCGGGCCAGGCTGGCGGCGAGCAGCGGCCCCGGCAGGACCGCCGACGGCCACCCGGTGAAGCTGCTGCTCAACATCGGCTCGGCCAAGGATCTGCGTCCGGGCGCGGAGGGTGTCGGGCTGTTCAGGACGGAGTTCCTGTTCCTCGACCGTACGGGGGCGCCGTCGTTCGAGGAGCAGGTGGCCGCGTACACGGAGGTGTTCGAGCAGGCGGAGACCGTGATCGTGCGCACGCTCGACGCGGGCACCGACAAACCCCTGCCCTTCCTGGGCCTGCCCGAGGAGCCGAACCCCGCCCTGGGCGTGCGGGGCCTGCGGGTGGACCGGATCCTGCCCGGCGTGCTGGACGCCCAGCTCGACGCGATCGCCGAGGCGGCCAGGGCGACGGGCACGCAGGCGTGGGTGATGGCGCCCATGGTCACCACCGTGGCGGAGGCGAGCGGGTTCGCCCGCCGCGCCCGTGAGCGCGGCATCGCCAAGGTGGGCGCGATGGTGGAGGTGCCGGCGGCGGCGCTGCGGGCCGGGGCGCTGCTGCGGGAGGTCGACTTCCTCAGCATCGGCACGAACGACCTGGCCCAGTACACTTTCGCCGCCGACCGCCAGCACTCGGCGCTGGCCGATCTGCTCGACCCGCGCCAGCCCGCCCTGCTCCAGCTCATCGGCATGTGCGCGCGGGCGGGCAGGGAGGCGGGCAAGCCGGTCGGGGTGTGCGGCGAGGCGGCCGGCGACCCGCTGCTCGCGCCGCTGCTGGCCGGGCTCGGGGTGACGAGCCTGTCCATGGCCCCCGTGTGCGTGCCCGCCGTGCGGGAGGCGCTGGCCGGCCTCACCTTGGAGGAGTGCCGGCGCCGCGCCGAGGCCGCCGTCGGCTAGATCGGTTCCGGGCTGTGCGCCCTGAGCTGGAGGCCGTCGCCTTCGACGTCCACGGTGACCCTGCCGTGCTCCTCGATCTCGCCGGTCAGCAGCATGGTGGACAGCCGGTTGTCCAGCTCGCGCTGGACGGTGCGGCGCAGCGGCCGGGCGCCGAACTCGGGCTGGTAGCCGCGCTCGGCCAGCCAGTCCTTGGCGGCGTCGGTGACCTCCAGCGTGACGTCCTGGCCGCGCAGCCGCTGCCGGGTCCGTTCCAGCAGCAGGTCCACGATCTGGCGGAGCTGCTCGCGTTCCAGCCGCTTGAAGACGATCGTCTCGTCGATGCGGTTGAGCAGCTCGGGCCGGAGCGAGTGGCGCAGCAGGTCCATGAGCCGGTCATGCAGTTGCTGGGTGTCGTCCGAGTCGAGGATCATCTGCGCGCCGAGGTTGCTGGTCATGATGACGATCGTGTTGGTGAAGTCGACGGTGCGGCCGTGGCCGTCGGTGAGCCGACCGTCGTCGAGCATCTGCAGCAGGATGTTCATCACGTCGGGGTGGGCCTTCTCGATCTCGTCGAGAAGGATGACGCCGTGCGGGCGGCGGCGTACGGCCTCCGTGAGTTGACCCGCCTCCTCATACCCGACATATCCGGGCGGCGCGCCGATGAGGCGCGAGACCGTGTGCCGCTCCTGGAACTCGCTCATGTCGATGCGCACCATGTGGTCCTCGCCGCCGAACAGCGCCGCGGCCAACGACCTGGCCAGCTCCGTCTTGCCGACTCCGGTGGGGCCCAGGAACAGGAAGCTGCCGATGGGACGGTTCGGGTCGGCCAGGCCCGCCCGGGCCCTGCGCACCGCCTCGGCGATGGCGACGACCGCCTCGTCCTGGCCGATCACGCGCTTGTGCAGGTGCTCTTCGAGCCTCATGAGGCGCTCGCGCTCGCGCTGGGTGAGCTGGGTGACCGGGATGCCGGTCTGCCGGGACACGACCTCGGCGATGTCCTCCACCACGACCTGCGGGACGCTGTCCTCGCCGCGCCTGGCGCGCTCCAGCTCCGGCCTGATCTTGTCGATCTCGATGGTCAGTTCCTTGGCGCGGTCGAAGTCGTCGGAGGAGACAGCCTGATCCTTGTCGCGGCGCAGCGAGTCGAGGCGCTCCTCCAGCTCGCGCACGCCGGTGCCGGGCGTACGCGAGCGCAGCCGCACCCGCGCCGAGCCCTGGTCCATGAGGTCGATGGCCTTGTCCGGCAGAAAGCGGTCGGAGATGTAGCGGGCCGACAGGTTCGCGGCCGCGTCGAGGGCCTCGTCGGTGATGCGCACCTGGTGGTGGGCCTCGTACGTGTCGCGCAGCCCGGCCAGGATCTCGACCGTCTGCTCCACGGTCGGCTCCGAGACCAGGATCGGCTGGAAACGGCGTTCGAGCGCGGCGTCCTTCTCGATGTTCTTGCGGTACTCGTCGATCGTGGTGGCGGCGATGACGTGCAGCTCGCCGCGGGCCAGAGCCGGTTTGAGGATGTTGGCGGCGTCCATGCCGCCCTCGGCGGAGCCGGCGCCGACCAGGTTGTGCACCTCGTCGATGAAGACGATGGTCTCGTCAGCGTGCGCGCGGACCTCGTCTATGACCTTCTTGATGCGCTCCTCGAACTCGCCGCGGTATTTCGTGCCCGCCACCATCCCCGTCAGGTCGAGGCCGATGACGCGGCGGTCCTTGAGCATGTCGGGGACGGTGCCGTTGACGATGCGCTGGGCGATGCCCTCGACGATCGCGGTCTTGCCGACGCCCGGCTCGCCGATCAGACAGGGGTTGTTCTTGGTGCGGCGCGACAGCACCTCGATGCACTGCTCGATCTCGTCCTCGCGGCCGACGACCGGGTCGATCCCGCCCTGCCTGGCCTCTTCCGTGAGGTCCCTGCCGTACTCGTCGAGCGTAGGGGTGTCGCCCCCTCCCCGGCGTGGCTCGCCCGTCCGCGCGCCGCCGGACATGATGGCCTCCTGCAGCTCGTTGGCGGACGCGCCCTGTTCCTGCAGGAGGCGGGCGGCGCCGGAGTCGGGGTTGGCGGCGAGGGCGAGCAGGAGGTGTTCGGGTCCGATGTACGACGACTGCAGGGCCCGTGAGATCCGCTGCGCGTCCAGGATGGCGCGTTTGGCCGCCGGTGAGAGCGTCGTGGGCGGCTCGCCGGGCCGGCCGGGACCGGCGAGCGCGTCGATGCGGTTGCGCAACCGTCCGACGTCCACGCCGGCCGAGCGCAGCATGCCCCCCGTGGCGTCATCGTCGATCAGCGCGTCGAGCAGGTCGAGCACGTCCAGGTCGGCGGCGCCACGCTGACCGGCCTCCTCCAGGGCGCGCCTCAGGACCTCCCTGGCCGAGGCGCTGAGCAGCCTGCCGACGTCCACCCGCTGGACGCTGGGCCGGGTCGGCGGCCAGGCCTCCATACCCCCGAACACGCGGCCCGTGAGCTCCTCGAACCCTCTGAACGGGTCCCCGCCGAAGAACGACCTGAACGGCATGTCAGACATGTATCCCCCTTAGGCTCAGGGGACATCTAGCCCTGCGCGCCGCACTTCATAGCCAGGTTCCGGCAAAGCCTGCCGGGCCGGCGCGACCGGTCGCGGCACCGGCTCAGGCCTTGACCTTCGCGCGTCACCTTCCCCCGACGGCTTGGTCCTCGCGCGTCACCTTCCCCCGACGGCGTCGGCGATGGGCGTGTCACCGGAGACGAGCTCCAGCGTCCGGTGGACGGTCCCCGGGGCGTCGAGCATGGCCGCGATGACGGCGGCCACGTCGTCGCGGGGAACCGAGCCGGGCGAGACCTCCGGCTCCAGCCTGACCAGGCCGGATCCCGGTTCGTCGGTCAGCCGGCCCGGGCGGAGGATCGTCCAGTCGAGGTCGCGGGCGCGCAGGTCGTCCTCGGCCTCGGTCTTGGCCTTGATGTAGGCGGCCCAGACCGCGTCCCTGCCCGGCGCGGGCGGCTTGCCCGCGCCCATGGACGAGATCTGGATGAACCGTCGCACGCCTGCCGTCTCGGCCGCGCCGGCGAGCAGCACGGACGCGCCCTTGTCGACGGTCTCCTTGCGGGCCGCGCCGCTGCCCGGCCCCGCGCCCGCGGCGAAGACCACGGCGCCGGCGCCCTCGACGATCCGCGCGACCTCACCGGACGACGCCCGCTCCAGGTCGCACACCACGGCCTCGGCGCCCGTGGCCTCGACGTCCGTGACGTGGGCCGGGTCGCGCACCAGGCCCACGGCGCCGGATCCGAGGCGCCGCGCCAGGCGCAGTGCTGTCTTCCCGTGGCCGCCCGCGATGATGATCCGCATCGTTCCCCATGGTGTCGTGGCTTGTCCGCTCCCCCGCGGGGAGCGGCTTTCCCGCCTCCCCGGCTGAGGGCGGCGATCGGACCAGCAATGCCCGTTTCCGTACACCCTTACTCCCCCATGCCGGATCCGGCGGACGGTTCCGCGGCCCGGCTTATTCTGACGGCCCTGACGCGGGTGGGGGCATAACCCCGGCATCGGGCAGGCGTCGGCGGGTATGGCAGGGAGGAGCCGAACAGAGCGGCGCTCTCCGGTCTGCGCCGGCCCGCCGGACGGGCTTGACGAGCCGGGTGTACGGGAGGCGGGGCGAGGTGGGAATATCCCTCCGAACGCCCGGGCTGGATCATGCGTACCCCCCACAGAGGAGATTCACTATGGATTTGGCAGACATCGGCGTCACCGGCCTGGCCACCATGGGGCGCAACCTGGCCCGCAACCTCGCCAGGCACGGATACGCGGTGGCGGTGCACAACCGCTCGTACAGCCGTACGCAGCAGCTGATCAAGGAGTTCGGCGGCGAGGGCACGTTCGTGCCGTCCGAGGAGCTGGCCGCGTTCGTGGCGTCGCTGAAGCGCCCGCGCCGGGCGATCATCATGGTGAAGGCGGGGTCGGGCACCGACGCGGTGATCGACCAGCTCGCCGACCTGATGGAGCCGGGCGACATGATCGTCGACGGCGGCAACGCGCACTTCCAGGACACCCGGCGGCGCGAGGCGGCGCTGCGCGAGCGGGGCATCCACTTCGTCGGCACCGGCATCTCCGGCGGCGAGGAGGGCGCGCTGCTCGGCCCGAGCATCATGCCGGGCGGGTCGAAGGAGTCGTGGGAGGCGCTCGGCCCGATCCTGCAGGACATCGCGGCCCAGGTGGACGGGGTGCCGTGCTGCGTGCACGTGGGCCCCGACGGCGCCGGCCACTTCGTGAAGATGGTGCACAACGGCATCGAGTACTCCGACATGCAGCTCATCGCTGAGTCCTACGACCTGCTGCGCCAGGCGCTGGGCGCGACGCCGGCCGAGCTGGCCGAGGTGTTCAGGGAGTGGAACCGGGGCGACCTCGACTCCTACCTGATCGAGATCACCGCGGAGGTGCTCGACCAGGTGGACGCCGGGACGGGCAAGCCGTTCGTGGACATCGTGGTCGACCAGGCCGAGCAGAAGGGCACCGGCCGCTGGACCGTGCAGAGCGCGCTCGACCTGGGCGTCCCGGTGACCGGCATCGCCGAGGCGACCTTCGCCCGCGCGTTGTCCGGCCACCCGGAGCAGCGTGCCGCCGCCGCGTCCCTGCAGGGGCCGAAGTTGTCGGGCGTCGGCGGGCGCGAGCTGATCGAGGACGTGCGGCAGGCCCTCTACGCCTCCAAGATCGTGGCGTACGCGCAGGGCTTCGACCAGATGGCGGCGGCCTCGAAGGAGTACGGCTGGGACCTCGACCTGGGCGCCATGGCCACCATCTGGCGCGGCGGGTGCATCATCCGGGCCAAGTTCCTCGACCGGATCCGGGCCGCGTACGACACCGACAGGGAGTTGCCGACACTGCTCGCCGACCCGACGTTCGCGGCCGCCCTGGACGCCGCGCAGGAGTCGTGGCGGCGGGTGGTCACCACGGCCGTGCGGATCGGCGTGCCGACGCCGGGCTTCTCCTCGGCGCTGGCCTACTACGACGGGCTGCGGCGCGACCGCCTGCCCGCGGCGCTGGTGCAGGGGTTGCGCGACTACTTCGGGGCGCACACCTATCACCGGGTCGACAAGGAGGGCGTCTTCCACACCGACTGGTCCGGCGACCGCGCGGAGCGCCCGGCCTGACGGTCAGCCTCTCCCCATGGGGGCCGGGTTGGCCACCGCCGTCACCAGGCAGAAGCCGAGCGGTCCCGCCGGATCGTGCAGGGTGACCTGCCCGGTCGCCACGCCGCCGGTGCTGAGGTGGCCGGTGGCCTCGATGCCGACGAGGTCGCTCTCGGGGAGGCGGGCGAGCGTCAGCGTGTAGTCGGCGTTGATGAACCGCAGCCCGTCGAGCCCCGCGTTGCTGAGCGGGCTGGCGAAGTCGGCGGCCAGCGCCGCGCGTACGAACGGCGTCACGGGCTCGTCGTCCACCAGCGGGTGGCGCTCGCGCAGCCACACCCGCCCCGGCCCCGGCGCGCCCCGGCCGGGCACCCGCCACAGGTCGAACGGCGGCGTCCATCCGCCTCCTCCTTCGACCGGCGGGCCGACGGGCGGCGGCTCGTCCCAGGCGGGCGTGACGATCGCCTGCTCGCCGCCTGGCTGCTCGCCCTGCCTCAGCAGCACGGCGCCGGCCCGCGCGATCACGCCCTGCTCGGTGGAGATCGTCGCGTCGGCCACCCGGATCCGGCGGCCGTCCCTGACCAGGGTGGTCTCCACCGTGACGGGCGACATGGGGCTGTTGCGGAACAGGTCGACGGTCAGCCGGGCGAAGCGCAGGCCCGGCGCCGCGTGGTGCTGCTCGATGGCCTGGGCCGCCAGCCCGCCGAGCAGCCGGCCGTGGAGCATGTCGGATGACCAGGGGCCGCGGGCGTGCGGGGCGGGGACGAGGTCGTCCCCCTTTCGCGTGAAGAACGCTGACGACGACACAGAATCAGATTCTAGAGGAGCAGCACGGTCAGGCGGTACGCCGAGCGGGCGCACAACGTGGTGCACTGGTCGGAGTTCCCGTACGGCGGGCACCACGCCGCGCTCCAGGCGCCCGAGGCGCCGGCGGACGACGTCCGGGCGTCTTCGCGGGTTGCCGACCTTCCGGGATGGATTTTCGCCGGCTTGGCCCCTTAAGCTCCCACAATGCGCGATCTAGGTGAGGACCCCCGGCCCGCCCGGGGTGCGGTACGCGAGATCCATTCCCTCCACGGGCCCGCCACCCTGGCCTACTCCCCTGACCTCGACGGCATGGCCGACCCCGGGGAGATCGTCTGGGCCTGGGTGCCCTACGAGGAGGATCCGTCGAGGGGCAAGGACCGCCCCCTGCTGGTCGTGGGCCGCACCGGGCGCAGGCTCCTGGGCATGATGCTGTCCAGCAAGGGCGACGACGGTCCCGACTGGCTGGAGCTGGGCTCGTGGGGCCGCGACGACCGGGTCTCCTACGTACGGCTCGACCGGGTTTTCGTGCTGGACGAGGACGACATCCGGCGCGAGGGCGCGGTGCTCGACGGCGAGCGCTTCGCCCGGCTGGCGGCCAGGCTCATGAAGACCCACGGCTGGGGCGCCGGCTAGTCGCCCGCCGCGCTCACGACGGGCAAGGGGGACGGCAGCCGAGGCCCGGGAAGTGATCGTGCCACGCCTCCCGGACGAGGCCGGGGCCGGTCAGGGCGCAGACGCGGGTGGCGACGCGGGCGGCGTCGGGGTCCCACAGGCGTACCGTGTGATCGGCGCTCGCCGTGGCCACCGTGCGGCCGTCCGGGCTGAAGGCGGCCGCGCGGACGGCGTGGGTGTGTCCCGTGAGGCGGGCCCGGAGAAGCGGCCCGCCGGCTCCGGTGAGACGCCACAGCCGGGTCGTCCCGTCGTCACCGGTGGTCGCGAGCAACCCGCCGTCCGGGCTGAACGCCACCGAGGTGGCGCCGCCGCGGTGGCCGCCGAGCCGGGCGGTCGTGCGCGGCTTGGCCGGAGTGGTGATGTCCCACAGCCGGACGCTCTGGTCGAAGCTGCCGCTGGCCAGCGTGCGACCGTCGGGGCTGAACGCGACGGTGTAGACCTCGTTCGTGTGACCGGACAGGGTGGAGACGGGCTCGGGGCGGCGCGGATCGGCCAGGCGCCACAGGCGGACGGTCCTGTCGAACCCGCCGGCGGCCAGCATGCCGCCGTCCGGGCTGAAGGCCACGGAGTAGACGGCGCCGGGGTGGGTGGTGATCGTCGTGATCGGCTCGGGGCGGCGCGGGTCGGCGAGGTCCCACAGCCGGACCGTGTTGTCGAACCCGCCGCCCGCCAGGATGCGGCCGTCGGGGCTGAACGCGACCGTGCGCACCCTGGCGGCGTGGTCGCGCAGCGTGGGGAGCGGGCGGGGCGCCTTCGGGTCGGACACGTCCCAGAGGCGGATGGTCTCGTCCTCGCCGGCGACCGCGAGCATGCCGCCGTCCGGGCTGAACGCCAGGGCGTAGTACGTGCCCGCCGGGCTGTCGAGCACGGGCAGGGGAACCGGCCGGTACGGGTCGGCGACGTTCCACAACCGGATCTCGCGCCCGTCGCCGGCCGTGGCCAGGATGCGCCCGCCCGGCCGGAAGGCGACGGCACGGACCGCCCCTCCGTGGCCGGCCATGACCGGGCCGGCCGAGTCCCACAGGTTGACCGTGTGGTCCCAGCTCGCGCTGGCCATGGTCGAGCCGTCGGGGCTGAACGCGAGCGCGGCCACCGTGCCGCTGTGGCCGGTCAGCACGGTGGCGGAGCGGGCGGGGTCGTCGACGTCGCTGATCCTGACGGTGTGGTCCCAGCCTCCCGTGGCGACCCGGCGACCGTCGGGGCTGAACGCGACGGCGATCACCGGCCCGGTGTGGCCGCTGATCGTGGCGAGCTCGCGCGGGCGGCGCGGGTCGGCGACATCCCACAGCCTGGCGGTGCGGTCGTCGCTGCCGGTGGCGAGAGTGCGGCCGTCGGGCTGAACGCGGCCGTGCCGACGTCCTCGCCGTGACCGGTCATCGTGGCGAGGTGGCGCGGGGCCGCGGGGTCGCGGACGTCCCAGACCCGGACGGTGTCGTCGTAGCTGGTGGTGACCAGGGTCCGGCCGTCCGGGCTGAGTGCCAGGCCGTGGACGACCCGTTCGTGGCCGGTCAGGGTGGCCAGGCGGCGGGGCCTGCCGGGGTCGCGGACGTCCCAGAGCCTGGCCGTGCCGTCGTCGGCGCCGGTGGCCACGTACCGCCCGTCGGGCGCGAAGACGATCTCCCAGATGGGCCCGTCGTGGCCGGTGAAGGCGGCCAGCAGCCGGGGCGCGCGCGGCTCGGTGATGTCCCAGAGACGCACCGAGCCGTCGAGCCCGGCGGTGGCGAGCCGTCCGCCGCCGGAGCTCAGGGCGACGGACTCGACGTCGGGCCCGTCGGCGCCGAACGCCGCGAGGAGCCGCGGCCGGCGCCGGTCCGCCAGCGCGAACAGGCGCACTGCCGCGCGATCACGGTGTTGCGCTGCTCGGTGGCCGCCCGCTGGTTGATCACCGCGATCACCGTGGTGGCCACGGCCAGCACCAGCAGCACGGTGAGCAGCGCCACCATGCGGCGCAGCGGCGGCGGGCCCCGGCTTCCTCGGCCGCCCTCGCGGCCAGCCCCGCGTCGAGGAACTCCTGCTCAAGGCCGGTCAGCGCGGTGTCGCCCGAAGCCGCCCAGTCGTGTGCCGACTGCAGCCGGGTGCCGCGGAAGAGCAGGGAAGGATCGCGGCCCTCGCGCCGCCACGCCTCGGCCGCCTCCCTGAGCTGCCTGCGCGTCCGCAGCCCCGCCCGGTCGGCGAGGATCCACTCGCGCAGGCGCGGCCAGGCCCGCAGCAGCGCCTCGTGGGCGAGCTGGGCGTGCTCGGCGTCGAGGGTGAGCAGCCGCGCCCGGGCGAACGACTCGACCACCTCGGCCGTGGCCGCGGCGGGGAAGTGCGGCTCGGGCAGCGAGCGCAGATCGACCGGCCGGCGGGCCTCGACGTTGTCCTCCCCCACGCACACCATCTGCAGCAGCACCCGGCGGGCGATCTCCTGGCCGTGCGGATCGAGGCCGCGGTAGACGTGCTCGGCCGTGGCGGCGACGGCCCCGCTGATGCCGCCGGTCGACCGGTAGCCGTCAACGGTCAGGGTGTTGCCCCTGCGCCGCGCCCACGTGGCCAGCAGCGTGTGGGAGAGCAGCGGGAGCGCGCCGGGCTCGTGCACCGGGCCCGTACCGTAGTCGGCCGTGCCCGGCAGGACGCCCATGTCGCGCAGCAGCAGCTCGGCGAGGCCGGGCTCCATGGTCAGGCCCGCCGCGCGGGCCGGACCGGCGATGATCTCGCGCAGCTCCGGCAGGGTGAGCGGGCCCAGCGGGAGGTGGCCGTCGCGCAGGCTGCCGACCAGTTCGGGGTAGGCCAGGCAATGGCCGTAGAAGCCGGCGCGCAGGCCGAGCACGACGAGCGCGGCGCCGGAGGTGGCCAGGGCGTGCACGGCGGCGAGGAAGGTGTGCCGTTCGGCGGGATCGGAGCACAGCGTGAAGACCTGCTCCAGCTGGTCGACCACCAGCACCACCCGCCGCCCCGCAGCGGGTTCCCCGGACGGGCCGAGACCGGCGCCCGCGGGGGACGCGCCGGAGGCATGCGCGGCCGGTGAGGGGCCGGCGCCAGCGGGTGACGGGCCGAGGTCATGCGTGACCAGTGACGGGTTAGGGTCATGCGCGGCCGGTGAGGGGGTGGGGTTGCTTGCGAGGGCCGCGCGTACGTGTGCGGCGAACTCCCCCGGCCCCTGCCGCAGGGACCTGGCCAGGGCGAGGACGTCCATGCCCGCGCCGTCCCCCATCCTGCCCAGCAGCTCGTCTACCGGACGCTCACCGGGCACGAACAGCAGGACCGGCCACCCCTGCGCTCCGGGCAGCGCGCCGCGGCGGAGCGCCGCCAGCAGCCCGGCCCGCAGCAGGGACGACTTCCCCGCTCCCGAGGGGGCGACCACGGTGAGCGGCCCCCGCTCGTCCGGCCGTCCGGCCAGCCGGGCGACCAGCACCCCGACCGCGTGCTCCCGTCCGAAGAACCACCGGGCGTCCTCAGGCTCGTACGCGCTCAGCCCGCGGTAGGGGCGGCCCCCGACTCGCGCTCGACCAGCCCGGCCAGCTCGCCACCGGTCCGCAGCGCGCGGTCGCACCCGCGCGCGACCCCCGGCGTCAGCCCTTTCTCCCCCGTCTCGACCTTGCTCAGATAGCCCTTGCTGTAGTTGGTCAGCCGGGCCAGCTCGTTGAGTGACAGCCCGCGCTCCAGTCGCAACGCGCGCAACCTGGCACCGTGATCGATCACTCACTCACTGTAGTTGCCCGGGTGGGAGCGGGCGCCCGCGAATTTTCCCGGCCGGCTGGTCCTGAGTTGTCCGGGTTTCCCTGTCGCCTGCCGCGCGAGGCGAGGGGAAACGCCTTCTGCCGGCCGCCCCGCCGGCTCCACGATCGGTGTTGCCCGCCACCGCAACCCGGCGGTGCGGGCCGCTCAACGCGATCGAGAGAACAGGAAGAACCATGCACAAGACGATCAAGACCGCCGCCCTCGCCCTGGTCGCCGCCGCCGCGCTGCCCCTGGCCGCCGTCCGCGCAGGCCGTGGCGGCCGAGGACGCCGCTCAGCGGGCGGTCCGGTACGACTTCCGGGTGCCCGGGGTCAGGATCTTCGCCCGCCCCGACGGCGGGTCGACCCGGAACGGTCTCGGCTACCCGGGCCAGGGCTTCGAGGTGGACAACTTCGCCGCCGGCGCCCCGTACACGTGCGACAACGGCGTGACGACCAGCGACTGGGAGCACGGCAGGAACGTCGCCACGGGCGTCGTCGGCTGGGTGCCGAGCTGCAACACCGTCGCCTGACCGTACGGAAGCGGTCCCCGGGAGCGGCGGCGAGCCGCGCCCGGGGCCCGCCCGGTCGCCCCGGCATGAGAGGGGCGTGGGCCGGTATCCGGATGGTAAGGGGACGACCCGGCCGTCAGGCCGGTTCAGAGAGGCTGCGACGATTGGACCATGCGCGTTGTGGTGATCGGAAGCGGCATCGTCGGGGCCGCCGCGGCCTACTACCTGACCGGCCGCGGCGCGACGGTGACGGTGGTGGAGTCGGGCTACCGGGGCCAGGCGACGGGGGCGGGCGCGGGGATCGTGTGCCCGTGGGTGGACCACGCGGAGGACGACGCGTGGTACCAGCTGACCCGCGAGGGCGCCCGCGACTATCCGAGGCTCGTCGAGGAGCTGGGCGAGGACATCGGCTACGCCAAGGTGGGCGCCCTGCTGGTGACCGAGGAGCCGGCCGAGCTGGAGCAGGTACGCGCGCTGTTGCACCGCCGCTACCCCGAAGCGCCGGAAATGGGGGAGATCACCGACGTACCCACGCCGTCTGAGCTCTTCCCGCCGCTGTCCGACGACCTGAGCGCGATCCTCGTGCCCGGGGCGGCCCGGGTGAACGGATGCGCGGTCCGCGAGGCGCTCCTGCGCGCCGCCGTCGCCCGGGGCGCGCAGGTCCGTACGGGCATCGCGACGCTCACGCCGGGCGGCGAGGTTCTCCTGCGCCCCGTGGGCTCCGGCCTGCACGGCACGACCGGCCGCACCGGCTCCCCGGCCGGACCGGCGAACGACAACGCCACGGCCGGACGAGCCGGGCCTGCCGAACCAGCCGGGCCAGCCGGGCCTGTCGAGGCTGCCAAGCCGGCCGGGCCTGCCGGTGACGACACCACGGCCGGCCCTGCGGATGGTGGCCCTGCGGATGGTGGCCCTGCGGATGGTGGCCCAACGGCCGGACCCGCGGGTGGTGGCACGTCGGCCGGATCCACGACGGGTGGCGGCACGTCGGCCGGACCTTCTGGACCTCTCCGTGGCGACGCCACCACCGCCCGTTCAGCCGGTCCCGAGGTTCCCGCGGGGCCCACCGCTGGAGCGCTCCCGGGCGGCCGGGCCGGCGCGGGGGCCACGGGCGGGCCGGCCAGGGCGGAGCGCACAAGCGAATCGGCGGGTGCGGAGGTCACGGGCGGGCCGGCGGGTGCGGACGTGCCGTTCCGCGGCGGCGAGCAGGTGGCCGGCGCGGGCAGCACGTCCTGGCGGCAGGCGACGCCGCTTGAGACGACGGACGCGCCGCTCACCGGCACGGGAGCCCACAGCTTCCCCGGTGAAGGAGTTCCGCTCGACGCGGACATCGTGCTCGTGGCCGCCGGGGCGTGGACAGGTGAGGTGTGCCGGCCGCTGGGTGCGAAACTGCCGGTCTTCCCGAGGCGCGGCCAGATCCTGCACGTCACCCTGGAGGGCATCGATACGGCCTGGTGGCCGATCGTGCTGCCCAGGATCGGCCCCTACCTGCTGGGCTTCCCCGATTCCCGCGTCGTCATCGGCGCGACCATCGAGGACGTGGGGTTCTCGCCGCGTGTCACGATGGGCGGCCTCGGCGAAGTGATCAAGGCGGGGTTGCAGGTGGCGCCGGGCCTGCTGGGCGCGACGGTCGCGGAGACCAGGGTCGGTCTGCGCCCGGTGTACGCCCCCGGCAGCGCGCTGATCGGCCGCCTTACCAGCCGTGTGGTGGTGGCGACGGGGCTGAGCTCGTACGGCCTGACGGCGGGCCCGTTCACCGGCCGGATCGCCGCCGCCCTGGCCCTCGGCGAGGAACCGCCCATCGACCTCACCCCCTACGCGCCTGCCATCGCCTGAGCCACGCCGCCCGCGGCAGCGCCCCGTCCCGCCTGCCCCCGGTCACGACACCACCACAGGTCACGCGTACCCCCATCGATCACCACGACGCCCCGCACGAAGACCGTGGCCGACGAATGCACCATCACCACATGGGTCGCCGAAAAGCCGCACACCCCACTAGGCACCCCTTTCACCCGCGCAACCCTCACCCCGGCTGACAAGCGTGACAAGCAGCCTCGTATGATCGGATTTCTCCCCACCGTGATCTCGTGGGGAGGCCACGTTGCCGCTGCTGGCACTGCTGATGATGCTCCTTCTCCTCATCGCCACCGGATGCGGCACCGAGTCGGCCGCCCCGCCGACCACCCCACCGGCCGCGACCCCCGGCGGCACCTCCAGCGAGCCACCACCATCTCCCGAACGGCGACCGCGCGCGCCCGTGCGGGTGCCGTACGCGGCGTCGGGGAAGTACGCCGTCGTGCGCGGCGGCGCGCCCGCGAGGCCGGGACGCGGCGCGGCGGTGCGGTATCTGGTCGAGGTGGAGCGTGGCCTGCCGTTCGATCCCCGTACGTTCGCCTCCGAGGTGCACCGCACGCTCAACGACGAGCGAGGCTGGGGGCGTTTCCGAAGGGTCGATCATCCGCCGGTGAGGTTGCGCGTCGCCCTGTCCAGCCCTCGCCTCACCCGCCGCCAGTGCCGGCCGCTGCGCACCGGGGGCAGCCTCTCCTGCTGGAACGGCACCCGCTCCGTCATCAACGCCCTGCGCTGGGCCGAGGGCGTCCCGCATTACGAGGGCCGGCTGACCGCCTACCGGCGCTACCTGATCAGCCACGAGGTCGGACACGGCCTGGGGCACGGCCACCGCCGCTGCCCTGGCCCTGGCCGTCTGGCCCCGGTGATGGCGCAGCAGTCGCTGTCGCTGGGCCGCTGCCGCCCTAATCCGTGGCCGTTTCCGGGTCGCAAATCTCGCGAAAGACACCAGACTGAAGATCGGAGACGCTGAAGGAAGGAAACGAATGATCACTATCGGCGCCGGCCGGGTACGCGGTTCTGAGCATGACGGCATCTCGGTCTTCAAGGGCATACCGTTCGCGAAGACCCCGTTCGGGCCGCTGCGGTTCGCCGCGCCCGTGCCGCCCGACCCGTGGGACGGCGTGCTGGAGGCCGTACGGTTCGGCCCGCGGCCGCCGCAGCCGCCGATGATGCCCGGCCTGCCCGCGTGGAGCCCGGACGGAGGGCTCGACTGCCTTTCCGTGAACGTCTGGACGCCCGACCCCGGCGGCTCGGGCCTGCCGGTGATGGTGTGGATCTACGGCGGCGCGTACCGCTCCGGCTGCGCCGACCTGCCCGTCTACGACGGCGCGACGCTGGCGGGCCACGGCGTCGTGGTGGTCACGTTCAACCATCGGGTCGGCATGGAGGGGTACGGCCACGTTCCCGGCGCTCCTGACAACCGGGGGCTGCTGGACTCGGTGGCCGCACTGCGCTGGGTGCGGGAGAACATCGCGGCGTTCGGCGGCGACCCGGGCAACGTCACGGTGTTCGGCGAGTCGGCGGGGGCGGGCGCCGTCGCCTGCCTGATGGCGATGCCGCTGGCTGACGGCCTGTTCCAGCGGGCCATCGCGCAGAGCGTGCCGGGGATGTTCTTCACACCGGCTCACGCCGCGCGCGTCACGGAGTCGATCGTGGGCAGGACTGGAGGGAAGTCCCCGTACGACAGCCCCGCCGAGGTGCTCGTGGCGGCGGCGGAGGCGGTCGCCACCGAGGAGATACCCGGCAATCCCCGTGAATGGGGGCCGATCGCGTTCGCCCCGCTCGCGTTCGCGCCCGTGGTGGACGGTGAGGTGCTGCCCGACACGCCGTGGAACGCCCTGGCCGCCGGCGCGAGCCGCGACGTCGAGCTGATCACGGGCTTCAACCGGGACGAGTACCGGATGTTCCACGTCATGGGCGGCGGCAGGTTCGACGACGTCGGGCGGGCCATGCGCGTCCTGGCGCCCGCCGGGGCCGAGCACGCCTACCGCGAGGCGTACCCGGGGGCGTCCGACGAGGACCTGTACGTGACGCTGCTGTCGGACTGGATGTTCAGGATGCCGAGCGCGCTGCTCGCCGACGCGCACACCGGCACGACCTTCGCCTACGAACTGACCTGGGCGCCCACGCCGGTGTTCCGGGCCTGCCACGGCCTGGACGTGCCGCTCACCTTCGGGGCGCTCGACGACGAGCTGGCCCAGATGCTCGCCGGCGAGTCACCCGACCTGCCGAAGCTGTCGGACCAGTTCCGCACGGCCTGGACGGCGTTCGCCGCCACCGGTGACCCGGGCTGGCCCCGGTACGACGCGGGGACCGCCACCACCCACGTCTTCGACGTCGAACCCGCCGACCTGAACGACCCGGAGGCGGCCTCGCGCGCCATCTGGTCGAAGCCGGGTTTCTCCCCGATCGGCTGACCGCTCCCGCGGTGCAATCGCGGGGTACACGTGTCACGTACCCCGCGACCGGACCCCACGCGCAGCCGCGCGTTCACGCAACCTGGGCTTCACGCAGGCCCGGGATGCACACGGGTCTGGGCTTCAAGCAGGCCCGGGATGCGCGCAGGCGAGGGATGCGCGCAGGCGAGGACGGACGGTGCGCGCCGTGGCCGTCCCGATGGCGGACGGCACGATCAGGGTCCTCGCCCAGTGGGAGGCTGCCGCCCCGCCCCGAAGCGACAACGTCGGCACCCCGCGACACGAGGTGGCTGCGGCCCGTGTGCGTGGTGGGCGGGTCAGGTGAGGCTCTGGCCGGTGCCGAGGCCTCGTAGCAGGGTGTCCACCAGGCGCACCGCCAGCGTGTCCGGGTCGCCGTCGCGGCTCCGGACGGTCTCGTGGATCAGCGCGTAATAGGCCCGCTTGGCCCAGACGTAGTCGACGTCGGCCCGCAGCACCCCGGCCGACCGGGCCCGTTCGAACAGCCGGGTGCAGCGCTGCTCGACGTCCGCGTGCACCCGAGCCACCTCCGGGTCGGCCGACAGTGCCCGGCTCATCGCGAACCCCCAGTCGCTCTTGACCCGGAGCACGTTGGCCGTGACCTGGTAGAGCGCGACCAGCGGCGGCGTGTTCTCGGGGCTGGCGGCGTCCACGGCGGCGGCGAACTGCCGGGTGGCCCACGCCGCCATCGCGTCCACCAGCGCTTCCCGCGAGGCGAACCTCCGGTGCACGGTCGTGCGCGCCACGCCGGCCGCCTCGGCGATCTGCTCCATGGTGGCCGCCGGGTTCTTGCTCAGCACACGCTCGGCCGCCTCGAGGATCGTGCGCACCGTCCGCTCGGCGTCGGACCGCAGGGCACGCGTGGCCGACGCGGCCTGCCCGGACGGCTCCGGCCGCCTGGGCCGGCCTTGCGTGGTGGTGCCGGGCTGCGGGGTCGGCTGGGTCTCGCTCACCCCAGCAGAATACGCCAACGTATCCACTCCACCAGAACTTGCATCATAGGTGTTGCCAGTTCTACCTTTAAGGCATCTCATCCGACGCATGTGAAGGAAGCCCCCATGGACATGCACCTCCACGGCAAGACGGCGATCGTCACCGGCGCGAGCCGGGGCATCGGGCTGGCGATCGCCCAGGCACTGACCGGCGAGGGGATGCGGGTCGTCGCCGCCGCGCGCACGATCACCCCCGCGCTGAAGGAGACCGGCGCGACCGTCGTGGCCGCCGACCTGTCCACGCCGGACGGCCCCGCCCAGGTGATCGAGCGGGCGCTGGCCGAGCTGGGCGACGTCGACGTGCTGGTCAACAACGTGGGCGGCGGCGACGGAGGCGAGGGCATGCTCGACGGGTTCCTCGGCTTCGACGACGACGTTTGGCGCGAGACCTACGACCTCAACCTCTTCAGCGCCATACGCGCCACCAGGGCCGCCCTGCCGAGCCTCGTCCGGCGGAGCGGCACGGTGGTCAACATCTCCTCGGCGGGCGCACGGACGCCGAGCAGCGGCCCGATCCCGTACACGTCGGCCAAGGCGGCGCTCACCGCGTTCGGGAAGGCGCTGGCGGAGGAGTTCGGGCCGCGGGGAGTGCGGGTCAACACGGTCTCGCCGGGCGCCACCCGTACGCCCCTGTGGGAGGGCCAGGGCAGGTTCGGCGCAGCGGTGGCGGCCGCCAACGGCGTGGAGCTCGAGCAGCTCCTGGCGGGGCTCCCCTCCGCCACCGGCATGACGACCGGTAGGTTCATCGAACCGGAGGAGATCGCCACCCTCGTCACGTGGCTGGTCTCGCCGCACGCCGGCAGCGTCAACGGCGCCGACTACATCGTGGATGGCGGGGCGATCAAGACAGTTTGAAGTATCGCGATATATCGTAGGTTGGGGAACACCGGGGATTCCCGCCGGGTTGAGCGGGACGGACTGATTTCCAGGGGAGTGAGCGATGGCACGAATGCGGACGGCACGGCGCGTCCTCGCGGGTGGTGTGGCCCTCGCCGCAGCCGGCTGGGCACTGCGCGACCTGCCCGCCGAGCTGGGCGTACGGCCGCTGACGTCGGGGCCCGACCGGGAGGCGAGGATACGGCGTTCGCCGCAGTTCAGGGACGGCGCGTTCGTCAATCCGACGCCGGAGACGGCCTTGGCCAGGCCGCCCGCGAGCATGCTCGGCGACCTGGCCAAGGACAGGGAGCAGCGCCGCCCCGGCGGCCTCGTCCCGCTGCGCGTCCCGCCGTCCGGGCCGCCGCCCACCGACGGCGTGCGGGCCGTCTGGTACGGCCACGCCTCCACGCTGGTCGAGATCGAGGGCAGGCGGGTGCTGTTCGACCCGGTGTGGAGCAGGCGGGTCTCGCCCTCGCGCCTGATCGGCCCGAAGCGGCACCACCCGGTGCCCGTGGAGCTCGGCGAGCTGCCGCAGATCGACGCGATCGCCATCTCCCACGACCACTACGACCACCTCGACCTGGCGACCGTGCGCGCGCTGACGCGGACGCAGAAGGCGCCGTTCCTGGTGCCGCTGGGCATCGGCGCGCACCTGGAGCGGTGGGGCGTGCCCGCGTTCCGGATCATCGAGCTCGACTGGAACGAGGAGGCGGAGGTCGCCGGGCTGCGCTTCGTCGCCACGGCGGCCCGGCACTTCTCCGGCCGGACGTTCACCCGCAACGACACGTTGTGGGGCTCCTGGGTGGTCGCAGGGGCGAGCAGGCGGGTGTTCTACGCCGGCGACTCCGGCTACTTCGAGGGGTACCGGGGCATCGGCTCGGCGCACGGGCCGTTCGACCTGACGCTCATGCCGATCGGCGCCTACAGCCCGGCCTGGCCGGACATCCACATGACGCCGGAAGAGGCCGTCAACGCCCACCTCGACCTGGGCGGCAGGCTGCTGCTCCCGGTGCACTGGGCGACGTTCACGCTGGCCCTGCACCCGTGGGCGGAGCCGGTGGAGCGGCTGTGGCGCGAGGCCAAGGCCCGCGACGTCACGATCGCCGTGCCCAGGCCGGGCGAGGCGGTGGACACCACGGCCGCCCCGGTGGTGGACGGCTGGTGGGAGACACTGGCCTGACCGCCCGGCGCGCGGGCCGTACAGCCTGGTGTGCGGGGGCGCCGCACACCGGCCCGCGCCGGCGACGGCGGCCCGGGGGCGGCTCCCCCGGGCCGTGCCGTCAGGTCAGCCGCTGCGCCTTGCTCAGGAGCCGCTGCGCCACCACCACCAGCGCCAGGAACAACCCGCTCACCACCTGCTGGAACGCGGACGTGAGGTTGCCCACCTGGTTGATCAGGCTCTGGATCACGCCGAGCAGGAGCACCCCGGCCACCGTCCCCGTGATCCCCCCTGCTCCCCCGGTCAGCAGGGTCCCGCCGATCACCACGGCGGCGATCACGTCCAGTTCCAGCCCGATGCCGAGGATCGTGACCCCGGACGACAGGCGGGCCGCGTTGAGCGCGCCGGCCAGGCCGGCGAGCAGCCCCGACATCAGGTACACGTAGACCTTCGTCCGCGCGACAGGCACGCCCATGAGCGCCGCCGCCTGCTCGTTGCCGCCGATGGCGTAGACGTTCTGGCCGAAGCCCGTACGCTGCAGCAGCACCATCGCGGCCAGCGACAGGGCGATCGTGATGTAGACCGGGTACGACAGCTCGAGCACCTGCCCCCGCCCCAGCTCCGCGAAGGCCGGGTCCTTCACCAGATACGTCGTGGCGCCCTCGTCGGAGATCGCCAGCATGAGGCCGCGCACGCCCAGCAGCCCGGCCAGGGTGACGATGAACGGCGCCATGCCCGTACGCGCGATCACCAGGCCCTGCAGCAGGCCGACCAGCCCGCACACCGCCAGCGGCAGCAGCAGCGCCACGACGAGCCCGTACTGGGAACCGTACGCCCCCAGCACACCTCCCAGCACGAACAGCGACCCGACCGACAGGTCGATGCCGCCGCTGATGATGACGAACGTCATGCCGATCGCGATGATCGCCAGGAACGACGACGACACCACCACGCTGACCGCGTTTCCCGGCGTGGCGAAGGAGTCGAACGCCAGGCTGCCCACGATCACCACCACGGCCAGCACCATGACCGCGCCGTGCTGCTGGAGCACCCGGCTCACCTGTCCGCGGTTCATCGCGTTGCACGCTCCCTGGTGGCGTAGACGGCGGCCAGGATGATGACCGCCTGGACCATCTGGGTCCACGACTGCGGCAGGTTGTGTTTGATCAGCGTGGCCGCCAGCAGCTGCATGAGCAGCGCGCCCATGACCGTGCTCAGCACCCTGATGCGGCCGCCGGTCAGCGGGGTGCCGCCGACGACGACCGCGGTGATCGCCGACAGCTCGATGAACAGCCCGAGCGACGTCGGGTCGCTGGCCTGCAGCCGTGCGGTGGCGAGCACCCCGGCCAGCGCCGCTAGCAGCCCGGAGATCACGTAGACGATCAGCAGGACACGCCTGACGGGCAGCCCGGACAGCTCGCTGGCCGACCGGTTGCCGCCGATCGCCACCACCTGCCGGCCGAACGTGGTCCGCCGCACCACGAACATCACCACGAGTGTGAGGGCCGCCGCGATCAGCACGATGACGGGGATCCCGGCGACCGAGCTGCTTCCCAGCGCGATCAGGTCGGGGTTGCGGAACTCGACCAGCTGCGGCACGAGCACGTTGGCCAGCCCCCGTACGCCGACCAGCAGGGCCAGCGTGGCCACGATCGGCTGCACGTTGACGTAGGCGACCAGCGCCCCTCCCACGGCCCCCACCGCGGCGCCGCCGAGCACGGCGACGATCAGCGCGGGCAGCCAGCCGTACCCGAGGTAGAGGACGACGAGCGCGGCGGCCAGCGACATCGCCGAGCCGACCGACAGGTCGATGCCCTGGGTGCCGATCACCAGGGCCATGCCCAGGGAGACGATCACGATGGGGGTGACCTGGACGAGCTGGGTGCGGAAGTTCGACGCGTCCAGGAAGTGCGGGGTGAACAGCACGTTGAACAGCAGCAGCGCCAGCACGGCCGCGTACACGCCGTAGTCCTGCACCCAGGCGAACACGCGCGGTTTCAGCACGGCGACGCGGCCGCCGCCCCGGGTGGTGAGCTCAGCCATCGGACTGCTCCGCGATCGTCGCCATGATCCTCTCCTCGGTGACGTCGTCGCCCGACAGCTCCCCGGCGACCGCGCCGTCGCGCAGCACGAGGATCCGGTCGGCGCCCTCGACCAGCTCCTCCAGGTCGGAGGAGATCAGCAGCACGCCCAGTCCTTCCCCGGCCAGCTCGTCGATCAGCGCCTGCACCTCGGCCTTGGCGCCGACGTCGATGCCCCGGGTGGGCTCGTCGAGCAGCAGCACCTTGGGCCGTACGGCAAGCCAGCGGGCGAGCAGCACCTTCTGCTGGTTGCCGCCGGACAGCTCGGAGACGAGCTGGTGCGGCGACGCGGCCTTGATCCTCAGCCTCCGCATGAAGATCTCGACCACGCGGTCGATCTTGGCGTCCGACACCACGCCGGCCCGGCCGAGCGAGGGCAGCGCGGCGAGCGCGATGTTCTCGCGGACGGACAGCGTCGGGATGATGCCCTCGGCCTTGCGGTCCTCGGGCAGCAGGCTGACGCCCGCGCGGATGGCCGCCGTGGTGGAGCCGGCGCGCACGGGCGCCCCGGCCACGAGCACCTGCCCGCCGTCCAGCGGGAGCGCGCCGACGATGGCCTTGGCGGTCTCGGTACGGCCGGCGCCGAGCAGCCCGCCGAGCCCGACGACCTCGCCAGGCCGCACGGACACGTCCACGCCGTCGAGGACGTGCCGCCGGGTCAGGCCGCGCGCCTCGACGGCCGGGGAGCGCCGGCTCTCCCCGCCGTCCGGAGCGCCTGCGGGGTCCGCAGCCGCGCGGTCGCGCGAGAAGCGGGTCATGCCGTGCGAGCGGACCTCGTTCAGGTCTCGGCCGAGCATCAGCGAGATGAGCCGCAGGCGCTCCACGTCGGCCAGCGCCCCGGTGTGGGCGACGCGGCCGTCGCGCAGTACGGTCACCTGGTCGCACACCTGGTAGAGCTCGTCGAGGCGGTGGCTGACGTACATGACGGCGATGCCCTGGTCGCGCAGCCGTCTGATCACCCCGAACAGCGTCTCGACCTCGCGCGGCTCCAGCGACGAGGTGGGCTCGTCCATGATGACCACCCGCGCGTCGATGGACACCGCCCTGGCCAGGGCGACCATCTGCTGGCCGCCGACGCCGAGCGTCCGCAGCGGCCGCCTGACGTCGGTATCGACGCCGTAGCCGGCGAGGACCCGTTCCGCCTCGCCGTTCATGGCGGCCGCGTCGATCACGCCGAAGCGGCGCGGCTCGCGGCCGAGCAGCAGGTTGCGGGCCACGCTCATCATCGGGACGAGGTTGACCTCCTGGTAGATGGTGGAGATGCCGGCGCGCTGCGCGTCCATGGGGGTGCCGAAGGCGGCGGGTTCGCCCTGGTGGCGCAGCTCGCCGCCGTCCGGCTGGTACACGCCGGTGAAGACTTTGATCAGCGTGGACTTGCCGGCGCCGTTCTCCCCCACGAGGGCGTGCACCTCGCCCGGGCGGAGGGCGAGGGACACGCCGTCGAGGGCGAGCACGCCGGGGAAGCGTTTGCTGACCTCCTTGGCCTCGAGAACCGGTTCCAAGTCAGTACGCCTCACCGAGGGAGTCCTTGGCGTTGGTCGTGTCGTAGTCCCGGTCGGAGATGATCACCTTGTCGGGGATGGCCTCTCCGTCCAGGAACTTCTGGGCGGTCTCGAAGGCCAGCGGGCCGAAGCGGGGGTTCGACTCGATGACCGCGTGCAGCCAGCCGTCGGCGATGGCCTGGACGGCGCTGCGGGTGCCGTCCACTGACACGATCTTGATGTCGCCCGGCTCCTTGCCCGCGCCCTTCAGCGCGGTCACCGCGCCCAGGGCCATCTCGTCGTTCTCCGCGTAGATGCCGTTGATGTCGGGGTTGGACTGGATGAGCTGCTCGGTGACCTGCTGGCCCTTCTCGCGGGCGAACTCGCCGGTCTGCTCGAACGAGATCGTGATGCCCGGCGCCTTCTCCTTCACCCGGTCCTTGAAGCCGTTCGTACGCTCGGTGGTGACGTTGTTGCCGGGGGCGCCGAGGAGGATGGCGACCTTGCCCTTGCCGCCCAGCGCGTCGATCATGCGGTCGGCGGCGCGTTTGCCCTGCTCGTAGAAGTCCGAGCCGATGAACGTCAGGTAGTCGCTGCACGGCTTGGCGTTGATCTTCCGGTCGACCGTGATGATCGGGATCTTCTTGGCGGCGGCCTGCTGGAGCACGGGCTCCCAGCCGTCGGAGTTCAGCGGGGCGATGACCAGGAGCTGCACGCCCTGGGCGATGAGCTGCTGGACGTCGGTGATCTGCTTGGAGAACTGCGACTGGGCGTTGGTGACCTTGAGGTCCTTGATGCCGAGCTCGGCCGCCTCGTCCCTGATCGACTTGGTCTCGGCGATTCGGAACGGGTTGGCCTCCTTCTCGGACTGGGAGAAGCCGACCGTGGCCGTCTTGAGGTCGAACTTCGTGCCGCCGAACTGTTCGAGCGTGCAGGTGGGCCCGGCCGTGCCGGAGGGGGTCTGGACGACCTGCTGCCCCGCGGTGCCGGTGGCGGCGGGCGCGCTCTGGGGCTCCTCCGACTTGGCGCAGGCCGACGCGGTGAGGAGCACGGCCAGCGTCAGCGCGGCTGCCCGGATATGGGGGGTCATGGCGTTCCTTTCCTATCAGGAGCCGCGCCCGGGCCACGAGGGCCCGGGCGCGCGCGGAGCTCAGGCGCAGGGCGGGTTGATCGCGTCCGTCAGCGCCTTGTGCGCGTCGTGGACGCGCTTCACGTCGGGCTTGGTGACCGCCCGGTCGTACGTCATCAGGCCGTTGATCTCGGTCTCGACGTCGGTCGTCTGGGTGTAGATCGCGGCGCTGAGCTGCTCGCAGGCGTGCAGCCGCTCGAGCTCCTCGATCATGCCGACGTAGCGGTCGGTGAGGGACTCGGGGTCGGGTTCGACCGCGTAGCCCCAGCCGCCGCCGGCCCAGGTGTGGCCGACCATCGGCAGGGCCAGCCCGCCGTACTCGCCGATCACGTTGGCCCTGGTCCCCTCGGGTTTGCCGGGGTTGCCGGGGCCGGGGTAGATGTGGAAGTCCTGCACGTCGCCGTTGCCGCCGTCCACGGCGCCGCAGCAGTTGACCCCGCTCATGTTGTTCACCAGGCGCGAGGGGTCCCAGCTCTTGACCAGGTCGGCGATGCGCGCCTGGTCGTACTGGCCCCAGCCCTCGTTGAACGGCACCCACATCACGATCGACGGGCTGCTGCGGTGCTGGTCGACCAGCTCGCGCAGCTCGGCCTCGAACTGGGGCCGGTCGTCGGCGCGCACGGTCGACGGCATGTCCTGCCAGACGAGCAGGCCCAGCTTGTCGGCATGGTGGTACCAGCGGTCGGGCTCGACCTTGACGTGCTTGCGCACCGCGTTGAAGCCGAGCGCCCTGGTCTGCTCCAGGTCGTAGCGCAGGGCCTCGTCGGTCGGGGCGGTGTAGATGCCGTCGGGCCAGAAGCCCTGGTCGAGAGGGCCGATCTGGAAGACCGGCCGGCCGTTCAGGATCATCCGGTTGCCGGACACCTCGATGGAGCGCATCCCGAAGTAGGACTCGACCCTGTCACGCTTGAGCCTGACCTCCAGGTCGTACAGGTGCGGGTCGTCGGGAGACCAGAGCCTGGGCTCGCGCACCGGGATCCTGAGCTCCTTGCCGGTCCTGCCGGTGGCCCTGCCGACCACGCGCCCGCCGTCCCTGGCCGTCACGATCACAGTGCCCGGCGAGCCGTGCACGGTCACCTTCACCGCCTCGCCCGGCACGTCGGGCACGGCGTCGACGCGCTCGATGTGGTCCCTGGCGACCGGCTCGAGCCAGACGGACTGCCAGATGCCGGACACGGCGGTGTACCAGATGCCGCCCGGGTTGAGCCGCTGCTTGCCGACGGCCTGGCTGCCGGTGTCGGTCGGGTCGTACACGCCCACGACCAGTTCCTGGCGGCCGTGGCGCTTGAGCGCGCCGGTCACGTCCACGCTGATCCGGTCGTAGCCGCCCTTGTGGGTGGTGACCTGCTTGCCGTTCACGTAGACGGCGGCCTGCCAGTCCACCGCGTCGAGGTGCAGGAGGACGCGCTCGCCGCGCCAGCCGCGCGGCACCTCGAACGTCCTGCGGTACCACATGCGCTCCTCGTGCCGGCCGATGCCGGACAGCTGGGACTCGACCGGGTACGGCACGACGATGCGCTCGGGCAGGTCACGGCCGACGGGCGCGGCCTCGCCCTCCTTGGCCGGGCCGAACTGCCAGGTGCCGTTGAGGCTGTGCCAGCGGTCCCTGACGAGCTGCGGCCTGGGGTACTCGGGCAGCGGCTTCGCCGGGTTGACGTCGTCGGCCCACTTGCTGCGCAGGATGTAGGCCGAGGCGTTGTGCACGTAGCCGTAGGTGTAGGCGGCCAGCTCGGTGCCGTCGGCGTAGGCGATGCCGCCGGTGCCGTCGTAGCCGGTGCGTACGGTGTTGCCGGCCTTGGCGGGGATCGGGTGCTTCAGCTTGAGCTCGACGGTCTCGGGGCTCTTGAGGGTCGCCGCGGTCACGGGCCAGGCCGTCCCTGCGACGGTGACGGCGAGCTTGCCGGCCGCGCCCGCGGGCAGTGCGGCGAGCGCCTTGGGGAAGGTGAGCGTGGCGACGTCACCGGCCTCGTCGAGCCGGGCCTCGGACGGGCCTCCGGGGTCGAAGCCCTCGGGCAGCGTGAACGCGTCCGCGGGGACGACGGCCTTCGGCTGGCTCGGGCTCTCCCACCGCAGCCGCAGGTGGGCGCCGCCGTAGTGCTCGAAGTACTCGACCTTGACGTCGTACTTCCTGCCGGCCTCCAGGGCGATCGGGGTGCCGGTCTGTTCCTTGTCCCAGTCGTCCACCCAGTGGTCGATGATCGGCTCGCCGTCGATCCAGAGGCGGAAGCCGTTGTCGCCGATCATGGAGAAGGTGTAGGTCTCGGAGTGCTCGGGCTCGATCTGCCCGGTCCACCGGACGGTGACGTCGTCCTCCCTGCCGGTCAGCATCGTGAACACGGGGTTCAGGTCGGCCAGCTCCAGGTTGGGGTCGACGACGCTGGCCTTGAGTTCGGCGAAGTCGAAAGCGCCCGCCGCCGAGGCGAGGTAGTAGTCGCCGCGCAGTCCGTGCCGCTCGCCGGCGGCAGAGGCGGAGGCGGGTGGCGGCACCTGCCATAAGACGGACATCAGGACGGCGAGCAACAGCACGAGGGGCTTACGCAACGGGGGGTCCTTTCGATGCGCTGATCACGTTCGGACAGCTTTTGACCCTGACATGCTCCAAAGTAAGCACTGCCGGACCGAGCCGGTCAAGATTTCCGATCAGATTCGTTCGCGTTCGGTCAGAGGTGAACGCATGTTGGCGCGTCGAATATGATCGGGACGTGAGCGACACGCAGAGCGACGGCCGCAGGCCCGTGTTCGCCGCCGAACGCAGGCAGCGCATCCTCGAGCTGGTGCGTGCCAACGGCGCGGTGTCGCTGCGCGAGCTGGCCCAGGCCGTCCGCTCCTCCGAGGTCACCGTCCGCCGCGACCTGCGCGCTCTGGAGTCGGAGGGCCTGCTCAACCGCCACCACGGCGGCGCCACCCTGCCGGGCGAGCTGTCGCGCGAGGCGGGCTACGCGCACAAGGTCTCGCTCGAGTCCGCCGAGAAGGCCGCCATCGCCGAGCTGGCCGCCGCGCTCGTGGAGGACGGCGACGCCATCGTCGTCGGTCCCGGCACCACCACCCAGGAGTTCGCCCGCCGCCTGACGAGGCATTCCGAGCTGGCCGTGGTGACCAACTCGCTGCTGGTCGCCCAGGTGCTGGCCGGTTCGCCGCGCGTCGAGGTGATGCTGACCGGCGGCACGCTGCGCGGGCCGATCCTGGCCCTGGTGGGCAGCGCGGCCGAGCACTCGCTGGCGGGGCTGCGGGTGCGCAGGGCGTTCATCTCGGGCAACGGGCTGAGCGCCGACCGCGGGCTGTCCACGCCCAACATGCAGGTGGCGGGCGTCGACCGGGCGCTGGCCGCGGCCGCCGAGGAGGTCGTCGTGCTGGCCGACCACACCAAGGTCGGCGTCGACACGATGGTCCAGACCGTGCCCGCCGACCAGATCGACCACCTGGTCACCGACGACTCCGCGCCCCGCGACGTGCTCGACGAGCTGAGCGGCCGAGGGGTGCGCCTGCACGTCGCCCAGTTCTGATCGCCTATTGATCGAATGTGACGAACCCGTTACGGGAATGTTTTTTTCCTCGACCACGATCGAGGCGGAGGCAACCGTGCTACAGGTGGCAGGCGTTCTCAAGACCTTCCAGGGCGTCACCGCCCTCGACCACGTCACCATGTCCGTACGCCCCGGCGAGGTGCACGCCCTGATCGGCGGCAACGGCGCGGGCAAGTCGACCCTGGTGAAGGTGCTCTCAGGCGTCTACGCACCCGAGGCGGGCGAGCTGCGCTTCCGCGGCGAGCCGGTCAGGTTCGCCGGCCCGGCCGACGCCAGGCGGGCCGGGATCGCCACGATCCACCAGGAGACCAACCTCGTCCCCACCATGAGCGTCGCCCGCAACCTGCTGCTGGGCAGGGAACCCCGGGGCCGGCTCGGGCTGATCGACTCCGCCGCCGTGCACGCCCGCGCCGAAGAACTGCTGGCCGCGTACGGGCTGCGGGTCGACGTGCGCCGCCCGCTCGCCTCGCTCAACGAGGGCACCCGCCAGCTCGTCGCGCTGGCCAGGGCGGCCTCCGCGGACGCCCGCCTGGTCATCATGGACGAGCCCACGTCGGCGCTGGAGCAGGCCGAGCTGGAGACCCTGTTCGCTGCCGTGACCCGGCTGCGCGAGGAGGGCCGCTCGGTCATCTACGTCACCCACCGGCTGGAGGAGTTGTTCGGCATCTGCGACCGGGTCACGGTGCTGCGTGACGGCCGGGTCGTGCACACCGGGCCGCTGGCGGCACTCGACCGGCTGCGGCTGGTCTCGCTCATGCTGGGGCGGCCGTTCCACCCGGTGGAGCCGCCGCTCGCCGCCGGCGAGGCCGAGGAGCCCGCCGACGTGCCCGTGCTGGAGGCCAAGGGCCTCACCCGTCACCACGTGCTCGACGGGGTGTCGGTGGCGATGCGGGCCGGCGAGGTGGTCGGGCTCGGCGGGCTGCTCGGCGCCGGCCGCAGCGAGACGGCCCGCGCCATCGCCGGCGCCCTGCCGGTCGACGCGGGGCAGGTGACGGTGGCCGGCGCGCGCCCGTCGCCGGGAGCCCGCAAGTGGTCGGTCAGGAGCGCCGTACGCGCCGGGATCGGCCTGGTCCCGGAGAACAGGAAGACCGAGGGCATCGTGCCCACGCTGTCGGTGCGCGACAACATCGCGCTGGCCGCGCTGCCACGGCTGTCGCGGGCGGGGATCGTGTCCGACGCGCAGGTGGACGGCATCGTGGCGACGTTCATGAAGCGGCTGGGGATCAAGGCGGTCTCGCCCCGGCAGCCGGCCGGCGAGCTGTCGGGCGGCAACCAGCAGAAGGTGCTGCTGGCACGGTGGCTGGCCATGCACCCCAAGGTGCTGCTGCTGGACGAGCCGACCCGCGGGGTCGACGTGGCGACCAAGCTGGAGATGCAGGCGCTGCTGGACGAGCTCGCCGTCGACGGGCTGGCCATCCTGCTCATCTCGTCCGACGTCGCCGAGCTGGTGGAAAACTGCGACACCGTGGTGGTGCTGCGTGACGGCGCGATCACCGAGCAGCTGACCGGCCCCGAGGTCACCGAGGACCGCCTGCTGGCGGCCCTGGCCAAGGACTGACCGGTCAATAGACCGAGATGTGCGGGTGGTCGTAGTGGTTGGCCGTCGTGCCGCCCCGGTCCGACATCGTGCGCCACGTCCCGGTCCTGGCGTGCCAGATGCGCTGGCGGTAGATGACGTACATGATGCCGAACCGCCTGGCGTTCTTGATCGCCCATTTGGCGATCCGGTCGCCGCGTTCGAGCTCCGCCGCCGACGGCATGGCGCCGCCGCGGCTCAGCATGAAGTCGCAGGCGCGCCCGAGCGGGTGCTCGCCGCCGTCCTGGATCGCCCGGAAGCAGCCGATCCCGTACGGCACGTCGAACCGGTCCTGGATGAGCTTCTTGACCAGCCGCATCCTGGGCGTGATGTGGTCGGACCCCTCGGGCAGCTGCGGCACCCACGTGCCGTCGGAGCGCCGCACGCCCGGCGCCTCGTGCAGCTGGTCGATCTTGTCCTTGACGCGTTCGATCTGCTTCTCGGCCTTGTCCTTGCGCTTCCCGAGCTCGTCCGTCGTGCGGGCGAGCTCCTTGGCGCGGGCCGCGGCCTCGTCCGTCGCCCGCCGGTGCGCGTCCCTGACCCTGGCGTGGTCGCGCAGCATGGCGTCCTGCCGGGCGACGAGGTGCCGGGACAACGCCATCCGGCCGAAGAGGGCCGACGGTTCCCGCTCGCCGGACAGCAGGGCGAGCGCGCCGGGATCGCCGCCGGTGTATTGTGCGACGGCCATGGCTCTGAGCTCGGTGGAGTGGCGGTCGTAGACCTTCTGGGCGGCGGCCAGCTTCTCCCGCGCGGCCTTCTCCGCCTTCTCGGCCTTCTGCCGGGCGATGCGGCTGCCGTAGTAGTCGGCGATGAGCCTGTCCGACTCCTTCTGCAGCCCGGCCAGCTCCTTCTTCAGCCGTTTGACCGTGGGCTTGGGGTCAGCGTGCGCGGGCACCCCCGCCACGAGCAGCACAGCGATGAGCACGGTGGTGAGCACGGTGGCCCCGCCGCACTCACGGGCAGAACCGTACGACCGGACGGCGGGTGACGCAACCGCCACTGTTCTCCTCACCCTGAACCGCAGGGCGGGTTCCGGTCAGGAGTTATTCAGGCCGGGGGACGCCCTCTATTCGACGCCGATAGTAGACGATCATGGCCGGTGTCACGCAACTCACGGCCGTCTCCGCTCGCGCGACCGGCGTACCCTGCGAGCCACGATCTGCCGTCCGAGCAGCACCGACCCGGGCACCAGAACGACTCCCAGGAGGCTGGTGCCCAGGCCCAGGCCGATGCCGGCGTCCACCACCCCGTCGCCGTCGCCGCCGAGCACCGGCAGGCCGAGCGACACCGACACCGAGACCGACAGGAGCGGCTCCCTGTCCCGCACCGGAGAGTCGGGCTCGTTCGTGCCGGGCGGCGGGTCGTCGGGCGGATCGTCGGGAGGGTCGGT